>NZ_LR962863.1:945841-1261121 GCF_900458895.1 Staphylococcus schleiferi
GCCAAATTAGCCAGTGGTATGAATAAACCCAACGGACTCACAGTTATTGATTATGACAATGTACATGATATTTTAATGGGGTTAGATATCGGTGATTTTCCAGGTGTAGGGAAGGCCTCAAAAGCGAAGATGCAACAACATGATATTTTTACTGGAAAAGATTTATATCAAAAATCAGAAAGAGAGCTTGTGCAACTTTTTGGAAAGAAAGGGCAACATCTTTATGAGCGTGTACGGGGTCGTGATCAGAGAAGTGTTAAATCAGAGCGGATTCGGAAAAGTGTGGGGGCAGAACGTACTTTTTCAATCGATACGAATGATGACGAAGAGATATTACAAAAAATTGAAATGCTGTGTGATAAAATTGCTGAGCGACTTGAAAAATTGAATCAAGCGGGGCGAACTGTGACAGTGAAAATTAAGACGGACCGCTTTGAAAATTATTCCAAACAGCGAAGTTTAAATACACCGGTCAGAGAAGCGGAAGACATTTATCAAGTGGCTTACGAACTTTATTATGAGCTTAAAGAAGCAGATACGCCGATTCGATTAATCGGGGTCACAGTCGGTAGTTTGCAAGATGCGTTTTTTCGAAATATGACCATTTATGATTATTTATAATGAATCTTTATCGGTCAGTTGCTTACCGTAAATTTGAAGCACATTTTCTAAACTTGGATAGTGTTTTAAAAGGCGATAAGTAATCATGGCACATGCTTTAGCATCATTTAAAGCGTCATGGTGCCCATGAAAGTCCAATTTAAAATGTGACATCATATGTTTAAGGCCGTGTCGTTTAGAAGCAACAGTACGTTTTGATAATTGATAAGAACAAAAGTAAGTCATTGGAGGCGTTTGCATATTTGCAGCTTGAATGCTAGCATGCAATACAGACATATCAAACGCAGCATTGTGCGCGACAACAGGTAAATCATCTATAAATTGCATCATATAAGGATACACATATGCAAAATCAGGTGCATCTTGTACATCATTTTGATGAATACCATGTATTCTAATATTTTGTGGTGAGAAATAATCTTTCGGATTGACCAATGTATAAAACGTTTCAGTCAGCTGATTATCAACCACTTTGACCATTCCCACTGAACAAATGCTTGTTCTTTTATAATTGGCAGTTTCAAAATCGAGTGCTACAAAGGCATTAGTCGCCATGTCATTCAACTCCGTTAAAAAAGATATATAAATATTAACATAATCTAAGAAATCATAAAAATAATTTTCATAATGATAGATTGCATGATGAATATAAATAAGACATCCATCAAAACGATAGCGTAAAGATGGATGTCTCATTTAATTTTAAAAGTTTCGCATGATAAAAAATACAAATCGTTGTTTAACAGCAACCGACTTTGCTGAATATAACTGATTTTTATTTCAATTATGCTTGGTCATTAAATCGACGTGAAGCTAATTCTTTTTCGTATAAATAAAGCGTATTTGCATCATCACCAATACGTTTTAAATAATCGATATGCGTTTCAAACATTGCTTCTTCTTCAACTTGTTCATCTAAGAACCAGTTTAAAAATGAAATTGTCGCATAATCTTTTTCTTCACGCGCGATTTCAGAGAGTTCATAAAAATGTTTTGTGACATGTTGTTCTTGTTTGAGTCCATCTTCAAATGTTTCAAGTATAGAATTAAAGTCAACTTTAGGTGCATTCAAGTCGCTGAATACCGCTTTTTCACCGCGATCATTGATGTAATCATAAATCTTTTGACCGTGGAAACGTTCTTCTTTAGCTTGTTCTATATAGAAATTTGCAAAGCCCTCATAAGAATGATAGTCACAATATGCAGCCATAGCCATATACGCATGAGCTGCAAAGTATTCATGATTCATTTGTTGATTTAAAGCATCTAGTAATTTTTGATTTAACATAAAAGTCACCCCATTGTAAGATTGTGCCCCACAGACATTTTACCCTTTTTCAATCATTGATGCAAAAATGCAATTCGAGTGGGTGACTATAAATATATCCTAAAAATAGGGGCGTTAATCTATCATCGTTTAATTTATTTTGTAAAATCGCGCGTCATGGTATAATGTTTTAAGTAAATTGGAGGAGAAAGTGCTATGAGACAATGGACAGCAATTCATATGGCAAAGCTTGCCAGAAAAGCAAGTCGTGCAACAGGCCGAAAAGGGACAGATTTGCCAGGTCAAGTTGCGAGAAAAATTGATAAAGATATTTTACGTAAATTAGCAGGTCGTGTTGATGAAGTTGTATTTGTGAGTGGCACAAATGGTAAAACGACGACCTCTAATTTAATCGGTCATACATTAAGAGCGAATAACATTGAGATTATTCACAATAATGAAGGTGCAAACATGGCAGCTGGTATCACTTCAGCTTTCATTGTTCAATCTTCAAATCAAACAAAAATTGCAATTATAGAAATTGACGAAGGCTCAATACCACGTGTTTTAAAGGAAATGACGCCAACGAAAATGGTTTTTACTAATTTTTTCAGAGATCAAATGGATCGTTTTGGAGAAATTGATATTATGGTGAACGGTATTATTTCAGCGATTCAAGGTAAAGGTATTCATCTTTTATTAAATGCAGATGACCCATTCGTCAGTCGTTTGAAAATTGCGAGTGATCATGTCACATATTATGGCATGAAAGCACATGCGTATACATTTGAACAGTCTACGATGAATGAAAGCCGATACTGTCCGAGTTGTGGGGCGCTTTTAAACTATTCCCATATTCATTATAATCAGCTAGGACACTATACATGTCGATGTGGTTTCAATCGTCAAACTCCGAAATACGAAGTGAAATCATTTACAATTAATCCTTTTATTAAAATGAATGTTAATGATGCGACATTCGACATGAAAATAGCTGGGGATTTTAACGCGTATAATGCGTTAGCAGCTTATACAGTTTTAAGAGACCTTGGTTTAGATAATGATGCTATTAAAAAAGGCTTTGAAACATATACGTCTGATAATGGTCGAATGCAGTATTTCGAAAGTGGTACAAAAAAAGCCCTCATTAATTTAGCTAAAAACCCTGCTGGTATGAATGCTTCCATTGCGATGGGAGAGAAATTAAATGAATCGAAAGTATATGTAATCAGCTTAAATGATTTTGCGGCAGATGGTAAAGATACATCATGGATTTATGATGCGGATTTTGAAAAGTTAAGCGAGCAAGAAATTGAAGCGATTATTGTGACTGGGGCAAGAGCGGAAGAATTACAATTACGCTTAAAAATTGCGGAAGTAACTGTTCCAATTATTCTTGAAAAAGATATCTATAAAGCTACAGCAATGACTATGAATTATGAAAGTTTTACAGTTGCGATTCCAAACTATACGTCTTTAGCACCAATGCTTGAACAATTAAATCGCTCGTTTGAGGAGGATGAGCCTAATGCATGAGTTAACGGTTTATCATTTTATGCCAGATAAATTAAATTTATATAGTGATATTGGTAATATTATGGCGCTCAAATATCGAGCAAAACAAAGAAATATTCAACTTCACGTCGTAGATATCAACGATACAAGTGATATTGATTTATCAAAAGCGGACCTCTTTTTTATCGGAGGTGGCAGTGACCGAGAACAAAGCTTAGCGACTGAGTCATTGCGCAAAATAAAAACAGAGTTGAAGACAGCCATTGAAGATGGGATGCCAGGATTGACAGTTTGTGGTGGATATCAATTTTTAGGAGAAAAATATATTACACCAAGCGGTGAAGTACTCGAAGGTTTACACATTCTTGATTTTTATACAGAGGCGAATCAAGAGCGATTGACAGGGGACATTGTAATCGAAAGTGAGACTTTTGGTACGATTGTAGGTTTTGAAAATCATGGTGGACGTACGTATCATCAATATGATGCGCTAGGGACTGTGACTTATGGTTATGGTAATAATGATACAGACAAAAAAGAAGGTCTACATTATAAAAATTTATTAGGAACCTATTTACATGGTCCGATTTTACCAAAAAATCATGAGATGACGGACTACTTATTGAAAGCTGCTGCAGAACGAAAAGGTATTCCGTTTGAACCCCTTCATGTTGATAATGCTGAAGAAGAACAAGCTAAACAAGTATTAATAGATCGAGCGCGTAAAAATAAAAGTTAAAGTTTTATATAATTTAAACTATGTTTTAAAAAAGAAGCCAGTAAATGTTTTCATAAGAATTCATTTACTGGCTTCCTAATTATATATGAGACAATTATAGATAAAAAACAGGAAATTTCTGAAATATAAATTAATATTTACCTATTAATAAAGATAAATTCCGGCTTGGATTGAAACACCTTTCAAAATTTTAATAAATATTGAAATATAATTCTATTCAATGTATATTTTTGGAAAGGCTTACATCTATTTGAAAGGGGTTTTAGTATGTCGGAAAAAACTATTGGATACGGTATTGTCGGAACGGGTTATTTTGGTGCTGAACTTGCAAGAGCAATGAAAAAAAACAAAGGGGCTAAGATTATTTCTGTTTTTGACCCGAAAAACGGAAAGGAGATTGCTAAAGAATTAGAATGTAAACAAGCTCATCATTTAGATGAATTAGTGACTGATAATGAAGTGGATTGCGTTATTGTAGCTACACCTAATCATCTTCATAAAGAATCTGTATTAAAAGCAGCAGAGAATAAGAAGCATGTCTTTTGTGAAAAGCCAATAGCTTTAAATTATAAAGATTGTGTTGAAATGGTAAATGCTTGTAAAAAAGCAGGCGTGACATTTATGGCGGGTCATATTATGAATTTCTTTAATGGCGTTCGTCATGCTAAAAATCTTATAAATCAAGGTGCTATTGGGGATATACTCTTTGTTAAAACAACACGAAATGGTTGGGAAGAAGCTCAATCAAATATTTCATGGAAGAAAATGAAAGATCAATCAGGTGGTCATTTGTATCATCATATTCATGAATTAGATTGTGTTCAGTTTATTATGGGAGGATTACCAGAAAAGGTATCGATGATTGCATCTGATATCGCACATCAAGGAGATGAATTTGGTGATGAAGATGATTTTATATTAATGAATTTAGAATTTTCTGGTAACAGATATGCTCACTTAGAATGGGGTTAGGCATTTAGATGGGGTGAGCATTATGTAATGATTCAAGGTACAAAAGGGGCAATAATGCTTAACTTATATGACACTGGAGGAACTTTGAAAGTAAATGGCGAGGAAACACATTTTCTAATTCACGAAACACAAGAAGAGGATGATAACCGTACTCAAATATATCATGGAACAGAAATGGATGGTGCTATACAGTACGGCCATCCTGGAAAACGAACACCTTTATGGTTAAATACTTTAATTCATAAAGAAATGGAATTTTTTAATAATGTTTTACATGGTGAAGAGGTCACTAGTGAATATTTGAAACTTTTAGACGGGACTGCTGCTGAGGAAGCAATTGCTACAGCTGATGCTGCAACATTATCAAGTGTAGAGGATAGAAAAGTTGCGTTAAGTGAGATTATAGAAAAATCAATATAAAGTTTTATATTAATCATTTTGAAGGTTGTGTTAGAAATGGAAGTCAAAAAAATTACAAGCGCAGATGATAACAAAATGACTGCAATAAAAGTTGATGCAAAACCTTTTGGAATCAAAGATAAAATAGGATATATGTTAGGTGATATTGGTAATGATGCTATTCTAGGTTTGGTAAATAGCTTTTTAATGATTTATTATACAAATGTATTAGGAATTGCTGGTGGTATTGTAGGAATATTATTTATGATTTCAAGAATTATTGATGCATTTGCTGATATTTCTGTAGGAAGAATGATAGACATTGCGGAATTGACGCCTGAAGGCCGGTTTAAGCCATGGATTAGACGAATGAAGTATCCTTTTTGCTTGATTTCATTATTACTTTTCTTACCTTTAGTCAATGATTGGAATGACGTTTCTAAGATTATTTATGTTTTTGCTACTTATTTGATTTTTGGGGTTGTATTATCGGCTATTAATATACCATATGGTTCTATGGCAGCAGCAATTAGTGACCATCCGGATGATCGTGCAGCCTTATCGACATTTAGAAGTGTAGGGGCAGCTATTGGTATGTCTACAACTGGATTTCTAATTCCAATATTTATATACAAAACAAATGAACATGGTGAAAAAACAATTTCAGGAATGAGATTTTTTATAATTGCTTTAATTTGCTGTAGCATTGCATTTGTGGTCTATATAATTATCAATAAAATGCTAGTAGAACGTGTACAGATTAAGAAAAAAGAAAAAGTAACTATCGGTCGTTTGTTAAAAGGATTATTTACGGATCGTGCAATTTTGATATTAATTATCGTTGATTTTTTTGTAGTACTTACACAAATTTTGTACGGCACAACTACAACATACTTATTTAATGATTATTTCCATAATCCAAAAGCAATGTCAGTAGCAATGTTATTTAATTGGGGAACAGTTATTTTAGTAGCAGCACCTACAATTTATTTTGTCAGAAGATTCGGAAAGAAAGAGGTCACAATGGTAGCACTACCTTTTTCTTCACTAATGTTTTTCATACTCTTTTTCTTGCATACAACGAACCCATGGGTGTACGTATCATTAATGTTTTTTGCAACAATAGGATACTCAGTTTTCAATGTTATTGTTTGGGCGTTAATTACAGATGTTATTGATGCGCATCAGTATCACACAGGTTTACGAGAAGATGGTACAGTCTATGGTTTGAATTCTTTTGCTAGAAAAGTAGCGCAAGCATTTTCAGGAGGAATCGGGGGACTTATGTTAGCAGTAATCGGCTATCAATCTTCTACAAGTGGAGGAGTAATGCAATCAGCAATTGTTCAAGAAAGAATTTATATGCTTTCTAACTTATTACCTGCCGTTCTTTTTTTAGTGGCGGCGCTAATTTTAATATTTGGTTATCCTATGAATAAGAAAACCACTGATAGAATTGCTAGAGAATTAAGAGAAGAACGAGAAAGAACTGAAGTGAACATTTAATGAAATATTTATTTAAGTTTTCTTTACTTTTGTTGATATCTTTATTATTGAGTATGTTTTTGATAACTAATATAAATGCATTAGCGAAGGATAAAGTTACAATGGATAAAGATATTTTTACTGCAGGAGATGAAACCCAAGCAAATTATTTTAGAATTCCTGTGTTATATACATTAAACAATGGAAATATTATTGCTAGTGCTGACGCACGTTATGGTGGTACTCATGATGCTAAGAGTAAAATTAATATTGCAACATCTATAAGTGAAGATGGTAAAACTTGGTCTTCTCCAAAATTAGCTTTGCATTTCCAAGATTATGAAAATCAATTAATTGACTGGCCTAGAGATAATGTGGGTAAAAACAAGCAAATTCAGGGCAGTGCTTCATTTATCGATTCTGCTATAGTACAAGACAAAAAGACTAATACAATTTTTTTAATGGCTGACATGATGCCAGCAGGTGTAGGCAATAATAATGCTTTAAAAAATGATTCAGGGTTTAAAAAAATAAATGAAAATTATTATTTAAAATTAAAATTTGAGAATGACAATAATTATGACTATTCCATCAGAGAAGATGGTTTAATATTTAATGATAAGCAACAAAAACCAACTGAATATAAAGTAGATGAGAATTATAATATTCTAAAAAATGGTGAGTATCAGTACGTAACTCAATATTCAGTGAGATTTAATGGTAATGAACTAAAAGAGTATCATAATGGCAAGAAAGTTAAAATGAATATTTTTTATAAAGATTCTATTTTTAAAGTAACACCTACGAATTATTTAGCTTACACAACAAGTGATGATGGAAAAAACTGGAATCATCCAATGATTTTACCGCCATTTTTAGGATTGAATCATAATGCAACGTATTTAAGTCCAGGTCAAGGTTTAGCAACATCTAATGGGCGGTTAATATTTTCATCATATACAAGTCAAGGATTAATCTTTATATACAGCGATGATCATGGTTACACATGGAAGTCTACAAAAGCAGAGCTACCTTTTAAAAATGCAACTGTTGAAGCGCAAATGATTGAATTGAAACCAGGTGTAATAAAAGCGTTTTTACGAACTACTACAGGTAAAATCGGTTATATGACAAGTTATGATCATGGTAATACATGGGACAAAGTACGATATCTTAATCAAATAAAACAAACTAGATACGGGACACAACTGTCAGTAATAAAAGCTTCAAAAAAAGTTGAAGGTAAAGATGTAATAATTTAAAGTTCACCGAATTCGACTACAGGAAGAAATAATGGTCAAATATGGATAGGCTTTGTGGAAAATGGTTCAAATGATATAGACTGGGTTAAACATAAAGAAGTAAATAATGCAAATGATGGTTATTCCTATTCTGCACTAACCGAAACTAAAAACTCTAAAATTTTACTGTTATATGAAAAATATGATTCGTGGTCTAGAAATCAATTACATTTAAAAAATACGATGAAATACCGGATATATGATTTTGAAGATTTGGTTTTAAATTAATTTTAAAAATTAATTGTAATAAAAATATATTAAAAAGTGATTTTAACTAATTTTAGTTAAAATCACTTTTTATTTATTGGTAGTTTTTAGTATTAAATAGAAATACATCAGCCATGTTAATTCACTTTATAGCGCAACAGTAAAATACGATATATCAACAATATCTCATAAATGGTATGACTTTTAACTTGGTTTTAATCAAAGTCATTTAAACTTTTAACTGAGTTTTTAAGTGTTGTAGCTGCCTTTCTTTCAGGCATAAGCGTTCCGCACTTAAAAATTTGATCAATACGTTGAGAGATTGTAATAATAGCGATTTTTTCGTCATGACTAAATAGCATCATCGCATCTTTTGGTAAATAGATGATGTTGGATAAATGGGTAATCATCAATCGATTTTCATGTGCACGGTTGGTCAGTTTACGAAGACGCAACCATTCTTCAGAGTGATTTCTTTCTTTGTGATATTTCAATTCATCACGTTGATAACCTAGAAGTTCTTCGATACGAGTGTTTAACACATGAAGTGCTTCGACTGCTTTATCACTTTTATCGGATTGAAATAAACCTAACATGAGTTCTTTCATCCGTTCATCAAATAGATGATATATTTCTCTTTCAGATTTTTCGATTAAGGCATCAATTTGATTGTAATATTTGGGAGGCATGATCACAAAGTTGACCAATCCAGCCGTGACCAAGCCAATAATTGCAGTAAGTAAGCGAGAAAAAAAGTTGAATGTATAATTGTCGTGAATATCTGGAATCATCGCAAGTGCGGTTAAAGTGGCAACGGTCACACCAACATGTAAATTAAATCTGATACATAATAAAATGGTAAGTGTCGCGGTCAAACCATACGTAAACGCTGAATCATCGCCTAAAAAATATGTACAGACGACAGCGATAAATGCGCCCATTACTGTGGCGGGAAGCCTCTTATAACCTTTTCGAATGTAAGCTTTAACGGTGGGTTCTATTGTCACAACTGCTGATAAAATAGCGAAGATGGGGTTTAGATTCAGTGATAAGCAAAATAATGCAGTTAAAAAAGTTGCTAAGCCGGTTTTGATTGTGCGGGCACCTACTAAATTTTTATACCATTTATCCTTCATAATTCAAAATCTCCTGTTCCATAGTTCATTATTAGTATATCAAAAAATTTTTGTTATAATAAGGACTGTATAAATTTTTAAAAGGAACGGGATAAAAATGATAGTAAAAACTGACGAAGAATTACAAGCTTTAAAAGAAATTGGTGCAATCTGCGCAAATATTAGAGATACTATGAAAGCAGCAACAAAACCAGGAATTACAACGAAAGAGCTAGATAATATTGCGAAAGATATGTTTGAAGCTTCAGGTGCGATTTCTGCGCCGATTCATGATGAAAATTTTCCTGGCCAAACTTGTATTAGTGTGAACGAAGAAGTCGCACATGGAATTCCAAGCAAACGTGTGATCCGTGAAGGAGATCTTGTAAATATTGATGTATCTGCATTGAAAAATGGTTATTATGCAGACACAGGTATTTCATTTGTCGTAGGCGAGACAGATCAAGAAATTAAACATAAAGTATGTGAAGTCGCTCAAGAAGCATTTGATGCTGCCATGAAAAAAGTAAAACCAGGCGCAAAGTTAAGCCAAATCGGGAAAGCTGTTCATGCGACAGCGCGTAAAAATGATTTGAAAGTCATTAAAAACTTAACAGGTCATGGTGTAGGTGAATCTTTACATGAAGCACCCGCACATGTTTTAAACTACTTTGATCCTCAAGAAAAAACATTGCTCAAAGAGGGTATGGTACTTGCAGTCGAACCTTTTATTTCATCAAATGCAATTTATGTTACAGAAGGTAAAAATGAGTGGGCGTTTGAAACTAAAGATAAAAGTTTTGTTGCGCAAATTGAGCATACGGTAATCGTCACAAAAGATGGACCGGTATTAACAACAAAAAGCATCGATGCTGAATAGATTGAGACTTAAGTCTTAAATAGAAATGGTTCTGTAGCCTATTCCTTAAGGCGCAGGACCATTTTATAATAGGGGTAACATATGAGGTGATTTGATTATGGTACAACTATTAAGAGCCTATTTTGAAAGATTTTTTTACGAACTTTATCATCAAGTATTCAGTCAATATTTAAACCACTTAGATTTGAAAATACACGATATCGACCAAGCATTATATTATATGCAGCATAAAAAAGTGCAGTTACAGTTGATGATTGACAGAAGAACAATTGAATTAGAAAATAAATATATCGATCTGATGGATCAACATCATATTCAATGCGCAAAAAATATTTATGGCGTTGATATTAATACAATTAAAGATGATTTGAACGAAATTGAAAAAGAGTATGCACAATTGGAGTCATTTTATCAACAGTTGAATGAAGATAAAAATTACGTAAAGAGGGAATGTGATTTACTTCAATTATTGTTGCGTGCATACTAGAAAGGTGGAAATATGACACAAAAATATATTTCGACCGAGTTGCTCATTATATTTACTGCTCTAATGATTATAGCCAATTTTTACTATATCTTTTTTGAAAAAATCGGCTTTTTATTTGTGTTATTACTCGGTAGTATTTTAATGTATGTCGGTTATATTTATTTTCATAAAGTGCGTGGATTGCTTTGTTTTTGGATTGGGACGTTAATGATTTTATTTACATTACTGTCCAATAAATACACGCTGATTATTTTATTTATTTTTATTATCATCGTAGCGGTACGTTATATTATTTATAAACGTAAACCTTTAGAAATATTATCTACGGATGATGCGACTGAAAAACATAGTTTTATTAAACAAAAATGGTTTGGTGACCAAAAAACACCGGTTTATGTGTATAAATGGGAAGATTTGCAAATTCAGCATGGCATGGGTGATATCGTAATAGACATGACAAAAGCGGCCAATTTAAAGATGCAAAACCATGTTGTGATTCGCCATATTGTAGGTAAAGTACAAGTCATTGTTCCTTTAAATTACAATGTAAAGTTAAATGTTTCTGCCTTCTATGGTAAAGTGACGCTCGACCGCCAACAATGCAAAATCGAAAATGATAACATCCAGTTAACTTCACAACATAAAGCTGAAAATTATACGGTTAATATTTTCGTCTCAACATTTATAGGTGATGTTGAGGTGGTTTATCGATGAACCATTACGTTCGTGCCATAGGCTCAATGTTGATTTTAGTCTACAGTATGTTTACTGCTTTTTTCTTTATTGATAAAGTCTTTACTAATATCATTTATTTTCAAGGCATGTTTTATACCCAGATTTTTGGGATTCCCGTATTTATCTTTTTAAATTTAATCGTTATCTTTCTTTGTATCATTGTAGGTAGCGTACTTGCCTATAAAATCAATCAACAAAATGATTGGTTGAAGCAACAAATTGAACGTGCATTTGAAGGGGAAACAGTAGGGATCAATGACCAACATATCGAATTATATAATGAGACGATTGAACTGTATCAAGCCCTTGTTCCTTTGAATCAAGAACTTCATAAAATGCGTATTAAAACTCAAAATTTAACGAACGAATCTTATAATATGAACGATTTGAAAGTGAAAAAAATAATTGAAGATGAGAGACAACGGTTGGCTAGGGAATTACACGATAGTGTGTCCCAACAACTCTTTGCGGCAAGCATGATGTTATCCGCGATTAAAGAAACAGAGTTAACCCCACCACTCGATCAGCAAATTCCAACTTTAGAGAAAATGGTCCAAGATTCTCAGTTGGAGATGCGGGCGTTATTGTTACATTTGAGACCGATAGGACTTAAAGACCGCTCGTTAGGTGAAGGTATTAAATCATTAGTTACAGATCTACAAAGAAAAGTTCCAATGAAAGTTGTACAAGAAATTGACGAATTTGAAGTGCCAAAAGGGATAGAAGACCACTTATTTCGAATCACTCAAGAAGCCATCTCTAATACATTACGTCATGCTAAAGGGAAACAAGTTACTGTCGAATTGCTCAATCGTGAAGACTATTTATTGTTGCGTATTCAAGATGACGGTATCGGTTTTAATGTAGATGACAAATTAGAGCAAAGTTATGGACTTAAAAATATGCGTGAACGTGCAATAGAAATCGGGGCAACCTTTCATATCGTTTCATTGCCAGACGCTGGGACGAGAATAGAAGTAAAGGCACCACTTGATAAGGAGGTACATAATGACAATTAAAGTATTATTTGTAGATGATCATGAAATGGTTAGAATTGGAATATCTAGCTATTTATCCACGCAACCGGATATTGAGGTTGTAGGGGAAGGGGCTTCAGGGAAAGAGGCTATTCAAAAAGCACATGAACTTCATCCGGATTTAATTTTAATGGACTTAGTGATGACAGACATGGACGGTGTTGAAGCGACAACACAAATCAAAAAAGACTTACCACATATTAAAGTGGTCATGCTTACAAGTTATATTGAGGATAAAGAAGTTTATCGTGCCTTAGATGCAGGTGTCGATAGTTATATTCTTAAAACGACAAGTGCAAGTGATATTGCTGAAGCGATACGAAAAACAAGTCAAGGCGAGTCTGTATTTGAAGCAGAAGTCCTTGTGAAAATGCGCAATCGCATGAAACAAAGAGCGGAATTATATGAGTTACTGACAGAGCGTGAAATGGAAATCCTATTATTGATATCAAAAGGGTATTCAAATCAAGAAATCGCAAGTGCTTCACATATTACGATTAAAACAGTGAAAACACATGTGAGTAATATTTTAAGTAAATTAGAAGTGCAAGATCGTACGCAAGCAGTGATTTATGCCTTTCAACATGGATTAATTGAATAATATAGAAAGTGGGACAGAAATCGATTTGACTTCTGTCCCGCTTCTTTAATAGCATTAGATTGAATTTTTCCCATAGCCATCATGGACGAGATCTAACGCACCCGTGTGCGGATCAATGACTAATCCATGAACAGGTACTTTCTTGTCAAATAGGGGATGGGAATAAATCATTTGTATATTCTTTTTAACATTTTCATAAACGTCATCAAAGCCTTTTAAAAAGTTAGGAACGTCAATGCCAGAGTGTTCTAATATATCAAACGTTTTTTGATCGACACCTCTTTGTTCCATTGTATTCATAACGGCGTCGACATCAATATTCCCCATACCACAATCTTTATGCCCCATAATAATAATTTCTTCAGCACCAAGTGCATAAATACCAACAAGTAAACTACGCATCGTTGAACCATAAGGATGACTAATTGTAGCACCAGCATTTTTAACGACTTTTAAATCCCCGTTTGTAAAACCAAGTGCTTTTGTCGATAAATCTTGTAAACGTGTATCCATACAAGTCAGCAATACAGCTTTTTTAGATGGCGTTTTACTTGTACTATATTGTTCATAAGCTTTGCTTGCCACAAAGTCTTTATTATATTTTAAAATTTGATTTAATAATGTCACCCTAAGCGCCTCCAATGTGTTTCAAATCCGTCTTATTTATCGTCAGTTGTTTTAATATGCTTTGAACGTCCAGTGTGTGAATGTTCAACTTTTTCAGATTCTGGATCTACTGATGATTGTTCATCTTGATTTTGATGTTGTTCAAATTTATCTGATTGTGTCCCGTAGTTGTTGTACGCAGTTGCTAAATCTTCTTCTTTTTGAGCTTCAAGTTCATCATACGTTTCTTCTTCAGGTGTTTTTCCTTTAATCACTTTACGTTGATGTACAATCGCATTCACTTCTGCTCCGATAATTAAAATGAAGCCCGTGATGTATAACCAAAGCATTAAAACAATGACACCACCGATACTGCCATAAGTTTTTAGAGTAGTTCCCAAAGTTTGAAACGTAGAAACCAAAAGCAAGTGTACCTAAAATCCATGCAACTGTTGAAAATAACGCCCCAGGGAGTACGGATTTTAATTTGATTTTCACATTAGGTGCAACGGTATATAAAATCATAAATACAATAAATATGACTAATACGGGTAACGCTGTTCGAATAAGACTAAATACCCAGCGCACTTGATCGTCTAAACCGAGTGGCCCAAATAACAAGTTCCCGATTTGTTGACCAAAAGTAAATAGAACGAGTGTGACAGGTAGGGTAATTCCAATGAGTAAAGTGAAAAATACCGCTAATGCCTTTGATACGATAAAGTTACGATTATCTTCAACATCATATGCGACGTTAAAAGAATTCATTAACGCAGTGATACCGTTCGAAGCTGTCCACAAAGCCAAAATTAAACCGACTGAGAGCAATCCGCCACTAGCATTGCCCATGACATCATTAATGATACTCGTAATGATGGAGGCTGTATCAGCAGGCGCTTTATCTTTAATTTGATCAATAATTGCTTGTCGATCGATATTGAACATTGGAACTAAAGATAAAATAAAGATAAGCATTGGGAACAATGAAAGCATGAAATAATATGCCAACTGTGCTGCGAGACCAGAGGCATCATCTTTTCCTATACGATAAATCAAATAACTCACAAAATTAGGGCGGTCAGTATATTTTACTGGTTTGTTTATTCTTGAGACAAAGAAGGTTTGGTTGTCTTTTGATGCTTCTTTAGATTGAAACTGTTGAGGTTTAACATAAATGCGGTCTTCTTCAATTTCACCTTTTGCATCGCCTTTACGATTAGGATGCTGCCCCTCATTTTTAGAGTGATGCTCATTTGAGAACTTACTTTTCACCTCATCTACAATGCTTTTTGATTTTTCTTCGTTTTTTGACATATCGAAGCTCCTTCTTTTGATATTAAAAAAGGCAATCTCTGAGTACATTCTAAAAGAATGCATTGAAATTGCCCATGATAAGAGCGTAACGCCAACGAACTGTACATCTTTTACGGCATAAAGCGCGTGAGCAACCATAATCCATCAACAAATAAGTGAAACTCAAACTTCTTTTAACTTGTTGTTATCTCGCTATCGTAGCTCATACGTTCATAACGTTGACATGCGGTATTGAAGTTGACGTGAATCTGCTGTGCTCTTATCCCCGCTTATTGTTTAAAAGCATTTACTTATAAACCAATTTGTTTATTGTTTTTACGTTCAACAAATGTATCTTTAGCTTGACGTAATGAACGTTCTAATTCTGGATTGTTACGACGAATTTCATCAATTGTATCTTTCCAATAGAAGAACTCATCTTTTAATTCTCCAAATTTAGAAGGTTCGCTTGAACGTTCACCTGTTTTAATTTGATGAACTGATGATTTAAGTGAACGACGTGTATTTTTGTCAATCAATGCAATCGCTCCACCAATTGTAGCGCCAATTAAAATCCCCGGTAATAATTTGTTTTGCATAATGTTGTTACTCCTTTCGCGTATCCTGAATAATATAGTCTATTAAATGATCACAAGAAGATTGTATCATCTCATAGACACCTTCAAAATTATTTGTGTAATATGGGTCAGGCACATCTGTTTCTGTCATATCACTAAACTCTAATAATTTAAATAACTTCCCTTTAAGATGAGGATTAATTTTTTTAATATTATCTACATTACTTTGATCCATTGCAATAATGTAGTCAAAATCATCTTGTGTTGTAAATAATTCACTAATCATACCATCGAATGGGATGTCGTGCGCATTTAAAATTTTTTGGGTACCCTCATGAGGGGGCTCTCCTAAATTCCATTTGCCCGTACCTCTTGAGTATACTTCAATGTTGTCAATATTGCGATCTTTAAGGCGTTGGCGCATAATTGCTTCAGCCATTGGAGATCGACAAATATTGCCTAAACATACAAAAGCAACTGTTGTCATGTAGATAACCTCCGTGTCCTAATCTATATGCCCATTTTAGCTGTTTTTAAAACAATACGAAAGTAATTCTGTTAAAAATTTTTCAAACATTCGTCACTTTGATAAAATATTGTAGACGAAAGGATGGTCATCATGTCAAAGACAATTGAAGAAATGATTATAGAAATACGCAATCGATTAAACTTAGTCAATCCAGGTTTAATTGATCCGGATAACTACAGCGAATCCCATCGCGAAGATATAGAAGATATTTATGCTTTTGTAACAACGAAAAAGGATTTTACACCTCGTGAAATGTCTGGTATTACGGAGGCATTGGGTGATATAAGAAAATAGACAATTGGGGGTATTTTAATGGCAATTGAAGAAAGATTACAACAATATGCAAAATTACTCGTCAACGTTGGAATGAACGTTCAGAAAGGGCAACCCGTGTTTATCAGAACAACAGTTGAGGCTGTAGATTTTACGAGACGTATCGTAGAAGAAGCTTATCTTGCAGGTGCTTCTGACGTCAGAGTGAAATACGCCGACCCACAACTCAAACGTTATGCATATGAATATGAACCAGCTTCATTTTTTGAAAAAGATGTGAAGGCCTATGATGTAGAAGAGCGTATGGATTATGCGAATCGTGGTGCAAGTAACTTAGCACTGATTACTGAAGATCCTAATTTATTGAATGGAATAGATACGAATAAATTAAAAGCCGCTCAATTAAATCATAGTCATGCTTTTAAACCGTATATGGTGGAATCACAAAAGAATGCATTTCCTTGGGTGGTAGCTTGTTATCCATCAGAAGCATGGGCGCAGCGAGTTTATCCAGATTTAGAGCCACAAGCTGCTTTTGCGAAGTTTTTAGATGATATATTGAATATCGTCAGAGTCGACGGGAATGATCCGATCGCCAATTGGGAGCAACATACACAATTATTAAAAGAGAAAGCCGATTACCTTAATGATAAAGCTTATGATGCACTTCATTTTATCTCTGAAGGTACAGATTTAGTCGTTGGCTTGGCGAAAGGCCATATTTGGGAAGATGCAACGAGCTATACACCTGATGGCCAAGCATTTATCGCTAATATTCCAACTGAAGAAGTCTTTACAGCGCCTGATTGCCGACGCGTGAATGGCACGGTTTCGAATAAATTGCCTTTAAGTTATAATGGTACAATTATTGATGGCTTTAAACTGACATTTGAAGAAGGTCGTGTCGTTGATTTTGAAGCGGTAGAAGGTCAAGAAGTGCTTGCCTCTTTATTAGATACAGATGAAGGTGCACGTCGCTTAGGTGAAGTGGCTTTAGTTCCTGATGATTCACCGATATCTAATCGTAATACTATTTTTTATAATACATTATTTGATGAAAATGCCTCTTGTCATATCGCATTAGGTGCAGCTTATGCATTTAACCTTAAAGGCGGTACAGAGATGACGAGCGAAGAATTAAAAGCACATGGCTTAAATGATTCACTGAAACATGTTGACTTTATGATTGGTAGTCGTGATTTGAATATATATGGCGTTAAAGTAGATGGATCTGAAGAGTTAGTTTTCAAAGATGGAAATTGGGCAAATTGATATAAAAAGAGGTTTAGAATATGACAAATGTAGAAAAAAGAGCAATGAAAGATTCAAAAGTATATAAATCTAGACAAGTATTTCCGACGGATACAAATCACCTAGGCACGCTGTTTGGCGGTACGATGATGGCCAATATCGATGAGATTGCTGCAATTTGTGCGATGAAGCATGCAAATAATACCGTTGTCACTGCTTCAACGGATTCTGTAGACTTTTTAAAACCGATTAAAAATGGCGATATCATGACTTATATCGCTATGGTGTCATATGCCGGCAGTTCTTCGATGGAGATTTGTGTTCAAATTATGATTGAAGATATTCATAATAATAAGCAAGAGTTAGCGGCATTAAGCTTTTTAACATTCGTTGCATTGGATGAAGATGGCAAACCTACAAAAGTACCTGACATTTATCCAGAAACTGAAGCTGAAAAATGGTTTCATGAAACAGCTGAAGTGCGTGTGAAACGTCGTAAAGAAAGAAGAAAAGAAAGCAAAAAAACATTACAATTTATTTCTGACTTAAAACGTAAACAGTAAAAACGATTAATTTAGAGTTGCATCAGTCCCGATGGAATGTCGTTTTAGACTGATTTAAATACAAAATTTGAAGCGTAATTGAAAAATACGTGTAGCGTTGAGTTAAAAAAGAGGCAAAGATGATTTACAGAAGTGACCCTTCTACTTTTGTAAACACATCTTTGCCTTTTTAGCATATGGATATTTTCAATGGATTAAGAAAAAATTTGGTGCATCCGTTGTTCTTGTTTTTTAAAATCAACATTTGAGTAATACATATTTTTAACTAGAATGTTAGGACCTAAGCATTCAAATTGAGGACAATGGCAATTGATCGATTTTGATAGTGGCGTCGCCATCCAACGTTGAAATACATCTGTTAAACGATCTTGTTTAATGTTTGAAATCGTACCGGTTTCGTCGCCAAAATCTGTAACAATGACGTTACCCGTAAATACGTTCACATTTAAACGGCTTCTGCCATCTGGATCATTTCGTGTCGATACATTTGGCGCTTGTTTTAATTTTTCTCTTAATTGTGCATCAGCTTCATCTTGTAAACAAGGAAAAATAGGTAATGTACCGAACAACATCCAAGTGTCTTTATCGCGCACATCTAATAAATGTGAGATTGCAGATTTCATCGTTTTAAGATCGAGTACTTCCAATTGACTCGCAAAATCAGCAGGGTACATGGGATGCACTTCGTGACGTTGACATTTCATATCGTGAATCACTTCATGATGAATTGATTCTAAATAAGGTAAAGTACTTTTATTTAACATTGTTTCTGCTGACACAAACATCCCTTGACGACTTAAATTTTGAGCATTTGAAATCATCTGTTCATAGAGTTTTAATTTCGCCTTTAATGGGGGCTGCTTGTCCATTGCGCCAAATCCAACTTCAGTAAATGTATCAATTGTGCCCCAGTTATGTGAAATGTGTAAAACATCGATATATTCAGCAATATCTAAATATCGATCTAAAGGTAGGGTTAAATTAGAATTCAATTGTACATAAATACCCCGTTGCTCGGCATATTTTAATAATGGTTTAACAACTTCACGAATAGACTTTTTAGAAAACATAGGTTCTCCGCCAGTAATAGAAATCGTGCGTAAAGTTGGAATTTCATCTAATCGTTGCGTGATGAGTGACATTGGAAGCGGGTCGGGGTCTCTCGTCTGTAATGTGTAACCCACGGCGCAGTGACTGCAACGCATATTGCACAAATTAGTTGTTGTAAATTCAACATTACTCAGTACAGGTTGCCCATATCGATTGATATCTGAATAGGGTTCCCACGGATCATTTTTAATAGTAATAGGATCCTTTTTGGTGCTTATCATAATCAAAACTCCTCATCTTAAAATACATGATTGTTTGATATTGGCTATTGAGGAATATCAAATTCATGTTAATATAGCTATGACAATGCAATTATAAAGGAGAATCGCAAAGTATGAAAGAGCCACAAACGATGAATCAAATAAAAGAAAGATTATCTCAATTTTTAGAAGAATTAGAACATACCAAACCTGATGAGGTGAGCGTTGAAGATATCGATGAGTGGATTCATTTACTAGACCAACTTGAAGTAAAAGTAAGTCAGTTACGTAAATAGTTTATTTTGTGATGTTTAGTCAAATTCAATCCGGGTATTTAATACACTAGATACAATAAAGAAAGGTGATTGAATCATGGCAAAAAAAATAGCAGTATTATTAGCAGACCAATTTGAAGATATTGAATTTACAAGTCCAAAAGAAGCTTTAGAAGAAGCTGGACATGAAATAGAAGTAATCGGAAATACTGCCAATTCAGAAGTTGTTGGTAAACATGGTGCAAAAGCAACTGTAGATGTAAGTATTGCTGATGCAAAACCTGAAAATTATGATGCGATATTATTGCCAGGTGGTTTTTCTCCAGACTTATTACGTGGAGATGAAGAACAACGATATGGTACTTTCGCAAAATATTTCTTAAAAGAAGACGCACCAACATTTGCCATTTGTCATGGCCCACAAATTTTAATTGATACAGATGAATTAAAAGGGCGTACATTGACTGCAGTGCTTAACGTACGTAAAGATTTATCAAATGCAGGCGCTAAAGTGGTGGATGAGTCAGTTGTTGTGGACAAAAACTTAGTGACAAGTAGAGTTCCTGATGACTTAGATGACTTTAACAGAGAAATTGTGAATGCATTAAAATAATTCAAGATTCAATTAATGAAGGCTACCGTCAAATCTTATTTGACGGTAGTTTTTTACGTCTTAATCAGAAATATATTTTTAAAGGAAGAAGCGGTCAATAAAAAGGAGCGAGGTAGAAATCGAATGGATTTCCAACTCGCTCCGAGTGCTAGCTAGGATACAAATTCTCAAGCAAAAAACCTGTATGCCTTTCGTAATTTGAAATTTTCTTCGCCTTCAATATAGCTCTTTGATGCTTGGAAATATTAGCATTTGTACAATCGATTAATTAAAGGAAACGTTTAACAGCTGTAGACAGTGACGGCATTTCGTTAAAAATAAATTTACGATCTTCAGTTAAACTACGATATGCCCATTTTGCATAATTTAGCGCTTGTTCTGGCATAATTTTACCAGGGAGTGGCGCAGCGTTTTTATCGACATAAACATTAACGATAGTCGGTCTATGTTGTTGTACAGCTGTTTGTACAATAGCATCAATGTCGTCAGGATTATCAAGTGTATAACCAACGCCACCACAAATTTCTGCATATTTAGCAAAGTCCATATCACTAAAGTCTATACCATATTCTAATTCTCCAGCTTCTTGCTGTTCGTATTTAATAAATGATAATTCCGTATTGTTGAGCACAAATAGTACCATCGGCAAACGGTATTGAACAGCGGTAGCAAAGTCTTGCATTACCATTTCAAAAGCACCGTCTCCCGTAATACCAATCACTTGGCGACCTGGATAGGCAATGCGTGAGGCAATCGCAGTTGGAAGTGCACAGCCCATCGTACCGAGCCAACTTGAAATAACAAAGTGGTTATTAACGCCAAGATTTAGGTAACGTGTAGACCATACTGTAGATGTTCCTACGTCAGCAGCAATAACCGTATCGTCAGTGATTACTTTATTAATCGCATCCATTAACCGCTCTGGACGTATAGGCTTAGCTGTATTTTTCTTGTCTTCTTTCATCCAGCCTTCCCAAGTTTCTTTATGGTCTAACATTTCAGATAAAAATGGACGGTCAGAAACCGGATCAATCGCTTCGATCAGTGCTTGGAGTGCCAGTTGACTATCACCGACAATTGGGGCATCAACATTAAAACGATGTCCGATAGCTTCAGGGTTTTCATCAATTTGAATAGCTGGAATATCTTTCTTAGGTAAATAGTCTATATACGGATAATTTGTCCCCGCTAAAATAAGCAAGTCTGCGTTTTGCATCGCTTGATATGACGGTTTTGTACCAATTTTACCGATATTTCCTAAATTATAAGGATGCTGATCGCCGACAATTGTTTTAGACGGCAATGTGATAATTGTAGGGATTTTACCTTTTTCTATAAATTGACGTACTTCTGCTTTCGCATTTTCAGTCCCTTTACCAACAAGGATGACAGGTCGTTTACTGTCGTTAAATAAACGTGCGGCTTTTTGAATTTCATGCGTAGCGGGTTGGCGTCTTTCTTTTTGATAAGGCTTAACTTCAGAAGGGAAGTTATCATCGACTTTAGTATTCAAAATGTTGTTTGGAAGTGTAAGTACTGCAACGCCTTTCTTTTCGTAGGCAGTACGAATAGCTTCATCTACAATTTGAAAGACATTGTCAGCATCACTGTCTTTTAATTGGTAATTATATACAGCAACATCTTCAAATAAATTCGGTAAATTAATTTCTTGGAATGTTTTTGTCCCAAGTTTATCACTGTCGGCTTGTCCTGAGAGGATTAATTGCGGTACATTATCGAGTTTCGCATCATACATGCCGTTTAATAAATGTACTGCACCAGGACCACCTATTCCTAAAGCAACCCCAATTTTACCTGTAAGTTTTGTATAAGCTGCAGCTGATAGACTCGCAACTTCTTCATGACGTACATGAATAAATCTGATTGAATCTTCGGCACTTTTAAGACCATCCACAACTGCATCAATAGAATCACCAGGAATACCATATACGTGATCGATATCCCAAGCTTTTAATGCTTCTATAAGTGCCATATTCGCTTTAACTTTTCCCATTTTATTACGACTCCCTTTCCAATATAGTAACCTATAAGATTGATATACCCATTTTTTCATTTTATACATCAATATTCAAAATACGTGCTTAACCTCATCCTGCAGACTGATTTTTGATTAAATATATAGATAAATTTCATAGGACTTGATAAACTCACAGTAATTAGTGAATTGAAATTGAGAAAGTAGGTCATCATGGATGAGAAGAAAAGACCGAATGGGGAAGTCTGCCGCACAAACCCCATGACAATGCGCCGCATTACAATACGTATTACCAGCCTGTAGGTCAACCGCCTAAAAAACAGAAGCCAAGACGCATTTTTCGTACATTGATTTTTGTCTTAATTTTTATTGCTGCATTGTTTATTGGTTTGATGTATATGCTCTCACAGCAAGCGGATGTATCTGATTTAAAAAGTATCGAGCAAAAAGACAGTTATGTGAGTGCATCGCAAATGCCTAAATATACGAGAGGTGCTTTTATTGCAGTGGAAGATAAACGGTTTTACCATCACTCGGGTGTCGATTATAAAGGGAGCATTCGAGCCATTTTTGCGTCGATAAAAGATAAAAATCGTTTGCAAGGCGGAAGTACGATTACCCAACAGCTTGCTAAAAACTTTTATTATGATAACCAACAGACGGTAACAAGAAAACTAAAAGAAATGTTTGTTGCGAGACGCATTGAAAGAACATATAGTAAAGAGCAGATTTTAAGTTATTATATGAATAATATTTTTTATGGAGACAATCATTATACGATTGAATCTGCAGCACGTTATTATTTCGGAACAACAACGAATCAACAAAATACAAATTTACCTCAAATCACCGTGTTACAAAGTGCAATCCTTGCAAGCAAAGTGAATGCACCTTCAGTTTACGATGTTAATGATATGTCACCCGCTTTTATAAATCGAACTAAAATGACGTTAGAAAAAATGAAGCAACAAAATTATATTAGTGAACAACAATACACTGAGGCATTGCAACAACTTGGTGCTTAACACAAATATATGGCATAATAAAAGAGTGCTATAAAAGTTTTTAAAATTGATCCATTGATAGTAAATGGCCGAGTTAAGTCTAGCTTATATTAAGCATGCTTAATGTGAGTCAACCAGACAGGGGTGGGACAATGAAATCTAATCGATTTCTGTTCCACTCCCTTTTGTGATGATTTGGGGTGATAAGATGAATGAGATAACTAAAATAGAAGTTCAAAAAAACAATAAAGAGAGATTTAATATTTATATAGATCAAGTTTTTGCAATGGGTATTTCTATGGATACGCTTGTAGCCTTTAATTTAAAAAAGGGAGACATCGTCGATAAAAAACAAATCGATGCGATTAATCAAGAAGAGTATGATAGACAAGCGATTAATCAAGCCATGCAATACTTATCTTATCGCAAACGTACACGTAAGGAGATTAAATTACATCTCTTAAAGCAAGACTTTCCAGAGGCGGTCATCGCACGTGCGATAGATTATTGTGAACATCTTCAATTAATTGATCATCGTGACTATATGATAAGCTTAAAAAATACATTACTTCGTACGACGGATAAAGGGCCTGAAATCTTTCGACAGAAGTTACTAGAAGCTGGCATAGAAACGGACTTAATTGATGAAGGCGTTCAATTATATGAAGAAGAGCAGCCAATCGATGCTATTGTGGCATTAGCTGAAAAAATTATGAAACAAAAAAAGGGGCCTGTCTCCAAGGTGAAATTGAAAATTCAACAATCACTTCAACAAAAAGGGTATCGTTTAGATACAATTTATAAAGTAATGGATCAACTCGAAATAGAACAGGATTCAGAAATGATAGACAAATTATTGCAACGTGATTTAGAGAAAGTCTATAATAAAAATCAGAAGAAATACAGTGGGCAACACCTCTATATGAAAACTGTAGAAGGATTGTTGAGAAAAGGCTATCAATACGATGAGATTAGACAAAAATTATCAGAAAGTGGTATCGAAAATGAGTGATAAACGTTTAAGTGAAATGGATAGGCAAGAGATTTTACATGTGATCCAAACGAGTAAAGAGAAAATGCGAAAAGCAGAAATGAACGGTATCATGAATGAATATGATGTCTATGCCAATAAAGTCGTTATTGCTGAAAGCTACCTTATCGATACAGATAAGATAGAAATAGGTAAAATATATAAATTGAAAGATGGTACAGAAGACTTTTTTAAAGTTGAACGTTTAAAAGGAATCTTTGCTTGGGGATTTAGAATTAATCATAGTGACCCCGAAGAAGGATTGCCAATTTCATTATTAAAATTATAAAAGGGGTAGCGCGCATGGGTAGTTCAATTGTCTTGAAGATGATTAATGTAACACATTATTATCGCAATCAAAAAAAAACAAAATGTGCTTAAACCTTTTAGTTATCAGCCCGAAGATATTGAGCTGAATAATATTTCGCTATATGTCTATGAAGGTGAAGCTTTAGGTATCATCGGGGAAGCGGATGCTTCCAAGTCACTAGTAGGTGAAATATTAGCAGGCACGGTTCAACCTGATAAAGGTCGAATTGTAAGAAAAGCTTCGATGTTTTATGCGAATATGAATCAAAAATCAGTTGAGGATACAACGGTTGAAGATTATGTCAGTGACGTCGTTCAACTTTATCCTTATGAAGCGGCTGCACACAAGGTGTCACAAATTATTAAATATGCACATCTAGAAGAGGTTAAAACAGAGCGAGTAAGCCAACTGACAGATGCACAATATGCACAATTGCTTTTTAGTTTGGCCCGTTCTTCTGATGCTGAAATTGTGATATTAAGTCATATTTTAAGTTATTTGAATGAAGCGTTTTTTGAAAAAGCACAACTAATGATGCAAGAATATGTTGAGCGTGAGTGGACGTGGATTACAATCGATAATGATGTCGATAAAGTGAAAGCTGTGAGCAACTATTTGGCCTGGATATCACATGGTCAATTAAGAAAAGAAGGTGCCATTAGCCAAGTTTATCCTAAATTTATGGCACATCAACGTGATATGGATTCCCTTAAAACAGATGAGGAGAAAAAGCATTTTGATGAAGATTGGAAAAGAAATCGCAGTAGAATGCCGGAACTCACATACAATTTTAAGAGAATTGAGCGTTATCATCACGCAAAACCACCTGCCTTTCTTTCGAGAATTTGGTTATGGTCTATTTTATTTTTGGTTGGCATGTGTGCGGCAAGTCTCCTCGTCATCAGTGGGATAGGTAAAATAGACAGCACACAAATAACAACGCAACCTACAATTTCCAAACAAGCAAAAGATCCTTATGAAGAAAAACTTGCATATGGGATTGTCAATGAGAGTTCGGTCACTTTGACATCGTTAGAGCATGGGCGCAAAACAATCACCATGCCACATTATTCGATAGCAACTATTGTAGGTGAAAATAAAGCGACATATAAAATACAAGTTAACGGTTCTTTTTATAAAGCTGATAAAGGAAAATTTGAATATTTTAATCCTGCTGCTTTATACAAAGATGTGAAGCGTAAAGATTTAGAACCTTATATGAAAAGTAATTATATCAACTATGTCGATTACTTTAATGGGGAATTACATAAATCACATGAGAAAGTGAATGATACACTTGTACCAGGAAAGAAAGACCGCTTCGTTGAGCCTGTTATTGAACAACCGATTGCAATGTTGTTTGACGACCGTAATCATTTAATGGGCTTTACGTATCCGATTGTGGACAAGTCGAAATTAGAAGACAAATACCATATTAAAAGTGATGTATGGATAACAAAAACGGATGAGGGCTATTTTATTGCAGATTTGAAAAATTCAAAATGGCTTTATATCGAATTGTAGGTGGAAAAATGGTTGAGAATTTAATTCGTTTTTACAAAAATATTCCTAGAATATACCGACATAGTATATATCGCCTAAAAATGCATAGAAAGTGGACGTTATTGACTTTCGCTATAGGTATCCTACTGACATTTATCATCACGATGATTTTTAGGAGAATAGGGACTGTTGATGTCAAATTAGCAACAATAGATTATAGACTTACAGGCTTAATGACTTTCGCCGTTATTTGGATTGCCATCTTTATTAATTACCGTTTTTTTCCAAGAGACTATTATGTGACACGTCATTACAACAGCACGCCGTTTCTTCACGTGTTATTGTCGAGTGCACTCTATAGTTTAGTCTTGCTTATATTAACGCTTGTGATGGCTTGGTTAAAACCTCTTAATACAGACACAACAGTGATTGGTGTATTGTTTTATATTGTAATGAGTTTGTTTTTTATTACAGTGATCTCATTTTTATTAGGAATGATTTATATTTTATATCCAAAGTTAGATAAAGTATTTTATATCGTTTCTTTAATCGTATTTTGTCTATCGCCTATTTTGTATATTCCAGATGGAGGATGGCAAACGCGGTTGTTGATGCTGAATCCTATTTTTTATTTAGTGAACGGCATGCAGCAGTCCGTGATTATAGGTAAAGATGCGATTAATAACTTGGGATATCATATTTACTTCTTTTGTTTTATGGGCTTAATGATTGTCTTTAGTTTCGCATTGAAGGATTATGTGACACAGTTGAGACCCAATGAACATCAACAACTTAAATCTTAATTTGATTAATGGATTGAGTGAAATTCATAAAAAACCTAGTCCCTTACAATAGAGACTAGGTTTTGTCATATATGATTTAATGGGCATATAACTTTTTCATCAGCTTTTCTTCGCTGAATACCCAACCCGTATACGAATGTACAACTTTCATTTCTTTATCGAGATGGGCAATAGCAACAAATTGATAATGTCCTTTCTTTAAATACCGTAAGTCAATAAATCGGAGCTCTGTTGTCTCATTATCAATATGCTTAATATGCCAACGATAAATCGAAGAAAAATTTAAAAATGCTCTTATATTATGATCATATTGTGCATATTGCATAATTTCTGGGCTTGGATAAGGTTGGCGTTTAACTTTATCACTAAACACGATGCTTCGACCATAACTACGCCCGACGTAATCATGTTTTTCTGTTTGAATTGCAATACGCCACTCTTTAAAGCGAATGGTCGGTGCCACAAAGACTTTAATTGGTGTGCCTAAATGTTCTACTTGATTTAATGCTTGTTTTTTTAACCAGAAACGCATTTGAAAGCGCAGAATGTAATAAAAAATCAAGATGATCAGCACAGGTCCGAAAACAACATACGGATGTAACCCCAATGCCCATAATAAAATACCGATGAGCAAAATTGTAAAAATAATAGGGTCAAATGTGTTAATGACGCTAAGTTGAATCCACTTATTTGTAATAGGTCGCAATGCTTGTGTCCCGTATGAATTAAATATATCGACAAACACATGCAAAAATACAGCGAGTTGTGCCCATAGCCAAATATGAAGTGGATCTAAATCTTTAAAAAAGACATATACTAATAAGGTTAGTAGTAATGGCCAAAAGATTGTAAATGGAATAGAATGGGTAATCCCTCTATGATTCGAAATATAGGTTGCGTTATTTTTTAATTTTAGTACAGTATCACTATCAGGAATTAACGAACCAGCAATTAATACAGTAGCAGTTGCAGCAAAATTTCCGCCTAGCGCAGTATCTGTTGTTGCTACTGCTGTTAGGCCTATACCGATAGCAATATGAGTAGCTGTATCCATATTGTCTCACTCTTTTCAAAATATCTTAATCTTATTATAATCTACAACTGAGTTGAAGGTAAATTATTCAAATTTTAAAAGGGGAATAGAAATGTTAAACGAAATTTCTTTTAAGCCGCATTTGTTAGAATGGTTTGCACTCGAACAACGACAGATGCCTTGGAGAGAAACTAAAAATCCATATTACATATGGGTAAGTGAAGTCATGTTACAACAAACACAAGTCGATACGGTTAGAGATTATTATCAACGTTTTATTACACAATTTCCACGTATTGAAGATTTAGCCGCAGCACAAGAAGAAGACGTATTAAAATTATGGGAAGGCTTGGGGTATTACAGTCGTGCCCGTAATTTTCATACAGCTGCTAAAGAAGTCGTTGCTCAGCACAACGGGATTGTACCTCAGCATCCTGATACATTTTTATCTTTAAAAGGTGTTGGTCCTTATACGCAAGCGGCAGTGATGAGTATTGCTTATGGTTTACCGTTAGCCACAGTAGATGGCAACGTTTTTCGTGTGTGGTCTCGTTTGAATGATGATAGTCGCGATACAGCGTTACAATCGACACGAAAAGCTTATGAACAAGAACTATTGCCGTATGTTGCTTCTGAAGCAGGCGATTTTAATCAAGCAATGATGGAATTAGGCGCGCTTGTTTGTACGCCGAAATCACCCCTGTGCATATTTTGTCCAGTTCAAGATCACTGTGAAGCATATGCAAATGGGACAGTGTTAGAGCGTCCTGTGAAAACTAAAAAACTAAAGAAAAAAGAATTGAACTTTGATGTTTATGTGATTCAAGACCATCTAGGCCGTTATTTAATTGAACAAAGAACGTCTTCGTTGTTAAAAGGAATGTGGCAATTTCCAATGGTTGAACAACTTAGTCAAACGCCATCTGAAGCTGTTATCGTAGATTCATTAAAAATTAAAGAAAAGGAAATCATGACCTTAAAGCATCAATTTACACACCTTACTTGGAAGCTTCATGTCCATTTAGCAGAAATTGCTCAAGAAGATGAACGCAAGGTGGCAGAAGGAAGACTTTGGTTGGTGCCTGAACAAAAAGAACACTATTCTTTTCCGGTCCCAATGACTAAAATTTTTAAAAAGCTTCATCAAGCTGAATAATTAAGTAACCGGATTGATTGTGATATAATAGTCGAGGTTATAACAATTAAGGAGGTGTGGCAAGTGGTCAAGTCGTGTGTACCTCGAGAAGGGGAATCGATTAAGATACAATCTTATAAACATGATGGCAAAATCCATCGTGTCTGGTCAGAAACGACTATCCTCAAGGGAACAGCCGATGTGGTTATTGGTGGAAATGATCATACATTAGTGACCGAAAGTGATGGCCGAACTTGGATAACGCGTGAACCCGCGATTGTCTATTTTCATTCAGAATATTGGTTTAACGTCATATGTATGTTCAGAGAAGATGGCATTTACTATTACTGCAACTTATCCTCTCCATTTGTCTGCGACGAAGAAGCCCTTAAGTATATTGACTATGATTTAGATATCAAAGTCTATCCGAATGGAAAATATCACTTACTTGATGAGGATGAATATGAACAACATATGAATCAAATGAATTATCCGAAAGATATTGATTTGATTTTAAGACGAAATGTCGATATTCTTCAACAATGGATTGAACAGAAAAAGGGACCATTTGCCCCAGATTTTATCAAAGTATGGCGTCAACGTTTTCAAAAATATAAAAATATTTAAAAGTAAGCGTGTTAGTATAAAGAATTTCGTCAATTTTGAAGTTTAATTTTATTTTGCAAATGGCTCGATATGTGATGTAGTAGACGGTGTGAAAACAACTTCTTACATAGTCTGTTTAAGCCGATGTCATTCAATACATCGGATGATGTACAGAGTTTGAACAATGATTTTAAATACGGGAGTAAGATTTGGAAGCGAATAGTGTTCCGTCTTACTCCCGTTCAAATCGTTGTACTTTACCTCAATACAATCACGTCATATTGACAGATTGCCTATTTGAATCAACAAATAAGGGGCAGCAAAATGATAATGCTTGCGGTTATTTAATTGAAGCAAAGCGTAAAATAGCTGACACATTAGAAAACGAATAAACAACAATGTACGCACAAATTCTTAATTGGAAGCATATAATTTTTGGGGGGGCAAGCGCATGATTAAGCGTTATTTAGAGTTTGTGAAGCCATATAAATGGCTATTATTTGGGACAATTATTGTAGGGATACTAAAATTTGGTATTCCTTTACTCATACCACTCCTCATCAAGTTTGTCATTGATGATGTCATCAACAATGCTGCTCTTACTGTGGATGATAAACTAATGAGACTGTTTGTTGCAATGTTAATTGCAGCATTTATTTTTGTAATTGTACGTCCACCTATTGAGTTTTTGAGACAATATATGGCACAGTGGACAAGTAACAAAATTTTATATGATATACGTAAAAAATTGTATGATCATCTTCAAGCTTTAAGTGCTAAATTTTATGCGAATAATAAAGCGGGTGAAGTCATTTCCCGTGTCATTAATGACGTAGAACAGACAAAAGACTTTATTATGACAGGCCTGATGAATATTTGGCTCGATTGTATCACCATTATTATCGCACTGTCTGTCATGTTCTTTTTGGATGTTCAGTTAACGTTTGCGGCGATTGTCATCTTGCCGTTTTATGTACTAACTGTGTATTTTTTCTTTGGCAGATTAAGAGCACTGACACGTCAACGTTCACAAAAATTAGCTGAAGCACAAGGCTTTTTACATGAACGTGTAAATGGTATGGCAGTCATTAAAAGTTTTGCTATTGAAAATAATGAAGCACAAAACTTTGATCATCGAAATAAAAATTTTCTAAATAAAGCATTTCAACATACACGTTGGAACGCCTATTCTTTTTCAGCAATCAATACAGTAACTGATATCGGTCCATTAATTGTAATCGGCTATGGTGCTTATTTAGCAATTACAGGTTCAGTCACAGTCGGGACACTTGCCGCATTTGTGAGTTACTTAGAACAACTCTATGGGCCTTTACGAAGACTCGTTTCTTCTTTTACTACATTGACACAAAGTTTTGCATCAATGGACCGCGTTTTTCAATTATTTGATGAACCGTATGATATTAAAAATACTGACTATGCAAAACCGATAGCGATTAAAGAAGGACACATCAAAATAGAAAATGTTTCTTTTCGCTATCAACCTAATGAAAAAGATGTTTTAAAACATTTGAATTTAGATATTAAACATGGTGAAACAGTCGCTTTTGTAGGTATGAGTGGAGGTGGTAAGTCAACTTTAATCAATTTGATCCCGCGATTTTATGATGTGACAGAGGGCCATATATCCATTGATGGGCATGACATTAAAGCGTTCGATACGGGTAGTTTGAGACGACAAATCGGTATGGTACAACAAGACAATATTTTATTTTCTGATACAGTAAAAGAAAATATCTTGCTCGGACGACCTGACGCAACTTTTGAAGAAGTGGTTGAGGCTGCTAAGCTTGCAAATGCACATGACTTTATTATGGATTTACCACAAGGCTATGATACTGAAGTAGGCGAACGAGGTGTGAAATTATCAGGAGGACAGAAACAAAGATTGTCTATTGCACGTATCTTTTTAAATGATCCACCTATCTTGATTCTTGATGAGGCAACAAGTGCACTCGACTTAGAAAGTGAAGCAATCATACAAGAAGCACTTGATACATTAAGTCATGATCGAACTACCATCATTGTCGCACACCGCCTGTCAACCATCACACACGCCGATAAAATTGTAGTTATTGAAAATGGTGAAATTGTAGAACAAGGTTCACATCAAACACTCATTGACAAGCAAGGCGCTTATGAGCGACTTTATTCAATACAAAATCTTTAATAATTAAAAACGGGCATTCAATTAGAGCAAACAAATGGAATCTTTGTTGAATTAAGATTTCTAGTTTGCTCTTTTTTTAGTAATGAAACTTAAAAAGATACTCTTTAGAACTTTGGTTATTCTGCTTTAAATGAGAAAGCACTCGTGTTCGTGAATTGAAACTAAAAAAGGTTTTAAATATGATATGACGATACAATATAGGGTATAATACAATCAAAAATATAAGGGGATGGGCCAGTGTCTTTTCTAACAATATTGCAATTGATCGTCAATATCATTTTAGTGGGGTTACTTCTATTTTTAATCATCGCTGCAGTAGCATTTTTAATTTTTGATAAAGGTCAAAAGCAACATAGCGTTTTAAGGAATTATCCAGTTCTTGCGAGAGTCCGATATTTTCTTGAACATATTGGTCCTGAATTAAGACAATATCTTTTTCTAAATGATAATGAAGATAAACCTTTTTCTAGACTAGATTATCAAGATATTGTTTTAGCAGGGAAATATAAAAATAGAGGTGCGAGTTTCGGGACACAAAAAAATTATCAACATGGCTTTTTTATTAACAATGCAATGTTTCCAACACAAAAACCTGCTTTAAAAGTGGATAATACACATCAAATTACGACTTTCTTGTATCAAATAAAAAATGAGGGTCTCGTTAATCGTAAAGAAAAAGCGGTTGAAAAGAATGTGGATCCTTTCCTACTATCACCTGAACAGTACGTTAAAATTGGCGAGAATATTGAACACCCTTATTTTGCTAAGCGTCTTGTCGGTCAATCAGGTATGAGCTATGGTGCGTTAGGGAAGAATGCGATTACCGCTCTTTCAAAAGGTCTAGGCATGGCGAACACATGGATGAACACAGGTGAAGGTGGACTCTCTCCACATCATTTAAAAGGGGAAGCGGATATTATTTTTCAAATTGGACCAGGACTATTTGGTGTTAGAAATGAGCAAGGTCAATTTGATTCAAAAGCATTTGTTGAAATCGCCAAAAAAGAACAAGTAAAAGCTTTTGAAATTAAACTTGCTCAAGGTGCTAAAACAAGAGGGGGACATATTGAAGGTAAAAAAGTAACTGAAGAGATTGCTAAAATTAGAAGACTTAAACCGTATGAAACAATCGATTCCCCTAACCGTTTTGAATTTATACAAAATGCCAAAGATTTATTAGAATGGCTAGAAGAGTTACGTCAGTTAGGTCAAAAACCTGTAGGCTTTAAAATGGTATTAGGACATGCAAATGAATTTGTAACACTTATTGAAACGATGAAACATTTAGACATTTATCCTGATTTTATTACGATAGATGGAGGCGAAGGTGGTACTGGCGCATCTTTTCAGGAATTGCAAGACGGTGTAGGATTACCTTTATTTACATCTTTACCCATCATAGACGGGTTGCTCAAAACGCATGGAATTAGAGAACGTATCAAAATATTTGCTTCTGGAAAATTAATTACACCTGATAAAATTGCCATTGCTTTAGCGTTAGGGGCAGATCTAGTCAATGTTGCGAGAGCGATGATGATTAGTGTTGGATGTATTATGAGTAAACAATGTCATAAAAATACTTGTCCGGCGGGTGTAGCGACAACGGATGCAAAGAAGGAACGTGCTTTAGTGGTAGATGAAAAACAATATCGTGTTGTTAATTATATTACGAGTTTGCATGAGGGCTTGTTTAATATTGCTGCAGCAGTTGGCGTCGAAAGCCCAACAGAAATTGGACCTGAACATGTGACGATTAAACACCAAAATGGGCAATTGGATACTATCAAACGCTATCAACTCAAACTGGTCAATGACAGTTTGATGGAATAAAAATAAAAAAGACGGTCTATCTCATCTCACATTAAAGTGTTGATGTGGATAGTCGTCTTTTTTAACGCCGTTTATAAAAAACAGGCAATGTCTCTTTATAAGTCAAAGTCCTCTTCAATTATATCAATATCCGGATCAGTTGCATGATATTTAAAATAACTAACACGCAATCGGTCCAAATGTTCTAGATTATAACGATATTCTTCTAATGAAGAGATGATATGCATAATATTCGCATAAGAGAACCCACAAGGATTCGGATTATGAATCACTTCATCTTGAAATGCTGTCATAATATCTTTTTTAAGAGGATTGGGTACAAATTGCTGATCGTGCGAGACGTCAAATTTTGCTTTTTTAGTAATACTAATTAAAATTTGCTCATGAAACTGTGTTAGTTCGTCAATCTCTAACTTAATTTGAAGTAGTAACGAATGACTGAGATGGACGAGATCGTTTTGATAACGATTCATGCGACGTAAAACATCATATGCATCTCGTGTCGATAAAACAATTTCTTTAAATAAAATTTTCTTACGTGTTTGAGCAAAGACCTGTTTTTTTGTAAAAACGCGTTCTTCTTTATAAAACTCTAAAAATTGTTCTAGTTTTACGATTCTTTGTCGTAAATGTTCCAAATCTTGCTTTACATGATTAAACTCCGTTGCATCATTTAGGACTAAATTAAACCATTTGAAAATATCCGTTGAAATGTTTAATGAATTATAATAAATTTTTGTCTCAAATTTCGGAGGTAAAAATGTTAAATTGACGATAAAAGAACTGATGACACCAATCATGACAAGTGAAAAACGATAAAATGCGGATATATAAAACGATCCATTGTGTTGCCCCATAATGACGAGGGCAGTGACTGTAGCTAAAGTTGCAACGTGCGCAATGTTCATTCTAAAAAGTAAAGCAATGAGCAAAATCACTGTCGCACCCATAATGATGACATTGTTACCAAATATCGTAACCATTGTTACAGCAAGTAATGCGCCAATTACATTACCTTGAAATTGGTCAACAATTGTTTTAAAAGTACGATAGACACTAGGCTGCATCGCAACAACCGCTGCAATGCCTGCTACAGTCACCATGCCTGTTGATCCGGGTAACAATGAAGCAATTGAAACCGCAAGTATAATGGCGATACCGGTTTTTAATATTCGAGCTCCCAGTTTCAAGTCATCGCGCTCCTTTATGTTATATTTCAATTAATATTGAATATGTTTAATCATGTTATACACTGTTGTAGCGCATTTTTCAATATAGAAGTTTACAATTGGCTAAATGCATAATCGGCAGCAGCTATTGTTTTATCGATATCGGCTTCTGTGTGTTCTGTTGTTAAGAACCAAGCCTCATATTTAGAAGGTGCCAAATTGATGCCTTGATTGAGCATAAGTTTGAAAAATTTACCGAACTGTTCACCATCAGAAGCATCTGCTTGGTCATAATGTGTGACTTTTTCATCTGTAAAGTAGACTGTTAACGCCCCTCGAATTCGATTAATTGTAGCTTTTACATTATATTTATCAATTGCTGCTTGTAAGCCTTCTTCCAGTCTTTTACCAAGTTGATCAAGCTTTTCATATACGCCGTCTTGTTCTAACACTTCTAATAATGCAATACCTGCTTTCATTGATAATGGATTACCTGCCATTGTACCCGCTTGATAAGCAGGCCCTAAAGGTGCGACTTGTTCCATAATATCTTGACGGCCACCATAACCACCAATCGGTAGACCACCACCAATGATTTTACCGAATGCTGTTAAGTCTGGATAAACGCCTAATAAATCTTGCGCAGCGCCATAATGGAAACGAAAAGCAGTAATCACTTCGTCATAGATTACAAGACCACCGTGTTCATGTGTAATACGATTCACTTCTTCTAAAAAGCCAGGTTGCGGCTCAACCATACCGAAATTGCCGACAATCGGTTCTACAAGTACACCTGCAACTTGATCGCCCCAATGTGCCATTGCTTCTTTAAAGGCATCAACATTATTGAAAGGCACGGTAATCACTTCTTGTGCGACACTTTTTGGTACACCTGCGGAATCAGGAGAACCAAGTTGAGATGGTCCACTTCCTGCAGCCACTAGGACTAAATCGGAATGTCCATGATAACAACCAGCAAATTTAATGATTTTATCTCGTTTTGTGTATGCTCTTGCGACACGTATGGTTGTCATCACGGCCTCTGTACCAGAATTGACAAAACGTATTTTTTCTAAAGAAGGGATTGCGTCACGTAATTTACGTGCAAAATCAATTTCTAGTTCTGTCGGTGTTCCATATAATACGCCAAGAGCAGCTTGTTCTTGAATTGCTTTCGTAATATGAGGATGTGCATGTCCTGTAATAATTGGACCGTATGCCTGTAAATAATCAATATATTGGTTACCATCCACATCGTAGAGATATGCACCTTTACCAGACTTCATAACAACAGGTGCCCCACCGCCCACTGCTTTATAAGAACGGGAAGGGGAGTTCACACCGCCTAATATATATTCATCAGATTGTTTCTGAAGTGCTTCACTTAATGTAAATTTCATATTTAACCAACCTCTTTTAATTTAATATTTTCACCTCTTATCGTATCATAAAATTAAACGTTATTAGAAAGAGGGATTGTGATGTTAAAAAAAGGCGACCAATTTCCAGAATTTAAATTAGAAACACAAAATGATGAATGGATTACAAATGATACATTAAAAGGTCAAAAAGCAGTGCTTTATTTTTATCCTCGTGATAACACACCGACGTGTACAACAGAAGCATGTGACTTTAGAGATAATTTAAGCTTTTTTAATGATTTGGATGTCAAAGTTTATGGGATTAGTGGTGATTCTAAACGAAAGCATCAAAATTTTGTTCAAAAGCATGATTTGAATTTCGACTTACTCGTAGATGAAGACTATCAATTATCTGAAGCAGTGGGTGTATATCAATTAAAGAAGTCTTTTGGTAAAGAATCGATGGGTATTGTTAGAACGACGTTTGTGATTGACGAAGACGGTAAAGTTTTAGATGTAATTGAAAAAGTTAAAGTTAAGGAACAGATGGAGCAATTAAAAGCTATATTAGAAGGGTGAGGTATATATGATTGTTGTCAGTTTAATGCGATTAGATGATCAAGAATCGCGTCTAAAAGAAGCTTATCCAGATGTGTCATTTCATTTTTATAAGCACCCATCAGAATTACCTCATGATATTCAAAAAGAAATGGATGTATTAATTACTTATCACGCAGAAGTAAATCAAGCATTTATAGAAAACGCACCAAACTTAAAATGGATTGCTTGGTATGCAACGGGTGTCAATACGCTACCTTTTGAAACGTTGAATGAAAGAGGCATTACGCTTACGAACGCAGGGGGTGTCCATGCACAGCAATTGACGGAATTTTTATTTGCTTATATTTTAGATGACTATAAAGAACTGAAAGAAGCATATAGCGAGCAACAAGATAGAATCTACAATCATAAACGTGTAACACCATCTGTCAGTGGACAACGTATTCTTTTTTTAGGTACTGGTAAAATACCTCAGAGAGCGGCACAAGTTGCTAAAGTTTTAGGTATGGAGACAATAGGACTTAATACGACTGGTCATGAGGCTGACTATTTCGATCAAACTGACTCGTTAGCTCGACGCCAAGAGATTTATGCATCAGCTGATATTATAGTCAACTTATTACCAGAGACTGAGGAAACTTATCATTTATTAAAACGTGAAGATTTCCAAGCGATGAATCAACATACTTTGTTCATCAATATTGGAAGGGGAACGATTACTGAAGAAGCGGTTTTAGTAGATAGTTTAAAAGAACATGAGATAAGAAAAGCTTATTTGGATGTTTTTGACAAAGAACCATTAGAAGCTACATCTAAATTATATGATCTTGATAATGTTTATATTACGGCACATATTTCAGGAAATCGTGATGACAATAAGAAACAAGCAACAGACATATTTTTAAATAATTTAGAAAATTTTCTCAATAACGGTGAAGTTAATGAGAATGTAGTTGATGTGAATAAAGGATATTAACATATCCATTGACATAAGCAGCCTCTAACCTTTATATTGTTATTAAGTAAGAATTATTATTAACTAGAGAGACGGGTGAAACTAATGGCTGCTGAATTGGAATCTCATGAACATCAATTACAAGAGTCAATAGCGTCTTTACGAAAAGCAGGCGTTCGTATTACACCACAACGTCAAGCAATATTGAATTTCCTAATTAAAGCACATTCACATCCAACTGCTGATGAAATTTATCAAGCATTATCGCCTGATTTTCCAAATATTAGTGTAGCTACAATCTACAATAATCTTAAAGTTTTTAAGAAAACAGGTATAGTTAAAGAGCTCACTTACGGTGATGCCTCTAGTCGTTTTGATTTCGATACACAAAACCACTATCATGTGATATGTGAAAAATGTGGAAAAATCGTTGACTTTCATTATCCGCTATTGCATGAAGTTGAACAACTTGCGCAACATGTCACACATTTCGATGTAACACACCATCGAATGGAAATATATGGAATTTGTCAATCATGTAAAGAAGCTGAAGAAAAGAAAAAAGAATCATAGAAACTTTCAAACGCATTTAATGATAAGGTGCATGACTCATCCTTTCATTAAATGCGTCTTTTTTATTGATGGCTCCCGTGGTGATATTATGACTTTCACGGTACAGACTTTTAGATACAAAACGATCATGATAAGTAGAAGTCAATCCTCTTTTTAATAAAGTGAGACCTTTTATGTGAAAGTTAGTGCATATTATCCATCCTTAAACCACATTTTTCTTATGCAAAGATATAAAATTCTCTCTTAACGCGTCAGTTTACAAAATGATAGTAATATTTATTAATAAACATCTCTATTTTCTGTTGACGTATTTCATTCTGCTTGATAAGATATAAAAGTCGTTTCGAGCAAACAATATTTAAATTAACTTTACTTTGTAAATCAGGTTTTAAAAGTGTAAAATTAACGCTTGAATCTTCTCTGATAACAATATAAGATAATAAATGTTGAATGAAAGACAACAACTTATTAACAAAGAATTAAAAAAACTTTTAAATAATTGTTGACACAACAAAAGATTTAAAGTATAATTGATTCTTGTAACGGTAAAAATGAACATTGAAAACTGAATGACAATATGTCAACGTTAATTCCGACAATTTGAGTACTTTAACGTACTTTGAAGAGTGATTGACTTAATCAATCAACGAGCTATATCAAGCTTACTTCTTTTATGGAGAGTTTGATCCTGGCTCAGGATGAACGCTGGCGGCGTGCCTAATACATGCAAGTCGAGCGAACGGACGAGGAGCTTGCTCCTTTGAAGTTAGCGGCGGACGGGTGAGTAACACGTGGGTAACCTACCTATAAGACTGGAATAACTCCGGGAAACCGGGGCTAATGCCGGATAACATGTTGAACCGCATGGTTCAACAGTGAAAGACGGTCTTGCTGTCACTTATAGATGGACCCGCGCCGTATTAGCTAGTTGGTGGGGTAACGGCCTACCAAGGCGACGATACGTAGCCGACCTGAGAGGGTGATCGGCCACACTGGAACTGAGACACGGTCCAGACTCCTACGGGAGGCAGCAGTAGGGAATCTTCCGCAATGGGCGAAAGCCTGACGGAGCAACGCCGCGTGAGTGATGAAGGTCTTCGGATCGTAAAGCTCTGTTGTTAGGGAAGAACAAATGTGTAAGTAACTGTGCACGTCTTGACGGTACCTAACCAGAAAGCCACGGCTAACTACGTGCCAGCAGCCGCGGTAATACGTAGGTGGCAAGCGTTATCCGGAATTATTGGGCGTAAAGTGCGCGTAGGCGGTTTTTTAAGTCTGATGTGAAAGCCCACGGCTCAACCGTGGAGGGTCATTGGAAACTGGAAAACTTGAGTGCAGAAGAGGAAAGTGGAATTCCATGTGTAGCGGTGAAATGCGCAGAGATATGGAGGAACACCAGTGGCGAAGGCGGCTTTCTGGTCTGCAACTGACGCTGATGTGCGAAAGCGTGGGGATCAAACAGGATTAGATACCTTGGTAGTCCACGCCGTAAACGATGAGTGCTAAGTGTTAGGGGGTTTCCGCCCCTTAGTGCTGCAGCTAACGCATTAAGCACTCCGCCTGGGGAGTACGGTCGCAAGACTGAAACTCAAAGGAATTGACGGGGACCCGCACAAGCGGTGGAGCATGTGGTTTAATTCGAAGCAACGCGAAGAACCTTACCAAATCTTGACATCCTTTGACCGCTCTAGAGATAGAGTTTTCCTCTTCGGAGGACAAAGTGACAGGTGGTGCATGGTTGTCGTCAGCTCGTGTCGTGAGATGTTGGGTTAAGTCCCGCAACGAGCGCAACCCTTGAGCTTAGTTGCCATCATTAAGTTGGGCACTCTAAGTTGACTGCCGGTGACAAACCGGAGGAAGGTGGGGATGACGTCAAATCATCATGCCCCTTATGATTTGGGCTACACACGTGCTACAATGGACAATACAAAGGGCAGCGAAACCGCGAGGTCAAGCAAATCCCATAAAGTTGTTCTCAGTTCGGATTGTAGTCTGCAACTCGACTACATGAAGCTGGAATCGCTAGTAATCGTAGATCAGCATGCTACGGTGAATACGTTCCCGGGTCTTGTACACACCGCCCGTCACACCACGAGAGTTTGTAACACTCGAAGCCGGTGGAGTAACCATTTTGGAGCTAGCCGTCGAAGGTGGGACAAATGATTGGGGTGAAGTCGTAACAAGGTAGCCGTATCGGAAGGTGCGGCTGGATCACCTCCTTTCTAAGGATAATATACGGAAATATCACCAACAGGTGATAGACGGAATTAACATGACATATTGTATTCAGTTTTGAATGCTCATTGATTGAGGATTCAAATTCAAATGGGCCTATAGCTCAGCTGGTTAGAGCGCACGCCTGATAAGCGTGAGGTCGGTGGTTCGAGTCCACTTAGGCCCACCATTTGAAAACCGAATGGTGCATTAATTTTAAATATTTGGGGGCTTAGCTCAGCTGGGAGAGCGCCTGCTTTGCACGCAGGAGGTCAGCGGTTCGATCCCGCTAGTCTCCACCATTAATTTGATTGTACATTGAAAACTAGATAAGTAAGTATAGATTTTACCAAGCAAAACCGAGTGACAAGCGAAAGCTTGAAACAAAATTATCGCTAGTCGTCGACAGACGACTCACATAATTAATAACTGGTGTATTGAGCGAAAGCTCAATCATAAAAGATTAAGTTATTAAGGGCGCACGGTGGATGCCTTGGCACTAGAAGCCGATGAAGGACGTTACTAACGACGATATGCTTTGGGGAGCTGTAAGTAAGCTTTGATCCAGAGATTTCCGAATGGGGGAACCCAGCACGAGTTATGTCGTGTTATCCGCATATGAATTCATAGTATGTGAGAAGGTAGACCCGGAGAACTGAAACATCTTAGTACCCGGAGGAAGAGAAAGAAAAATCGATTCCCTGAGTAGCGGCGAGCGAAACGGGAAGAGCCCAAACCAACAAGCTTGCTTGTTGGGGTTGTAGGACACTCTATACGGAGTTACAAAAGTATTTGTTAGACGAATAACCTGGAAAGGTTAATCAGAGAAGGTAATAATCCTGTAGTCGAAAACGAATACCCTCTTGAGTGGATCCTGAGTACGACGGAGCACGTGAAATTCCGTCGGAATCTAGGAGGACCATCTCCTAAGGCTAAATACTCTCTAGTGACCGATAGTGAACCAGTACCGTGAGGGAAAGGTGAAAAGTACCCCGGAAGGGGAGTGAAAGAGAACTTGAAACCGTGTGCTTACAAGTAGTCAGAGCCCGTTAATGGGTGATGGCGTGCCTTTTGTAGAATGAACCGGCGAGTTACGATCTGATGCAAGGTTAAGCAGAAAATGTGGAGCCGTAGCGAAAGCGAGTCTGAATAGGGCGAATGAGTATTTGGTCGTAGACCCGAAACCAGGTGATCTACCCTTGGTCAGGTTGAAGTTCAGGTAACACTGAATGGAGGACCGAACCGACTTACGTTGAAAAGTGAGCGGATGAACTGAGGGTAGCGGAGAAATTCCAATCGAACTTGGAGATAGCTGGTTCTCTCCGAAATAGCTTTAGGGCTAGCCTCAAGTGATGATTATTGGAGGTAGAGCACTGTTTGGACGAGGGGCCCCTCTCGGGTTACCGAATTCAGACAAACTCCGAATGCCAAATAATTTAACTTGGGAGTCAGAACGTGGGTGATAAGGTCCATGTTCGAAAGGGAAACAGCCCAGACCACCAGCTAAGGTCCCAAAATATATGTTAAGTGGAAAAGGATGTGGCGTTGCCCAGACAACTAGGATGTTGGCTTAGAAGCAGCCATCATTTAAAGAGTGCGTAATAGCTCACTAGTCGAGTGACACTGCGCCGAAAATGTACCGGGGCTAAACATATTACCGAAGCTGTGGATTGTCCGTAGGACAATGGTAGGAGAGCGTTCTAAGGGCGTTGAAGCATGATCGCAAGGACATGTGGAGCGCTTAGAAGTGAGAATGCCGGTGTGAGTAGCGAAAGACGGGTGAGAATCCCGTCCACCGATTGACTAAGGTTTCCAGAGGAAGGCTCGTCCGCTCTGGGTTAGTCGGGTCCTAAGCTGAGGCCGACAGGCGTAGGCGATGGATAACAGGTTGATATTCCTGTACCACCAATATTCGTTTTAAGCGATGGGGGGACGCAGTAGGATAGGCGAAGCGTGCTGTTGGAGTGCACGTCCAAGCAGTAAGATTGAGTGTTAGGCAAATCCGGCACTCATTAAGATTGAGCTGTGATGGGGAGAGGAAATTGTTTCCTCGAGTCGTTGATTTCACACTGCCGAGAAAAGCCTCTAGCTAGAATATCGGTGCCCGTACCGCAAACCGACACAGGTAGTCAAGATGAGAATTCTAAGGTGAGCGAGCGAACTCTCGTTAAGGAACTCGGCAAAATGACCCCGTAACTTCGGGAGAAGGGGTGCTCTTTGGGGTTCACGCTCTGAAGAGCCGCAGTGAATAGGCCCAAGCGACTGTTTATCAAAAACACAGGTCTCTGCTAAACCGTAAGGTGACGTATAGGGGCTGACGCCTGCCCGGTGCTGGAAGGTTAAGAGGAGTGGTTAGCGCAAGCGAAGCTACGAATCGAAGCCCCAGTAAACGGCGGCCGTAACTATAACGGTCCTAAGGTAGCGAAATTCCTTGTCGGGTAAGTTCCGACCCGCACGAAAGGCGTAACGATTTGGGCACTGTCTCAACGAGAGACTCGGTGAAATCATAGTACCGGTGAAGATGCCGGTTACCCGCGACAGGACGGAAAGACCCCGTGGAGCTTTACTGTAGCCTGATATTGAAATTCGGTACAGTTTGTACAGGATAGGTAGGAGCCTTAGAAGCGTGAGCGCTAGCTTACGTGGAGGCACTGGTGGGATACTACCCTAATTGTATTGGATTTCTAACCCGCAGCACTTATCGTGCTGGGAGACAGTGTCAGGCGGGCAGTTTGACTGGGGCGGTCGCCTCCTAAAGTGTAACGGAGGCGCTCAAAGGTTCCCTCAGAATGGTTGGAAATCATTCATAGAGTGTAAAGGCATAAGGGAGCTTGACTGCGAGATCTACAAGTCGAGCAGGGTCGAAAGACGGACTTAGTGATCCGGTGGTTCCGCATGGAAGGGCCATCGCTCAACGGATAAAAGCTACCCCGGGGATAACAGGCTTATCTCCCCCAAGAGTTCACATCGACGGGGAGGTTTGGCACCTCGATGTCGGCTCATCGCATCCTGGGGCTGTAGTCGGTCCCAAGGGTTGGGCTGTTCGCCCATTAAAGCGGTACGCGAGCTGGGTTCAGAACGTCGTGAGACAGTTCGGTCCCTATCCGTCGTGGGCGTAGGAAATTTGAGAGGAGCTGTCCTTAGTACGAGAGGACCGGGATGGACATACCTCTGGTGTACCAGTTGTCGTGCCAACGGCATAGCTGGGTAGCTATGTATGGACGGGATAAGTGCTGAAAGCATCTAAGCATGAAGCCCCCCTCGAGATGAGATTTCCCAACTTCGGTTATAAGATCCCTCGAAGATGACGAGGTAAATAGGTTCGAGGTGGAAGCGTAGTGATACGTGGAGCTGACGAATACTAATCGATCGAAGACTTAATCAAATTTGTTCATAAGGTTTTACTTGTGAATGTATACTTACTATCTAGTTTTGAATGTATAACATTCAATTTAATCTGGTGCCAATGGCAAAGAGGTCACACCTGTTCCCATGCCGAACACAGAAGTTAAGCTCTTTAGCGCCGATGGTAGTCGGACTGACGTTCCGCGAGAGTAGGACGGTGCCAGTTTATTTTACATAATAGGAGAATTAGCTCAGCTGGGAGAGCATCTGCCTTACAAGCAGAGGGTCGGCGGTTCGAACCCGTCATTCTCCACCATTTAATTGAATAGAGTAGCCGGCCTAGCTCAACTGGTAGAGCAACTGACTTGTAATCAGTAGGTTGGGGGTTCAAGTCCTCTGGCCGGCACCATTTAGAGCCATTAGCTCAGTTGGTAGAGCATCTGACTTTTAATCAGAGGGTCAGAGGTTCGAATCCTCTATGGCTCACCATTAGCGGGTGTGGCGGAATTGGCAGACGCACTAGACTTAGGATCTAGCGCCTTACGGCGTGGGGGTTCGACTCCCTTCACCCGCATATGCAGAAGTAGTTCAGCGGTAGAATACAACCTTGCCAAGGTTGGGGTCGCGGGTTCGAATCCCGTCTTCTGCTCCATTGTTTTGCCGGGGTGGCGGAACTGGCAGACGCACAGGACTTAAAATCCTGCGGTGAGAGATCACCGTACCGGTTCGATTCCGGTCCTCGGCACCATTATTGCAACATGCGCCCGTAGCTCAACTGGATAGAGCGTTTGACTACGGATCAAAAGGTTATGGGTTCGACTCCTATCGGGCGCGCTACATACCTTCCGGGAAGTAGCTCAGCTTGGTAGAGCACTTGGTTTGGGACCAAGGGGTCGCAGGTTCAAATCCTGTCTTCCCGATTTAACATCATTAATTATGGGGGCTTAGCTCAGCTGGGAGAGCGCCTGCTTTGCACGCAGGAGGTCAGCGGTTCGATCCCGCTAGTCTCCACCATATTTAATTCAATATTGTAACAACTATATACGGCGGCGTAGCTCAGCTGGCTAGAGCGTACGGTTCATACCCGTGAGGTCGGGGGTTCGATCCCCTCCGCCGCCACTAATTTTAGTTGAATATTATTAGGACCTTTAGCTCAGTTGGTTAGAGCTAACGGCTCATAACCGTTCGGTCGCAGGTTCGAGTCCTGCAAGGTCCATATAATTAGGAGGAATACCCAAGTCTGGTTGAAGGGATCGGTCTTGAAAACCGACAGGGGCTTAACGGCTCGCGGGGGTTCGAATCCCTCTTCCTCCGCCATTATAAATATTATTACCGCGGGATGGAGCAGTTCGGTAGCTCGTCGGGCTCATAACCCGAAGGTCGGTGGTTCAAATCCGCCTCCCGCAATTATTTTTAAAGGTCCCGTAGTGGAGCGGTTTAACACGCCTGCCTGTCACGCAGGAGATCGCGGGTTCGATTCCCGTCGGGACCGCCATTATTATTATGGTTCAGTAGCTCAGTCGGTAGAGCAAAGGACTGAAAATCCTTGTGTCGGCGGTTCGATTCCGTCCTGAACCACTTTTTGCCGGCCTAGCTCAATTGGTAGAGCAACTGACTTGTAATCAGTAGGTTGGGGGTTCAAGTCCTCTGGCCGGCATTATGTCTTGGAGGGGTAGCGAAGTGGCTAAACGCGGCGGACTGTAAATCCGCTCCTTCGGGTTCGGCAGTTCGAATCTGCCCCCCTCCACCATATCAATAGGGGCATAGTTCAACGGTAGAATAGAGGTCTCCAAAACCTTTGATGTGGGTTCGATTCCTACTGCCCCTGCCATGGCGGTTGTGGCGAAGTGGTTAACGCATCGGATTGTGGTTCCGACACTCGTGGGTTCGATTCCCATCAACCGCCCTTTATTTAAAATTAATGGGCTATAGCCAAGCGGTAAGGCAACGGACTTTGACTCCGTCACGCGCTGGTTCGAATCCAGCTAGCCCAGTTACTTTTGGCGGCATAGCCAAGTGGTAAGGCCGAGGTCTGCAAAACCTCTATTCACCGGTTCAAATCCGGTTGCCGCCTCCATTGATATGACATATGCGGGAGTAGTTCAATTTTTAGAACACTTTCCTTCCCGGAAAGAGGTATAGGTGTAAGTCCTATCTTCCGCTCCATTATTTAAAATAACAATTGCATATCATGCGGGAGTAGTTCAATTCTAGAACACTTTCCTTCCCGGAAAGAGGTATAGGTGCAAGTCCTATCTTCCGCTCCATTTTCCAATAGTTGTATTGGATTTTTTTTAGATTATGCCGGTGTGGCGGAATTGGCAGACGCGCGGGACTCAAAATCCCGTGTCTTCACAGACGTGTCGGTTCGACCCCGACCACCGGTATAGATTAAAGCCCTTAAGCGTTGTGTTTAGGGGCTTTTTATAGGGGTTCTTTGTCAACGTCGGTTGGCGAGACGATGACGCATTAAGCAACGTTATTTTGTTGTTTAATGCGTTTTTTATATTCACTTACAAATACCTTGGAAATGAGGCTGTACACTTTATATGGTGGTTATGTGTCTATAATAATTAAGTCGCAAACTTCCGATTGCTTCTTCGAGTCTCGCTTTCCCAGGCGCCTTACCTCAACTAATTTTGGCTTTTATTGTAGCTCATAAGAAGCCAAAATGGATTTTCGGTTTCGGCTCTATGCCTCGGGAGTCTCGACTCGGTACGCAATCTATTTAAGCAATTTCACTATTGAAAAGTGGCATTGCTTTTTTCTTTGGTCTTTTATACAGTCTAAAAATAATAAAAATGCGATTTTTGAAGTTATAAAAGTTGCGATAGCCATATGAAACTCTTTTAATCAGTTTAACTTTTTGATTAATTCCTTCAATCGCTCCATTATTGAATTGAGGGGTTCCAATCGTATAAGCAATGATATCCTCATACTTTCTGTAGAAGCGTAACACTTTCCATCCATACATTTAAAACATTGTTTTAACAGATTTAAATACACTGCTATCTCTTGGAATCTTAAAAAAGTAATTCGCGATAAACGTTTTCCGTGTTTGTGTATTCGGTTTGGATTCGTATGATAACAGTGAGGACAAGTCATAGGCTTGTATGAAAGGGTACCAAAGATGACGTTAGATTTCTTACCTCTAATAACTACATCTTCTTCAACTTTAGTGATTTTAATATTATTATCTTTAATTTTTAGTAACTTTAATCAATCATTACACATAGGCGCAATATGTCTCCTTTATTTTTGGTTTAGTCACTTAAAATTATAGAGGCATTTGCGCTATTTTTGTACAAAAAAGCAGGATGACTTATGCCATCCCACCATAAAAAATGAAGAACCGAAATTTCTATAACCATAAGAAACCCATTGTATAAGCCTAAATAGTCTGATTTAATAAGATTTTAGTGTAATCAATTAAAAATGAGCTGTGAATTCAAAAGTAAAGTATTGTAAAATAGAGTTAAAATCAGAAAATTTTGACTGGATAAAATAGTCTTTAGGAGAGAAACTATATGAATATTATCGTATTAGCTGGTGGTTTAAGTGATGAAAGAGATGTTTCTTTATCTTCAGGAGCTCAAATCGCAAATGCATTAATCAAAAATGGTCATAAAGTATTGATGTTAGATTTATATTTAGGATTAAAAGAAGTTAAGAACTTTGAAGAAGCATATAATAAATATGGGGAATCTGTTTATGATTATGAGGTGCCTGAAGTTGCTCCAGATTTAGAAGAATTAATTGATAAAAACAATGGTCGGAAAAATGAAATTGGAGATAATATCATTGATATCTGTCAGACTGCTGATATTGTATTTTTGGGCCTTCATGGCGGTATTGGTGAGAATGGTAAATTGCAAGCCATATTTGATTTATACAATATCAAATATACAGGCACAGGGTATAAAGGTGGCCTATTGGCCATGGATAAAATAGTTTCTAAAGAGTTAATGACTGTCAATCATATTTTAACTCCTGAGTGGCGCATCATGAATAATGAAAATATTAATACTATCAAAGCACCTGCAGTTGTAAAACCTAATGATAACGGCTCGAGTATTGGAGTAAAAGTTGTCGATGATCAGCGTGAATTATTAGACGCTATTACATTATCAAAACAATATTCAGATACAATTTTAATAGAGAAGAAAATAGCCGGAAGAGAATTTTCTGTTGGAATTATAGGTGAAAAAGTGTTGCCAATTATTGAATTAATACCTAAAGACGGCTTTTATGATTATTCAAATAAATATCAACCAGGTGCAACAGAAGAAATTACACCTGCAAATATAAGTGATGATCAAACAGAAAGAATGCAAAATATTGCTTTGAAAGTATTTAAAAAGTTAGGCTTAGAAGTTTATGGTAGGGTTGACTTCATAATGGACAGTAATGATAATATTTTTTGTATTGAAGCAAATTCATTACCAGGTATGACACCCACAAGTTTACTTCCTCAAGAAGCTGAAGCGCATGGAATCAATTATGAACAATTATGTGAAATGATTGTTACGCATTCTCTAGAAAAATATCGTTAATTTCAATCATTTCTGTATAACTTAAGGTGTTTCATCTTAATTCAACATTAATTGGTTTATTTTATTTAACGGATCAGGATCATATTATATATGTAGAAGTTAAGCAATTGGATTTGTTTAACTTCTTTTTTAGTACCACTAGGATATATCAAAATAAAACCACAATTTTATATGGTTTCGAAATCGAGTTGAAATAGCGTCTTATTCTTTTTTATTGTTTTATATATATCTCTATATTTTAATCAAGCTCAGAGTATAAAAATGATTGACTTTGTTTTAGTTTCAATCCTTTACATACCTATTGTTAAAGAGAATAAAATAGAATTATACTAGAATTGTAATAATCATTTGAAAATCATTGAGGATAGTTAAATTCATAATGAAATGATTCAAACTATAAAGTTATATTGAAAGAGTGCAAATGTTCACTTCATTGTAGGTGACGAATTTATACGAAAATAAATTTTAGTAGAGTGTTAAACGTTGAGAGCTTAATAGCTGATGATTTAAGACCTTTTAGAAAAATTTGTAATAGAAAAAGGTTGGTTTAAAATTTATATTTGCATATTGTTTCAATCTATATCTTATATTATGATAAAGCTATTCTTAATAGAGGAGGACACAACAAGTGACTTCAAAAGAAAAATCGAGTAACAAGTCTTTCTTCAGTGTGATCTTAAATGCTGTTGCAGCAGGTGTGGTCATAGCGTTATTACCCAATGCATTTTTAGGTGAATTGCTTAAATTTTTTAAAGAAGGTCAACCCCTCCTTGAGCAACTCCATCAAATTGTGGTCGTGATTCAGTCGTTTATGCCATTTATTATCGGTGCACTGGCTGCGCATGCGTTTAAATTTTCTGGCTCAGGTGTTGTATTTACTGGTACTTCAGCAATGATTGGCTCGGGTGTCATTCAATTTAAAGGAAGCCAGTTCATTTTGCAAGGTGTCGGGGACATTATTAATGTCATGTTGATCGTAATGCTCACTTGTTTCTTATTTAAAGTGTTAGATGGCAAATTTGGCTCACTCGATATGATTATTTTACCTATAATTATTCCTGTGTTTTCAGGTATTGTTGGTCTATTAACACTGCCTTATATAAGCCGTATTACAGGAGCTTTAGGTAAAATGATTCAGACTTTTACGGAGCTAAACCCGCTTATAATGAGTATTCTTATTGCAATAACTTTTGCGTTATTAATGGTAACGCCCATTTCTCTTGTTGCTATTGCGACGGCGGTATCGTTGAGTGGCTTAGCGAGTGGGGCAGGAAATATGGGTATTGTTGCTGCGAGTATGACATTCTTGGTTGGCTCATTGCGTGTGAATAAAGCAGGTGTTCTCGTTGTTCTTATTATTGGTGCTACAAAAATGATGATTCCTGTTTATTTCAAACATCCAATTATTATGATTCCTCTTACAATAAACGGTATTGTTACAGGATTAATTACTTATCTTATAGGCATTAAAGGAACACCTATGTCTGCGGGATTTGGTTACTCTGGATTTGTAGGTCCGATTAATGCATTTAACCGTATGGATGGAGATCCAACGATGAATATGATTTTACTCCTGTTTGGTTATTTTATTGTTCCATTTACGGTCGCGTGGTTTGTTCATCAAGTGTGTAAAAATATTTTACCAGGTTATCGTGATGATATTTATCGTTTTGAGATTCCGAAACAATAAACACTATTCTTTATGGAATACATAAACAAATACACAAAGAGTATATAATTAGAAAGACTGAGATTTCGTCCTATTTGACGATAACTCAGTCTTTTTTACTTTCTATTTTTCCTTTAACTTCATATAGCAATACGATAGCGCCTCTTGTTCATTCTTTATAAATCACCTGCAATTTTCACCCAATTGACTGTTAACAATAAGACAAAAATGTATACAAAAATCACGTAAGCTGGGGAATTCACTATAAACTGCGCGTTTTTAAAATTTATTATTGCATAAAATTACGCAAATATGTATATTAATGAATAAATTTAAAAGGAGGTCCTGAGATGAAGTATTTGGGGAAGCTGATTACAGCACTATTTATAGTTGTGTTACTTATATGTCAATCGCCTCTTGTGCACGTATCAAAAGCTGCAAGCGAGGATCAATGGCAAGTCATTAAAAAAAGAGGTGTATTGAAGGTTGGACTTTCAGCAGATTATGCACCAATGGAATTTGAAAGAACAGTTCATGGTGAGAGGGAATATGCAGGTATCGATATTGAACTTGCGAAAAAAATTGCCAAGGATAATGGTGTTAAGTTGAAAATTGTGAATATGCAATTCGATAGTTTGTTAGGGGCTATAAAAACAGGAAAAATCGACATGATTATTTCGGGTATGACACCGACAGATGAGCGTAAAAAAGAAGTTGATTTTTCAGATAACTATATGACTGTTCAACAAAAAGTGGTTATTCGTAAAAAGGATAAAGCACATTATCAGACTTTGGATGATTTAAAAGGAAAGAGAATTGGGGTCCAAAAACAAACGACGCAAGAAGAGTTAGCAAAAAATGAAATTGAAGATGCCGATATTCAATCTTTAACACGATTACCAGAAGTCATTTTATCATTAAAAAGTAATAAAGTAGATGCGATTGTTATGGACAGTGCTGTCAGCAAAGCTTATTTGACACAAAATGATGACCTTACTTTTTCTAACGCATCATTTGCGGATTCTGACAAACCTACAGCTATTGCGATACCTAAACATTCTCCTGAATTAATGGATAAGGTAAATCAAACAATTGCAGATGTAAAAGATCAACATCTAATGCCAAAATACGAAAAAATAGCTGCGGACGCAATGGAAAATGATGGTAACTTTTTCTCTAAATACGGTACATTTTTTGTAACTGGTTTAAAAAGTACAATTCTGATTTCAATCATCGGTGTGGTCTTAGGGGCAGCTTTAGGCGCCGTCATTGCATTAATGAAAATTAGTTCAATCAAGCCATTAAAATGGATTGCTTCTTTTTACATTGAGTTTTTACGGGGAACCCCTTTACTTGTACAAGTATTTTTAGTGTTTTTCGGGACAACTGCAGTTCTTGGACTCGATATTTCCGCTTTTATATGTGGTGCCGTAGCTTTAGTCATTAATTGTTCTGCCTATATTGCCGAAATTATACGTGCGGGTATCAATGCAGTTGATAAAGGACAAACCGAAGCGGCGAGAAGTTTAGGTTTGAGTTATGCTCAAACGATGAAAACCGTGATTATGCCCCAAGCGATTAAAAATATTCTGCCTGCTTTAGGGAATGAATTTGTAACTGTAATCAAAGAATCATCAATCGTATCCGTTATTGGTGTGAGCGAAATTATGTTTAATGCACAAGTGGTACAAGGTGCTTCATTTGATCCATTTACGCCATTACTCATTGCGGCTGTATTATATTTTGTATTAACGTTCACACTTTCACGTTTGATGTATTTTGTTGAAGGGAGAATGAGAGTCAGTGATTAAAATTAAAGAATTAAATAAAACGTTTGGAAACAATGAAGTTTTAGTGCAGATTGATATGGAAGTTCATAAAGGGGAGGTCGTTGCTATTATCGGGCCGTCTGGTAGTGGTAAAAGTACTTTATTACGCTGTATGAATTTATTAGAAGTTCCTACAAAAGGAAGTGTCATTTTTGAAGGAAGAGATTTAACAGAAAAAGGGACGAAAGTTGATGAACTACGTCAAAAAATGGGAATGGTTTTCCAAAATTTTAATTTATTCCCGCATAAAAAAGTCATTGATAATATTATTTTAGCCCCAAGTTTATTGAAAAAAGGAGATAAAGCATCTTTAAAAGCCCATGCGCTCGATTTATTAGACAAAGTCGGTCTTAAAGATAAAGCAGATGCCTATCCGAATCAATTGTCTGGCGGACAAAAACAAAGGGTTGCGATTGCACGTGCACTTGCTATGAATCCTGATGTTTTATTATTTGATGAACCTACATCAGCGCTTGATCCCGAAGTTGTCGGGAAAGTGTTGACTGTAATGAAATCTTTAGCAAAAGAAGGGATGACTATGGTGGTTGTGACACACGAAATGGACTTTGCCAAAAATGTGAGTGATCGTGTGATATTCATGGCGGATGGTCATATTGTTGAAGATGGACCTTCTCATGAAGTTTTTGAAAATCCGCAACATCAACGGACGCAAAACTTTTTAAAACGTGTATTAGTTAAATAATGATTTATAAATAATTTGAATGGCGTAAGCAATGACAATAGCCTAGCAATGGGTGAGTGTGCACGCCATTCTTTATTATTTTGTGCTTATTCGAATAAAAAGAACTTGAATGAATTACAACGCAGGTCTAGAAAGATATGTTAAAATAGTGTGGTGACTTTTAAGGGGTGAGTTTATGGATGTCTTACAATTAAAAGAAGAAATAATAGAGTATGCCTACAGTATAGGTATAAATCGTATCGGTTTTACGACAGCTGACCCGTTTGATGAGTTGAAACAAAAATTAGTGGATTACCATGCGAAAGGGTATGCATCTGGGTTTGAAGAATCAGATATTGCTTTAAGAACAGAGCCTAAGTTATCATTGCCAACAGCAAAATCTATTATTGCCATCTCAGTAGGATATCCAAACAAACTAAAAAATGCGCCTAGATGATGTCTATGGTTGACACCGGTGTTTTATCTGATAGAGCTGTTGCTGAACGTGCAGGATTAGGTTTTGTAGGTAGAAATAGCTTTGTGATTCATCCTGATTTAGGGACGTATACCTATTTAGGTGAAATGTTAGTGAATATCCCGTTTCCTCCTGATGATCCGATCATGGAGAGTTGTGGCGATTGTACAATATGTGTCGATCGTTGCCCAACTGGCGCACTTGTTGGTGACGGTCAGTTAAACAGTCAAAAATGTATTAGCTTTTTAACACAAACGAAAGGCTATTTGCCCGATGAATATCGTTATAAAATTGGAAATCGTTTGTACGGCTGTGATACGTGTCAGCAGGTTTGCCCTAAAAATAGAGGGATTAATATTGAGCAAGATGATATTATATTAGAACCAGAAATTTTAAAACCAAGATTAGTGCCATTATTGAAAATGAATAATAAAACATTTAAAAATACGTTTGGTCATCTTGCAGGTGCTTGGCGTGGCAAAAAAACCTATCCAACGTAATGCCATTATAGCTTTGGCACATTTTAAAGAAGAAGATGCGATTCCAGATTTAAAAGAGGTCGCAGAAAATGATCCGAGACCGCTTATTCGAGCAACTGCATTTTGGGCGATTGGTCAAATTCAAGGCGATTTAGCTAAACCTTATATTATGGCACATTATGAAAATGAAGATGAAGAAGTACAAATTGAAATGTTAAAAGGCTTAGAAATGAGGAGAGATGGATAATGACAATTCATGTCGTATTATACCAACCAGAAATACCTGCAAATACAGGAAATATTGCACGTACATGTGCAGCAACAGATACAAAGTTACACTTAATTCGACCATTAGGTTTTAGTACAGATGACAAAATGTTAAAACGTGCAGGTTTAGATTATTGGAAATATGTTTCAATTACATATTATGATAATATTGAATCATTTTTCGAACAAACAGCAGGGCAGTATTTCTTACTCACTAAATTTGGTTCGAAAAATCATACATCACAAGATTTTTCAAATCCTAATGAAGATTATTATTTCATATTCGGAAAAGAAACAACGGGCTTACCGGATTGGGTCAAAGAAAAATATGAAAGTACAGCTTTGCGTATTCCTATGAATGAAAATGTCCGTGCACTGAATCTATCGAATACAGCTGCTATTTTAGTATATGAGGCATTGAGACAGCAAAATTATCCAAATTTACAATAGTTCTGTCAATCAACAGGATTAGACAGCTATCACAAGAATTTAATGACTAAAAAGGTTATAATTGAAAGTGAACATGAGTCAGCATGATGCCTAATGAATGATGTTTTAATATGTCAATAAAATGGGTATGTAGTTATTAATGTTATAGACTAGTAAGGACAATAGAGGAGTGTACGATAATGGCAATGAATTTTAAAATATTTAAAGATGCAGAAACAGTGGCAAAATATACAGCAGATATCTTAAGAAAACAGCTTAATAATAATCCTACCTCAATTGTAGGTGTCCATTTAAATGAAGACCAAGCGACGGTTTTAAATTTTTTAAAACAAGATGTTGATCGTCATAGTGTAGATTTTAGTCAAATTCATATTTTGGACTATGATAAGCAAGCGTCATTTTTTAAATCATTAGGCGTACCAGAGAAACAAGTGCATGAAGTTCCAGATGATGACAATGTTGAATCATTTATTGCCCATCATGCTAAAACAAAAGATAACAAAGGAAAATTAACGTTACAAGTATTAACTATTGATGAAAACGGACAAATTGGGTTACCAATGAATGATGCCGTAATGCCAGCGCGTGAAATTATTGTCGTTGTCACAGGTTCAAATAAAGCGGCACAAGTTCAAAAGTTATATGAAGAAAATGGGAATACAAGCTTTATTCCGTCAACATTAAAAACACATCGTATGGTGACTGTTGTCCTTGATGAAGCGGCTGCACAAGGTTTACCAGATGATGTTAGAGCCTATTTTACTTCATTATATGCATAAATTAGAGGTGGCAATTTAATGAAAGATGATCAAAAACAATATGAAAATGAAATGGTCGAAGGTTTTGATGATGTCGTTGAATTAGGCAAAGAGATGGAACAAATTTCAGAAAAAAATGATCAAGATAAATTAAATCAAGATCATGATGCTGATATTCGATCAGATAAGTAATCTTTTAATCAAAATTACACATATTGTCTTTATAAGATGGAAAACAGGGGCGAAAGTTGATCGTAAACTTTCGCCTTGTTTTGTCGTTGAGCTGTACTAAAATATGATAAAATAAGGGCGTCTATAGAAAAACTTGAAAGGTGACATACATGAAATTATATCGTAAATGGGGATTGTTACTTGTATTATCAACAATCATTAATCTATTGTCTATCAAAGCATTTCCGCTTGCTTTAGGGACTTTATATCTACCTGTGTTGTTCAAAGTTGTCCAACTCCAACTCAATCTATCCAATGGTCTTATTGATGACCGTGCTGCCAGTGCGCAAACTTTTGTAAGAGCAAATCAAAAAGGCATTGTCATTAGTGTGATTTGTTGTATTGCGATTACTGTAGCATTGACAATATATCTTGCTGACTTTTATCAACAATTACAAGGTTTTTGGGGGTTATTAATCGATTTTAGCCCAATAACAATGGTCATTGGATTGATTTTATATTTATTATCTGCAATCGCTATTGTTCAAGCTGTAAAAATTAAATTTCTTAATCATCGTAAAGAAGAAAAAGCATAAGTCTTACTTATTTCTTCATCCTTAAAAAGTAGTCTGTAACGCGTTAATTCTATTAAACGCAGCGCATACTACTTTTTTGTTTTATCTCCGAAACAGAATTGAATGGGCATTTCAATTAATGCTATAATTTAATTGAAGAATAACATTCTAAATTAAAGGGGAGCGAGATCAATGTCAGTAAGAATTGAACACGATACATTTGGCGAAATTGAAGTACCAGCAGATAAATATTGGGGTGCACAAACACAACGCAGTAAGCAGAATTTTCCAGTCGGTAAAGAGAAGATGCCTATCGAAGTCATATACGGTTTTGCACAATTAAAACGTGCAGCCGCACTTGCAAACCATGAATTAGGAAAACTTAGTGATGCTAAAAAAGATGCTATTATTTATGCTTGTGAACGTATATTAAATGGTGAGTTAGATGAACATTTTCCATTAGTCGTATGGCAAACAGGAAGTGGCACGCAAAGCAATATGAATGTTAATGAAGTCGTAAGCCACGTTGCAAATGAATATTTAGCGTCTAAAGGGATTGATGAAAAAATACATCCTAATGATGATGTGAACAAATCTCAAAGTTCTAACGATACTTTTCCAACTGCCATGCATGTTGCTTTATATCATCAAGTAGAGACGCAATTAGAACCAGCAATTAAGCGCTTAAGAGATACTTTCTATCAAAAAGAACAAGCATTTAAAGACATTATTAAAATCGGGCGCACCCACTTACAAGATGCTACACCTATTACACTCGGTCAAGAAGTGAGTGGCTGGCGCTATATGTTAGAGGTATGTGACAATTTATTAGCAGAATCTAAAAAACATATTCTCAACTTAGCGATTGGTGGTACTGCGGTTGGTACAGGTATTAATGCACATCCAGAATTTGGTGATAAAGTAGCTGCTTATATTTCAGAAAATACAGGCTATCCATTTGTTTCTTCTGAAAATAAATTCCATGCATTAACAGCGCATGATGAAGTTGTTCAATTACACGGTACGCTTAAAGCGTTAGCGGCTGATTTAATGAAAATTGCCAACGACATTAGATGGTTAGCCTCAGGTCCACGTGCCGGATTAGCAGAAATTTCTATCCCTGAAAATGAACCAGGCTCTTCCATTATGCCAGGTAAAGTTAATCCAACACAATGTGAAATGTTGACGATGGTGGCTGTTCAAGTCATGGGTAATGATACGGTAGTAGGTATTTCAAGTTCACAAGGTAACTTTGAACTCAACGTTTTCAAACCTGTGATTTTGCATAACACATTACAATCAATTTATTTATTAGCAGATGGAATGAACACGTTTAATGATAATTGCGCAGTAGGAATCGAACCGATTGCTTCACATATTGATGATTATCTTAACCGTTCATTAATGCTTGTAACCGCTTTAAATCCTCATATCGGTTATGAAAATGCAGCAGCCATCGCTAAGAAAGCACATAAAGAAGGCTTGACATTAAAAGAAGCAGCAATTCAATCCGGACATTTAACAGAAGCGCAATTTGATGAATGGATTAAACCCGAAAATATGGTTCATCCTAAATAGTTTGGAGGCATTTTTAAAGCATGGAACGAAACGGTTTAATAGATATTGGTTCGAATACGATTCGCTTGGTTATTTTTCAATATGATGAACGTACAGGGTTAAATGAAATTCAAAATATTAAAACACCTGCAAGGTTAAGTCAATATTTGGATGATGATCAGAATATGACACAAGAAGGTATTGATGTATTGACTACCGCACTGCGTAGTTTTAAAAAAGTTGCAGATAAATTTAAAGTCAAGCATCTATATCCAATCGCAACTGCAGCGATACGACAATCCAAAAATCAACCTCAAATTTTAAAATCAATTCAAAAAGAGTTAGGTATTAAAGTCATTGTCATTCCTGAAGAGGATGAGGCATTTTATGGTGCATATGCTGTGACGCATACGACAAGTATTCAAAATGGAATCACAGTTGATATCGGTGGTGGCTCTACTGAATTGACATTGTTCGAAGATAAAAATATCAAACAAGCCATCAGTTTTCCGTTTGGGGTTGTTACTTTAATCAGAATGTTTTTTGAAGGCAAGGAGCATAATGATAAAGATGCGATTAAAAAAATAGAGAAGTTTTTAAAAGGTGAATTTGAAAAAGTAGATTGGATTCAAAATAAAGAGGTTAATTTAATCGGTATTGGCGGCTCGGCACGTAACTGTGCACGTGTACATCAAGCAGGACATAATTATCCTATTGCTGGTGTTCACGGTTACACGATGGCACATGAAGATCTGAAAGAAGTTTATCAAAAACTGAAGAAATATTCACGTGATGAATTATTAAATTTAGATGGGCTGAGCCGAGACCGTGTCGATATTATTTTGCCGGCAGTTGCTGTATTTAACGTGCTTTTTGATATGATCCATGCAAAAGCATTTGCTTTCTCTAGAAAAGGGATTCGTGAAGGCTTTATTATGAATCAAATTGCTAAAAAACATAAAAATGAATTTAATAAAGCGAATGTTTTAAGTGATGCTTTAAGACATCTTGCGAACGAATACAAAATTGAAGAAACAGGTGCGGAACAACGCGTTAAACTTGCACAATCGTTACTTGATCAACTGTCAGAAGCTAGAAAATTGAACTTTGAGGCATCATCAAAACAAATTTTTCTTGAAGCGGCATATATTTACTATCTTGGTAAGTTTATCGATGCAGATTCAAGTTCACAACATACGTACTATATCATTGCGAATTCAAGTATTAATGGTTTATCTCATAAAGAACGTGTGCGTCTTGCGCTATTAGCAAGCTATAAAAACAAAACGTTGTTAAAAATATATAGCGATGAGACGAAATGGTTTAGTGATGATGAACTTTCTGAGATTCAAACATTAGGTGGTGTGATTAAGTTTACGAATGCCCTTAATATTTCAAATACGAATAGTGTGAGTCGCGTTGAGTTAAAACAAAATAAAGACGCTTATGATTTATATGTTTATTATAAAGGCGAGCCTATCGCCGAGTCATACCAAGCCAATCGTCAGAAAAAGCATATTGAAAAAGTGCTTAAAACTAAAATTAATATTGTGTTTACAAAATCTTGAAAAATGACTTTAGATTTTTATGTTACGCTAAGAACATAAACGAAGTGATGTTTCGTAGAAGATTAATGGGGTGAACAAATAAAGTGACTATTGAAAAGGGAAGTTTTGATATTAATCATCCGGAGTATTATAACAATCGTGAAGTGAGCTGGTTAGACTTTAACTATAGAGTATTGCAAGAAGCCTGTGATTCTCAAAACCCATTGATAGAGCAACTTAAATTTATTGCCATTGCAAGCTCTAACTTAGATGAATTTTTTATGGTTCGTGTTGCAGGTTTAAAAGATCAAGTTAAAATGGGCTTCGACAAACCTGAAAATAAAACACAGCTCACACCACAAGAGCAACTTAAGGAAATTGAAAAGAAAAATCGTCAGAATGTAAAATTCCAATATGAACGTTTTAATACGCTCATAGAACAATTAAAAACACACGATATCTATTTTAGTAAACCTGAATCTTTGAGCGAATCGCTTAAAGAAAAATTAGAAAGCATCTTTTTATCAAACATTTTGCCAACACTGACACCATTGGGAATTGATGCTTATCGGCCGTTTCCAAAATTAAATAATAAAACACTCAATATATTTGTGGATATTGACACGGGTAATGAAATCAATGCTGCGATCGTTCAAATACCGACGCTTCTTAAACGATTTATTACAGTTAATGAAGGTAGCAAACAATATATTGTTTTAGTTGAAGATCTGATTTCCTTTTTCATGGGTCACCTCTTTAAAGGGTATGAAATACTGAATACCTATACTTTTAGAATTACAAGAAATGCGGATTTAACGATTCATGAAGATGGCGCAGAAGATTTACTCATAGAAATCGAGCGCTTTCTAAAAGAACGAAAAAGTGGTGCTGCGGTGAGATTGGAAATAGACAACCGTGAACCGTGTGATATGAATATGGACTGGTTAATCGATACGTTAGAATTAGAGCATCAGGATGTCTATTACACAGACGGGCCACTCGATTTGACGTTTGTTTTTGAGTTGGTCGATCATTTATCACATAAATTAAAATCATTAACTTATCCGTCTTATACACCACAAATCCCGCAATCACTCGGGCGTCATAATATTTATGACTTAGCAATGAAAAGAGATATTTTCTTCCATCATCCATATGAATCATTTGATCCAATTGTTGACTTTATTAAGGAAGCTTCAGAGGATCCTAATACGTTAGCGATAAAACAAACTTTGTATCGTGTAAGTAGTGATTCGCCTATCATCGAAGCGCTTAAACATGCTGCAGAAAATGGAAAGCAAGTGACCGTTCTAGTCGAACTCAAGGCACGCTTTGATGAAGAGAACAATGTTCATTGGGCAAGAATGTTGGAAGAAGCAGGTTGTCACGTCATGTACGGGATGACGCACCTTAAAACGCATAGTAAAATCACACTTGTTGTCAAAAGAATTAACCATCAGTTAGTTCCATTTGTTCATCTAGGCACAGGCAACTACAATGATAAAACCGCAAAATTATATACCGATATGGGTATCATTACCACTGATCCAGAAATTGGTGAGGATGCAATGAATTTCTTTAATTATTTAAGTGGTTATTCGGTGAAACCGGATTATCATAAGTTGATTGTGGCGCCTTATGAAATTAGAGATTCTTTTATTGAGCGCATCGATCAAGAAATTGAAAGTCATCGTCAATTTGGCAATGGTAAAATGATGATGAAAATGAACTCTCTAACTGATAAAGCGTTAATTAAAAAATTATTTGAAGCATCTCAAGCAGGTGTAGAAGTAAAATTAATTATTCGCGGAATTTGTTGCTTGAAACCAGGAATACCTGGCGTTAGTGACAATATAGAAGTTGTCAGCATCGTTGGCCGTTTTTTAGAACATTCCCGTATCTATTACTTCTATAATAATGGAGATGAAAAAATTTATCTATCTTCTGCTGATATGATGACGCGCAATATGATTAAACGTGTTGAAATTTTATTCCCTATATTGGACAAACAAATTGCGAAGCGGTTAGTTGAATTTTTAAATCTTCAATTGTCGGATAATCAAAAAGGACGATACCAAGATGCGCAAGGTGTTTATCATTACATTGAAAATGATTTAGAACCATTGAACTCACAAGAGTATTTGATGCAAGAAGCTAAAGATTATGGCGCAAAACTTGCTGAATCAAATGTAATTAAAATGGGGCAACCTGTACAATCAAAACGGAATTGGATTAATCGTGTCAAAAATCATTTGAAGCGGAAATAATATACACAAAAGTGAATCTTTAACTTTTCAAAGAAGGGGACAGAAATCGCCATGATTACGCTGTCCTCTTTTTTTGTTTACAGCGTAAAAAGAAGCAGAGACATTAAATTTTTGATAAACACACGTTTGGATAAATCCCTATTTAGGAAAAAAGACGTTTTAATAATGGTTCTTCATTTTTTATAGTGGGGTGACATAAGTCATCCTGCTTTTTTTGTACAAAAATAGCACAAATATCTCTATAATTGTAAGTGACCAAACCAACGATTAAGGAGATATTGTGCCTATGTGTAATGATATATTAAAGTTACTAAAAATTAAAGATAATAATATTAAAATCACTAAAGTTGAAGAAGATGTAGTTATTAGAGGTAAGAAATCTAACGTCATCTTTGGTACCCTTTCATACAAGCCTATGACTTGTCCTCACTGTTATCATACGAATCCAAACCGAATACACAAACACGGAAAACGTTTATCGCGAATTACTTTTTTAAGATTCCAAGAGATAGCAGTGTATTTAAATCTGTTAAAACAACGTTTTAAATGTATGGTTTGTGGTCGGACTTTTACTTCTAAAACAAATGTTGTTGAGGATAACTGTTTTATCTCAAACCATGTTCAGAAAGCCATTTTAGATAAAGCAACACAAGTTCGCTCAGAAACTGATATCGCAAGTGATTGTAACGTTTCTGCATCTTCTGTAAAACGTGTGATTCATAAAGTAAGCAATGCCACTTTTCAATAGTGAAATTGCTTAAATAGATTGCGTACCGAGTCGAGACTCCCGAGGCATAGAGCCGAAACCGAAAATCCATTTTGGCTTCTTATGAGCTACAATAAAAGCCAAAATTAGTTGAGGTAAGGCGCCTGGGAAAGCGAGACTCGAAGAAGCAATCGGAAGTTTGCGACTTAATTATTATAGACACATAACCACCATATAAAGTGTACAGCCTTAATAATCACGTTAGTAATATTGGTGTCGAGACGCCTAAGGGAACAGGACGAGACGTAGACTACAGGTTGACAATGTCACTTCGAAAAACGAAATCATTCAATAAGAGGTTTTATCATAAAAATCAAGCGCTAAGACGGTCTTCTAATAAAATTCATCTTAGCGCAATTTGTTTTTAGGATTGATGTTCTAGCCTCTGTATGTTTATGCTATAAAATTAAGTATTATTTAATATCGTCCGTTGTAACAGAGATGAGCTGCTGCGTAAGTGGGTGTTGGAATTCAATTTGATAACTTTCTAATTGTAATTGTCTTAACTTAGAATCACTATACAACGGATCTCCTAGAACCGGATGACCTATTTCAGCAAGGTGAACACGAATTTGATGCGTACGACCAGTATCGAGTTTAAGTTTGACTTCACATACACCTTCTTTGATCATTTTTGATTCTATAATATGTGTGACTGCACGTTGACCTGTATTCGAAATACGTCTTTTATTCGGGTGGAATTTGTCTTTACCAATCGGCATATCAATAGTTTGTGGTTTAATCGGTAATAAAGCCTTTACTTGTGCTTGATAAATGCGGTGAATCATATTGTCTTCTAACATACGGTCGAGTATTTTTTTTACAATTGGATGTTTAGCAACGATTAATAGACCCACGGTTTCTTGGTCAAGACGATGAATAGGTTCTACATAATCACAATTTAAAGTATAGATGATATGATTCATCAATGTATTACTTTCTTTCAAGTCATTAGGATGTGTTTTCACACCTTTAGGTTTATATACAATCGCTAAATAATCATCTTCGTAAACAATCTGTGCATAGCGATAACTAGGTAAATATTGACTCTTCACAGGCTCATCAGGAATTGAGATGACATCTCCAGATGAAACGGTTTGCTGAAATTGTGCGGGTTGACCATTAACAGTAATGGCTTTAGACATATTCAACAAATGGAGTTCTTTTTTAGGTAGTTTTAATGATTTAAAAATGTCTCGGATAGACATTTGATCAAACGGTTCAGCAACTGAAAATTTCATAGTATCCTCCTTAATTGTTTCTATCATACCATAAATCAGTATGGTGTTGATGGTTTTTAAAGGGAAAGCGGGATGTGTATAATAAAACTAAATACATATTTTTCGGTTTTATATTTTAAATTTTAAAAAGTAGAAGAGAGGTGTGCATGAAGTGGAAAAACCAACGCGATTAGCATTATTAAAAGAAATCGCTGAATTTCTCAATGAAGAAACAGAATTACAATCGATGCTTGATGGTGCTTTAGATTATTTGGTAAAGGGGAGTGATTTCACAACGGGATGGATATTTTTTATTGATGCGGAAGGCTATCATACATTAGAAGCACAACGCTCGCTACCACCAGCACTTACGCATCATCATTGTAAATATATGACAGAAGGTTCATGTTGGTGTGTTCAATCTTATCATAATCAAAAATTGACGAAAGCCTCTAACATTATTAACTGTTCTCGTATTAACTTAGCCAGTCGTGAATTTAGTACAGAAACTGATAATATAACGCATCACGCGACGGTTCCGTTAAGATCAGGCAATGAGCAATTTGGTTTATTAAATGTTGCGACACCTTTTACAACACATTACAGTGATGAAGATCTTGAACTTTTAGAATCAGTCGCTTTTCAAATTGGCTCAGCGATTAAAAGAATTGACTTGAACAACCAAGAAAAAGAGGCGGCACGTATTAATGAACGTAATCGATTGGCTCGAGATTTACATGATTCAGTGAATCAAATGTTGTTTTCTTTAAAATTAACTGCACACGCAGCAGGGCAAATGTCTGAAGAAGAAACGTCACAACGCGCTTTTGCCCAAATTGAACAGACAAGCCAAAATGCGGTAAATGAAATGAGAGCTTTAATCTGGCAATTAAAGCCAGTGGGGTTAGAGCAAGGAATTGTCCACGCACTTAAAAATTATGCGAAATTAATCGATTTAGAAATCGACATTACGGTTCATGGTTTGATTGACTTAGAAAACAAAATTGAGACAAATATTTATCGCGTCATTCAAGAAGCAATGAACAATACGAAAAAGCATGCCAATACATCAAAAATTACGGTAGTCCTTAATCAATCTGATGACTTGCTAACCGTTGATATTTCAGACGAAGGAAAGGGGTTTGACGTTACGCGTATCGATGTTTACGATAAGCATGGGTTATCGAATATGAGGCAACGTATTAAAATGATAAAAGGAACGATGCATATTGACAGTCGTCAAGGGACATCGATTAAAATTAAGATACCACTTTAACATCAAAGGGAGGCTTTTTTATGCCTAAAATTGCATTAGTTGATGACCATTTTATTGTGCGTCAAGGCTTAGAATTTTTATTGTCAACACAAAATGAAATAGAAGTGACCGGTAGTTTTGGAAATGGTCAATCATTATTGGATGCATTAAATGAAAAACAAATTGAGCCCGATCTGGTGTTAGTTGATTTAGTCATGCCTGAGATGAACGGGATTACGTTAATACAACATATTAAAGAAGGGTTTCCGCACATTAAGATTTTAGTTTTAACGAGTTATGTTGATGAAGAGCACGTCATGTCTGCAATGCGGGTTGGCGCTGATGGATATGAAATGAAGGATGTTGAACCTGAAGCATTAATGACGTCAATTACACGCGTTTTAAATGGAGAGAAAGTAATTCATGAAGATGCACAACATGTGATGGATGTTGTTATCACGAAGCCTCATATCCTTAATAAATTATCGAAACGTGAAACGGAAGTTTTAAAAGAAATGGCTAAAGGTAAGACAAATAAAGAAATTGCTGAAACATTATTTGTATCTGAAAAAACGATTAAAACACATGTCAGTCATATTTTTTCTAAATTACAAGTCAATGACCGCACGCAAGCGGCCATTTATGCTATGGAAAACAACCTCATTTAAACTGCTCGAGTAAAATATGGAGAAATAACTAAATTTGTGTGTTCATCAACGGTCATACCGATTATTTTTCACAAAATTAACGTCACAATGTATGCATTCCAAAAATTGTCTTTTGTTACATATATTGTGACGTTATTTAATGTATAGATTGAAATGACGCTTTTTCCCCCGATATTAAGATCAATGCTTTCTGCTACTATTTCTTTACACCCGTTAATTTCAAATATTAACGTTATAAGATTATCTCTGTTGCTATTTTATAATTCAGATAAATTTTTGTGAGATTATAAATATTACTGTTTATTTCTCACAATTTATATTTAGACAGAAAATTCTGAAATGTAAATATTTTCAATTAAACAAGTCAATTGTATTATATATTAAAAGGGGGGATATGTATGCGCAAATCAATAATTTTAGTCACGTTTGAAACAATTTCATTATTTTTTTCTTCAATTTTTACTTTTGCATGTGGCTTTTATATCCTTAAAATCACGCAATCTGGCTCAGTTTTTGGGAGTTACTTAGCTGTATTAGCGTTTGTAACAACAATATCAGCACCATTTATAGGGAGCTTAATTGACAGAACTTCAAATAAAAAGATATTGTTAATGGGTCAATTTATAAGTGTCTGTACACTACTTATGTTTTACATATTTTACAACGAAGAAGTGTATACGATTTTTACCGCAATGATGATTCTCGTATTTGTTGACTCAATAGTAAAAATAACCATTACATCAAATTTAAAATTTATAACTGGCGATTACATAGAAAAAATAGTATCTATAAGACAAACTATCCAATCATCATCAATTTTGTTAACACCTATAATTGGTGGATTTATAGTTACCATAATAAATATCAATTTACTCGCGCTTATTAATAGTTTAACTGAACTTATTGCATTTTTTCTTTTACTTCTATTAACTTTCAAAAGTGGTAATGCAATTAGTAAGGAACAAAAGTTTTTAACAAGCTTTATAGAGGGTTTTAAGCACTTGTCATTAATCAATAATTTAAAAGTCATTTTTATAGTTAGCTTATTTATCAATTTTTTATGCAATTCTTTAATTGTCGGATTACCTATTATCATCATCAAAATTCTTAACTTAAAAGCCAATTATTTAGGTGTCGCAGAAAGTACTATAGGTGGAGCGATTGTCACTTCATCCGTTCTGTTATCAATATTAAATATTCATAATCGCTTAAAATTGTTATATATCATTTCTATGATTCTACAATCACTTTCTTTATTAATCGTAGCGTCAACTCGTTTTTATAGCATCAGTGAGATGAATATATTTATTATTATTTTAATTGCTAATGCATTTTTAGGCTTTTCCGTATCTTTAAATAACATCCCTTTTCAAATAATACTTCAGCAAACGATAGATGAAAAATTTAAATCTAGAGTATTTTCAATTATACAGAGCCTGAATGCGTCCTTAACACCATTCTCATATTTCATTTTTGGTTTCTTAATCCCTTTAAACTATGCGATTGTTTATGCCATTTGTGCTTTAGGAATATTAATCTTACTTTTCTACTTCAAATTGAGATACAATTTCAATGAAAATTCTATAACTGAATGATTATGCTATCATTTGTACAAATTGATTCATTTATACAAAGAAACAACATAAAATGCTTAGGAAAGAAATTACTATCAGCTTTGATAAGGGTGGACTTCATCTACTCTGTCCTTCTAATCAAAGTTTATAATGCTTAAATTATAAATATTTTTAAGGTGAGAGGAACTTATCTATCAAGTTTGCATTTAAAAATTCGTAGTGAAGAAAACATTAAACTCTAATACTTTAATGTCTCCACTAAGTTTGAAAATCAAAAGATGTATCGTTTTAAAACTTAAAATGACCCATGACTGTCACACCTATTTTGTGGTGCTTATACAATCATGGGTCATTATTAATATAAATACGGCTCAATATGCACAATCGTTTCGACTTCACCTAATTGTTGTTGTAACTTAGTTTCAATATGATCTGATATTTGATGACTTTCAACGACATTTAGTTCGGGTTCCACAGCAATAGTTACATCAATGAATGACATGACTCCGTGACTTCGAGCTTTAATATCTCTAATTTCTTTGACCCCAGGGATAGACGAAATGATTTGCTCGATATGCTCGAGTTCATCGACGTCGTATCCGTCTGTTAACGTTATGGCTGTTTCTTTAAAGATGTCGATACTTGTTTTCATGATTAATAAACCAATAACTATTGCAGCCAGTGTATCTAGCATGGGAATTCCGATATAGACACCTAAAATACCTATAACAGTCCCAATTGAAACTAAAGCATCTGATAAGTTATCATAACTCGCTGCTTTAAGGGCATTGCTTTTAACTTTTTTTGCTAAGTTACGATTATAGAGGAAGACAGCAAACATAAGGAAACTTGAAATTACGCCTACAATTAAAGCTGATTGACTCGGCTGATGAAACTGACCTTGATAAAAATGCTTTACGCCAGTAATAATCACTTGAATACTCACAGCAAACATAATAAAGGATGCGATTAAAGAAGCGATAAATTCTGAGCGATAATGCCCATAAGGATGGTTTTTATCTACTGGTTTCATAGATATATGCAGAGCGATAAGGATGGCAATTGAACTAATGACATCTGTTGCGTTATTGATCCCATCCGCTGTTAAACCACGACTATCTGCTAGCCAACCGTATGTGACTTTTAATAAAGTTAATATGGTATATGTGATGATGCTTAAGGTTGCGCCTTTTTTAGCTTGGGAAATCCTGTTTTCTACTTGCAACAATAACACCTCTATTAAAATTGACATCAATGAATTAATATTGAATCAAAATAAAAATCATTCTCAATGTTTCTATTATCCTATGAATAGCATGATAAATCTAGTCATTTAAAAAATGATTGCTATATTGCCAATTTTCAGATTATAATATTGTAAAAAGTAATAAGGGTGATGGCTATTATGAAATTTAAAGGGCTTACAGTCAAGATTATTGTTGCATTAGTATTAGGGATTACGATAGGTTCAATTTTTAATTTTTACGAAGGGGGAAAATTTGTATCTTTTACAGATCAATATATTTTTAATGTGATTGGACAAGTATTTTTAAACTTGATTTTTATGCTTGTTGTACCGGTTGTTTTTGTTTCGATTGTGCTTGGTGTCATTGGTGTAGGGGATCCAAAATTGCTAGGTGGTATTGGTTTGAAAACCCTTGTATTTTTCTTAACGACGACTGCACTCGCAATCACTTTAGCGATGTGTTTAGCACTTATAGTTAAACCAGGTGCAGGACATTCAGATTTGTTAAAAAGTAAAGAAGTAACAGCTTATCAGAAAAAGTTAGAGGGGCAAAAATCTGCGGCGGATTCTCCAGTGAATCAAACATTTGATCAAACGGTCATAAATTTCTTCCCAAAAAATCCGATAGAAGCGATGAGTGGTGGAAATATGCTTCAAATTATCACTTTTGCAATCTTTATTGGTATTGGGATTATGATGGTAGGCGATAAAGGACGGATCGTACATCAATTTTTTGAACAATTTAATAATGTGTTGATGTATATTATTACAATGATTATGAATGTATTTGCGCCAATTGGGACGTTCGGCTTAGTTGCACATGCCTTTACAGGCGCAGGTTTTGGCGCGATTAAACAATTAGGTCTTTATTTTATTGTTGTATTAGGTGCCTTAGTCATCCATTTCTTTGTCGTATATGGTGGTGCAGTGAAATTATTAGCAAAACGGAGTCCCATTGCGTTCTTTAAAGGATTCTTTCCAGCTATTACTGTCGGATTCGGGGGTTCGAGTTCGAATGCTGCGCTTCCGGTTTCTATGGAATGTACGAAAAAAATGGGGGTTTGACCTGAAATTGCTTCTTTTGTTCAGCCTTTAGGGGCAACAATAAATATGGACGGTACTGCAATCATGCAAGGGGTAGCAACGATTTTTATTGCACAATTAATGGGTGCAGATTTAACGTTATTACAATTAGTTACAGTCGTAGCAGTTGCTGTTATTGCATCGATAGGGACAGCAGGTGTGCCGGGTGTTGGATTGATTATGTTAGCGATGGTGTTAACAGCAGTTGGATTAAATCCAGCAGCCATTGGTATTATTTTAGGCATCAATCGTTTACTCGATATGTCTCGTACAGCTGTTAATATTACAGGTGATGCAGCATGTGCTTTAATATTATCTGAAAGAGAAGGTAAAAAGTTGAAAGGGCATATGCATGTCGAGTAATTCAATCCTCTTTGAACGCATATGAATAATGAAGCAGAAGACATGATCTATCAAAACGGTTAGTGAAAATGCACTAACCGTTGCTTTTATAGTAGAGAATTAGAATATGCAATATCCAACTTTTAGCGACAAGCAAGGCTAGAAAACATGATTAAAGCGTAACAAATCGAGATGATATTGAAAGAAATATATAACTTGCGCGCGTGACCAAACGAGCTAAGACTATTCATTCAAATATGATGTGTGTGCTTCGATGGATGCTATTTCATTGATGAACTGCTTAAATGATGATTTCGCTACATTGAGCCTTACGGATAAGCCTGATTCAGTCGCAATATTATGCATTCTTAAACCTGAATCTAAGGTGACGTATACACAGAATTCGTCCTTTTTAACTTCTATGACTGTCAATGAAATATCAGGCTCTAAGAAATAAAGCTTAGTTAATGGCTGTGTAAATTCTACGTCTTTCAAACGTTGAATTTCATCATCGAAAATGGCCAATTCTGTTTCGATTTGTTGATTTTCAAATCGAGTCATGACATCAAAGTAATAAATTTTGAGTCCTTCATCCATGCATATGTTTTTTAATGTAAATGTTATAGATACATTACTTTCTTCATAAGCATCGTCTTTTAAAATGATAACTTTAGAATTCATTTTTTTACCTCTTCTTTAGCAGTATTTATGATTTTGTGTGCTATATCCTTAATAGATGGGGCAATGCACGAACTAAAATAATCAGTGCTTAATATTTCTTTATTGTATTAAAAATTGAAGATAAAGGGAATGGACGAATGAAAATTTGAGAGGTCAAAGGTATTAAAGTCTTGTATCTTTAGCGAGATGCTGTCTGAAAAAAGGAAGCTATAACAAGCATACCGATACGGTTAATAACATTTCAAATAATGCCGATATTGTTGTAATTATCGCTCATACAGCTAAGCAAGTTCCAAAACTCACCAATAATATCGATTCTTTATAGGTATCCTCTCATTTTTTAACATATGATACAATGTGTATAATCCATTGAAAATCATTACATTCCTGAATCATCCGATATTTTTGTTTATATGAAATCAAAATTATAATACACATGTATAAAAATTGTTAGTTTATTATAAATTGACGAAAGGGAGGTCAACATTTTGAATCAGCTAGACGAAGCATTAAAAGAGTTAGGTTGGTTAGATCTTGTTTTTGTTATACCTATGTTTTTTCTGTTTTCGTATTTACCTAGTGATCATCTTTGGCAACTTATCGTAAACATAATTATTATTATATTTTTTAGTATAGGCCTTTCGATTGTATTTCATGCGTTGTTTCATAAATGGTTTAAAAAAGATAAATTATAAAGTCGAAATACAAGGCCAAACATGATTCATGCATAAAAAGTGATTTATTGTAAGATGAAATAAACACAAAAACATTATTTATTTGAGTTCGTAACACTATTAATTTGTGTTATAATAAAATCCTTAAACACATATTTGCGACTTAAGATAAGCAGCGTTAGAGAGAGAAATTGGCTGACATTGTAAGTTAAGTAAAAGTAGTAAAGATACATAGGTATTGAGCGTCATCAAGCCTCAATCCATAAAAGTACAAAATAAATGAATAGAAAGTATGCATTCCCAATAGAATATTAGAAGCGTGTTGCGCAAGTGTGTATAGCGTTAAACAGTATAGATATCAATGTTTTATTTTTAACTTAAATAAACGTTATTAAGTTAAAATATATTTGCGATTTGTGTTAATTATGTCATTTTTATGACTTTCAATGTTTTCTAAAAAGATGCTTTTCATTTATCTTATTTTGTATTAATATGTAATTTGTGTTTCAAGAATTGTGTAGAATTGCAATGCTTGTGTGCGGATAAATTTTTATTTAAGAGAGGTAGTAATATAAATATGGATAGACAAAGTTTTACTGATTTAATTCAAACCAAATTTAAGATGGTACGTATCGAAGCGGGGTATACACAAGATACAATGGCTCAAACAATTGGCTTGTCAAAAAAGACACTTGTTCAAATTGAAAAAGAGCGTGTATTACCTAACTGGACGACATGTGTATCCATTTGTGCATTATTTAGAGATTCAGAAGTTTTAAATAGTACTTTTGGTTGTGACCCACTAGAAATTGTTCAAACCATTTCAAGAAACCAAGCTGCATATCCAAAATATTCAACAATTAGTGATATTTATTGGGATACAATTGATACTAAAGGTGGTTTCATCCTTCAATCTAATAAAGTGAGTGAACTTTATCGCGTACTAGATACAGATAAACAACCTGTTTTTGCGACGCCTAAATTGAGAGAAGCTGAGACATACTTCCAACGTAATGTTAAAGAAGATCTTATTCGCGCATAAGATTGAAAATAAATTATCATGATAGAATAAATAATCATTGAATAACTTCCTTCAAAGTATGGACTGAGTAACCATGCTTTGAAGGAATTATTTTTATCTGATATAGGCATTGAAAGCCGTCACTATCATCTCATTAAAAAGTGTTTGAATTTATAATAATTGAGGATTGTGTGTATAATAGCAACTGTTAAAGCTTTGACTGCTATATTTCATATTTTATAGATTTTAAAGTTTTAAACGTTCAATAAAAACAATGGATGATGATTAATTAAGGAGAGATGAATATGCAACCGATTTTAGTTGTTGTATTTATGATAATCATAGGTGCGGTGATTGGTGGCGTAACGAATATGATTGCAGTTAAAATGCTTTTTCATCCTTTTCGTGCATATTACATTTTTGGTAAACGCATTCCTTTTACACCGGGTTTAATCCCAAAAAGAAGAGGAGAAATTGCCGAAAAAATTGGTCAAGTGATAGAAGATCATTTATTAACTGAGGCATTGATTCAAGAGAAATTGGCTACGCCTGAGATAAAAGAAACTATGAACCAAACGGTAAAAGATCAGATTCGCCTTTTGGAACAAGATCATGTGACACTGCAACGTTTAGCTGAGCGCTTTGATATTGATATCGTCGCTTCAGGAGAAAGACAGTTAAAACGTATCGTTTATAAAACGTTAAATGAAAAGTATTTAAGTCATCAAGATCAAGGAATGAATCAATGGCTTCCAGAGAAAATTGTGCAACAACTAGATAAAAAAGTTGATTCATTAGATGAATTTTTATTAACGAAAGCTAGAGATTACCTTGAATCTGAAAAAGGTTATCACGATATTTCTGATATGTTAGAAACATTTTTTGTTGAGAAAGGGAAAATCGTTGGTTTACTCCAAATGTTTATGACACAAGAAGCAATTGCTGAGCGAATACAAAAAGAGTTAGTTCGATTAACGTATCATCCGAAAGCGAGAAACATATTGGCACAACAATTGAAGATTGAGTATGAGCGTATAAAGGCGTTACCTTTAAAAGAAATTATTCAACCTGAAGCCATGGAGCAGATTCAAATTCAATTGGCTGACTATGTCTTAAAACAAGCAAATTTAACCAAACGTGCACATCAGCCACTTAATACACTTGTGCCTTCATTATTTGAAAAGTTACATGAAAAAGGTGCAGACCGTATTACAGACATGATAATAGATACATTGTCGCGTCGTTTGTCTCAAATCATGAAAAAAGTTAACATTCGAGGACTTATCGAAGAGCAAATTAATCGTTTTGATTTAGACTATATTGAACAGCTGATATTTGAAATTGCGAATAAAGAACTCAAATTAATCATGTTGCTAGGCTTCATTTTAGGCGGAATTATTGGATTTTTCCAAGGTTTAATTGCAATCTTTGTATAACTGTATAAAATGTGGTATCGTAAGCAAGGAAAGAGATTGGAAGAGATAGAATTCAATCTTAAACTACACAACTCAAGGAGCGAATAGAAATGGCTGTAAATTTATATGATTACGCGAACAAATTAGAACAAGCATTACGCGAAAGTGACGAGTATAAAGCGATTAAAGATGCTTATGCTAAAGTTGAAGCTGATGAAAACTCTAAAAAATTGTTTGATGAGTTTCGTGAAACACAATTAAACTTCCAACAAAAACAAATGCAAGGTGAAGAAATTGGTGAGGAAGACTTGCAAAAAGCGCAAGAACAAGCGCAACAAATCGAAAAAGACAGCAACATTTCTGAATTAATGAATGCTGAACAAAAAATGAGCCAAGTATTCCAAGAAATCAACCAAATCATTGTTAAACCATTGGATGAAATTTACGCAAACTAATTTTTCTATGGGCTACATTCTTATTAATCCATAGTGGTTGATAGGAATTAAATGAAGCAATGAACAATCGTTTCAATCGATGGGACGGTTTAAATTGATTAGGGCAGATTTAGAAATCTAACGCATAAAGATTAGATTTCTGAATTGCTCTTTTTTTATGTCATGAAGATGATAAAGTTCTTGCAGAATGCGCTTTTGGTTCACACTTATATAACTAAAATATGATAAAATAAATGAATACATAGTCTATTAAACAGAGATGAAATTAGAAAGTAAAAAGGAGAATGCTTAAATGGTTAAATTTTTGCATTGTGCAGATTTACATCTAGATAGCCCTTTTGCATCAAAACGCTATTTAAATCCTACAATATTGAAAGATGTCGAAAATAGCGCTTATGAAAGCTTTAAAAAAATTATAGATCTCGCATTACGAGAAGAAGTTGATTTTATGGTGATAAGTGGAGATTTGTTTGATCAGCACAATCGTACGTTAAAAGCTGAAATGTTTTTAAAAGGACAATTTGAACGCCTGCAAAAAGAACAAATTTTTGTCTATATTGCACATGGAAATCATGATCCACTCTCTGATCAAATCACATCAAAATGGCCTGAAAATGTCACTGTTTTTTCTAAAGATGTTGAAACTTATCAAGCGATTACAAAATCCGGTGAAAATGTACATTTACATGGCTTTAGTTATGAAAAGAGAGAAAGCTATGAAAATAAAATCGATCTTTATCCGACGAATGAGGATCGTCAAACAGTACATATCGGTGTGCTTCACGGCACTTATAGTAAAGCGGAGACTGCACATCGCTACACCGAATTTCGTCTAGAAGATTTAAATGCAAAATTGTATCACTATTGGGCGCTTGGCCACATTCATAAAAGACAGCAATTGAGTGATTTGCCAGAAATTCACTATGCCGGTAATATTCAAGGGCGTCATTTTAAAGAGCAAGGGGAAAAAGGTTGCCTCATCGTTGAGGGAGACCATGTAGCATTGAAAACGCGCTTTGTTCCGACGCAGTTTATACGTTTCGAAAGTGCGACGATTGAAATTGACTCAGTATCTCAGCAGGCTTTATTTGAAAGAATTCAAGAATTTAAAGATAGTGTACGCCATCAAGGTAGAGCATTCTACCGTTTACAGATTAATGTTCACGGAGATGAGCGTATTGACGCGCAAGTTTTAGAGCAAGTAAAAACTTTAGTTACAGAATATGAAGAAAATGAACGCCATTTTGTGATGATTGATGAATGGATAATCAATTATTTAGAAATCACTCAAACAAGTATTGCGAATGAGTTTTCTGAAGATTTAATAGCGCAAGATGATGTCTACGAACGTGCATTATCTGAGTTATATATGAACCCTAAGGCCTCAAAATATTTAGATCACTATCAAAAGCATGATCGAAAAGCACTGATTGAACGTGCTGAAGCAATTATAGAAGCTGAACTAAAGGAGGGCAATTAAGCCATGAAGATAAAATCAGTTGAAATTTATGGTTATGGTCAATTTGTCCAACGTAAAGTTGAATTTAATCCGTTGTTCACAGAAATTTTTGGTGAAAATGAAGCAGGTAAATCAACTTTACAAGCATTCATCCATTCAATTTTATTTGGGTTTCCAACTAAAAAAGAAAATGAGCCTAGATTAGAACCTCGAATGGGGAACCATTACGGTGGACGTGTTACATTGATTATGGATGACGGTTCAGAAGTTGATGTTGAACGTGTCAAAGGAAGTGCTGTAGGAGACGTCAAAGTTTTCATGCCTAATGGTGCAATCAAAGACGAAAGCTGGTTAAAGCAGCAACTCAATTTTATCAATAAGCGCACATATCAAGAAATTTTCTCCTTTAGTGTTTTAGGATTGCAAGATATCCATAAACATATGAGTGAGCAACAATTGCAAAATTTCTTAATGCAAGCGGGCGCACTGGGTTCAACTGAGTTTATTGGAATGCGTGAATTAATTCATCAGAAAAAGCAAGACCTATATAAAAAGTCGGGACAAAATCCAGAAATTAATCAGCAATTAGAGCAAATTAGAAAATTAGAATTTGATATTAGAGAAGAATCAGCGAAGTTGGAAACGTATCAACGTCTTACTGAAGAACATGATAAAGCATCAAGACGATTAAAAGCTTTGAAAGAAAACTTGAGTCAACTTACGGCACTCTTTGAAGAAAAACAAAAAGAAGTTGCATTAATTGATCAGGTCCAAGAATGGAAAGGGTTAGAAGCGGATTTAAATATTGAACCGTTAGAATTTCCAGAGCAAGGAATTGATCGCTATGAAGCAGCGAAAATTCAGGTTCAGCATCTTGAAAGAGACATCGGTTTAAGAGATGAAAAGAAAAGTCAACTTGAAAAAGAAAACGATAAATTATTCGTGCCCGAACAAGATTTATATCAAAATTTTGAATGGGTATCAAAACAAGAAGATACGATTAAGCAAAAAGCGCTTGATTTGAAACAAACCGATCGTGAAATTAATAATCATCGAATGGATATGTCTGGTCTGCAGTCCAACATAGGTTGGCAAGAAATGCATGAGAATATCGACACTTCAGAAGCACAAAAAAGTTATACCAGTGAAGTGTTACGAAATAAAAGAGACCAGAGTCAACTGTTACAGCAGTTAAAAAGTAACATTGATGAAAATCAAATCGAATATCAGTCATATGAAGATGAAATTGAACAGCTAGAAGAACAGCTTGTGAGTGATGAAAACTTTGAAAAGAAAAAGATTTATGATCATCGCCTGTTAGAATTAAGTGAAAAGCGTAATTTATTTTCGAAGATGAAAGAAGCATTCGAAGTCGAACAACAACAAAAAGATAAAAAGCAAAAAAATATGAGTATTGCATCCATGATTCTTGCACTGATCTCTATAGGATTCGCAATCTTTATGTTTCTCTCTCAAGCACTCGTACCGGCTGTAGTTTTAGCAGTACTAGGTGTGATATTTATCGTCGCAATTTTTATGTTCCGTTCTAAACCTGTGGGTCATAATGAGAAGTTTTCACAGGAAATTACACAATTAGAACATGAAGTACAACAACTAGAAGATAATTATGAATTAGATTTCGACTTGTCGACACAATATCAATTACGTGATCAAATTACTCAAAGAAAGCAACAACTTGCAATTCTTAAAACGAAAAAAGATCATTTGAATATTCAAAACGAGCAAGCACAAACTGATTATGAAAAGTCATCTCAAAGCATATCAGAACTGAAAACGCATTTACATGTATCTCAAAATTTATCTGATGATTTATTATTAAATGCGATTGAAACAATTCAAAAATTGAAAGAGCATGCACAGCATTTAAGTACGTTATCTGCGACAAAAGCCCAATTACATGATGAATTAGAGGCGTTTTATGATGAAGCAAAATCAAAAATTGAATCAGCTTTATCACAATTTGACCGTCAGACATTATTTCATGATGTCCGAGAATGGTTGAAAAATGCAAATCAAGATATGACAAGACATTCACATAATTTAGAACAAATTTCGCTTATCGATAACGAAATTAAACATTTGAATCAACGCTTAAAAGATAATCAAGGTGTTATTCATAATTTGTTTGGCGCAATTGGTGCATTAGATGAGGAAAGTTATTACAGACACCATGATCGTTATCAAACTTATCATAAACGATTATCGCGCTTTAATGACTTAACACATTTCCTTGAAAATCAAGATTATAGTTATGAAAAAAGTTCTAAATTAAGCGAAAAAACGACAGCACAACTTGATGCTGAATATCAAAAATTATCTGAGCAAATTGATGACTATAATGAAAGATATCTCACTATACAAAGTGAAGTGAGTGATTTATCTGCACAAATCAATCATATGGAAACAGATGATACATTGCGTCATTTACGCCATCAATATGAGCTCTCGAAAAATCAACTTAATGCTGCGGCAGATGATTGGGCAGCGTTAAGTTATCTCGAAGCACTTGTTGATGAACACATTAAACAAATTAAAGATAAACGATTACCACAAGTTGTTCATGTGGCAACGAATATTTATTCAGAACTAACAGACGGCCAATATGTTCAAGTTACATACGAAAATGAACAAGTAATGGTGCGTCATCGAGATGGTCAAATGTACCATCCAATTGAGTTAAGTCAATCTACAAAAGAGTTGTTATATATAGCACTTCGACTTAGTCTGATTAAAATATTAAAACCTTATTATTCATTGCCGATTATTATTGACGATGCATTTGTGCATTTTGATGCAGAGCGTCGTTCAAGAATGATGAAATATTTAAGAGGCATGTCTGAAGAATTCCAAATTCTCTATTTTACATGTTTACGTGACTCAAATATACCAACTAAACAACTTGTAACATTAAAAAAGATAGAAACATAGAATGGGAAGGCGTTAAATATGAGAAATGTTGAAACACTACAACCTGGAGATACGGTCGATCACTTCTTTTTGATTCGCCGTGCAACTCAAGGGGTTACAGCACAAGGAAAAGATTACATGACGCTTCACTTACAAGATAAAAGTGGAGAAATAGAAGCGAAATTATGGACGGTGTCTAAAGAGGACATTCCATTACTTCAACCTGAACGTATCATTCACGTTAAAGGTGATATCATCAATTATCGTGGACGTAAACAAATGAAGGTGAACCAGTTTCGTTTAGCTACTGACCAAGATGGCATGCGTACTCAAGATTTTATAGATGGTGCACCCATGTCTCCAGAAGAAATCAAAGATGCGATGCAAGAATATATTTTTGAAATAGAAAATGCACCACTTCAAAGAGTAACAAGATATTTGTTGAACAAATATGAAGATCGTTATTTTGTTTATCCAGCAGCAAGTTCACACCATCATAATTTTGTTAGTGGACTAAGTTATCATGTATTAACGATGCTTAAAATTGCTAGAAGTTTATGCGATATTTATCCTGAACTAAATCGCAGTTTGTTGTATAGTGGCATTATTCTACATGATATGGGTAAAGTAAGAGAATTATCTGGTCCTGTTGCTACTTCATATACATTAGAAGGAAATTTACTTGGTCATATCTCTATAGCAAGTGATGATGTGGCGGATGCAGCAAGAGAGCTAAATGTTGATGGTGAAGAAATATTATTATTACGCCATTTAATTTTAGCGCACCATGGTAAATTAGAGTATGGTTCTCCTAAGTTACCACAAGTAAAAGAAGCTGAAATTCTTAATTATATTGATAACATTGATGCACGAATGAACATGTTCGATAAAGCTTTTAAAAAGGTTAATAAAGGACAGTTCACAGAGCGTATTTTTGGATTGGAGAATCGCCAATTTTATAAACCAGAAAAATTGGATTAATATGAGCTAAGATGAAGATTGAGGTTGGGAATCGTTTCCTAACCTCTTCTTTTATGGCTGTACACTTTATATGGTGGTTATGTGTCTATAATAATTAAGTCACAAACTTCCGATTGCTTCTTCGAGTCTCGCTTTCCCAGGCGCCTTACCTCAACTAATTTTGGCTTTTATTGTAGCTCATAAGAAGCCAAAATGGATTTTCGGTTTCGGCTCTATGCCTCGGGAGTCTCGACTCGGTACGCAATCTATTTAAGCAATTTCACTATTGAAAAGTGGCATTGCTTACTTTATGAATCACACGTTTTACAGAAGATGCAGAAACGTTACAATCACTTGCGATATCAGTTTCTGAGCGAACTTGTGTTGCTTTATCTATAATGGCTTTCTGAACATGGTTTGAGATAAAACAGTTATCCTCAACAACATTTGTTTTAGAAGTAAAAGTCCGACCACAAACCCTACATTTAAAACGTTGTTTTAACAGATTTAAATACACTGCTATCTCTTGGAATCTTAAAAAAGTAATTCGCGATAAACGTTTTCCGTGTTTGTGTATTCGGTTTGGATTCGTATGATAACAGTGAGGACAAGTCATAGGCTTGTATGAAAGGGTACCAAAGATGACGTTAGATTTCTTACCTCTAATAACTACATCTTCTTCAACTTTAGTGATTTTAATATTATTATCTTTAATTTTTAGTAACTTTAATATATCATTACACATAGTCGCAATATGTCTCCTTTATTTTTGGTTTAGTCACTTAAAATTATAGAGGCATTTGCGCTATTTTTGTACAAAAAAGCAGGATGACTTATGTCATCCCACCATAAAAAATGGGTTGTATATTTTTAACGGTTGGTGAAATATTCACTGACCGTTATTTTAATTTTTGATATTAAAAAAGCACAAATATCTCTATAATTGTAAGTGACCAAACCAACGATTAAGGAGATATTGTGCCTATGTGTAATGATATATCAGAAATGCTTGGAATTAAAGTCAAAAATTTAAAAATCACTCAAAATCTAGGATTAGATGTACATAAAAACGTAAAGGCATTATTATACGAAGGCCAATTGACATATCATCCCAGTGCTTGTGCGTGTTGTGGAATTAAAAATGATGCCCATTTAATTATTAAACATGGCTTTCGTAAAACGAAAGTTTATATGGGATTAATTTTTGAAAGACCTGCCTATTTAAAATTGAAGAAACAGCGCTTTTACTGTAAAGCTTGTCAACAAACCTTTACAGCTCAAACACCCTATATTCAACCCCGATGTACCATCTCAAATGAGGTCAAACGCATGATGACCCGGAAACTATCTAAAGTCATCTCTGAAAAGGATGTCGCTGAAAGTCTATGTGTATCACCTTCAACTGTCCATCGCCATTTAAAAGAGGTAAGTGATTCGGTGAAGACGCAGGCACATCATGTTTTACCGGAGCACTTAGCTTTTGACGAATTCAAATCAACGAAAGATGTCGAAGGTGCGATGAGCTTTATTTACTGTGATAGTGTAACCCATGATATCATCGATATTTTACCTGATCGTCGCAAACATAAATTAGAAGCCTATTTTTTAAAGTTCTCTAGAAAGCAACGTGAAAGAGTGAAAACCATCTCTATAGATATGTTTCCACCTTATATCGCACTCATTCAAGACTTATTTCCTCATGCGGAGATAATTATGGATCGCTTTCATATCGTGCAGGCTATCAATCGTGAAATCAATCGATGCCGAGTTCAAGTTATGAATGGTTTTAGGACAAAAGATAGACCTCAATATAATAAATTAAAGCGTTATTGGAAGTTACTATTAAAAGCGCCCTTAGATTTAGATCGAATGATATATCAGTCATACGGACTTTTTAAGTCTTGGCAGAGTCAATACAGTTTAGTTCAGTATTTATTGGAGCTTGATGAGAGGCTCAAAGAGACATATGAAACGGGGCATCGTCTTTTAAGTGCTCTGAAAGTAAACGATATCCAGCAATTACGCTTCATCTTACAGGATTCAAAAACAAAAGATATTTCACAAGGACTCAAGCGCGTCATTCAAACATTCATCAAATATTTGCCCTATATCTCAAATACGATGCGTTATCCACATTTAACGAATGGGCCAATTGAGGGCATTAATAATAAAATAAAACTGATTAAACGGGTTTCTTATGGTTATAGAAATTTCTGGAATTTTAGGAATCGAATCTTAATCATTTCCAAGGTATTTGTAAGTGAATATAAAAAACGCATTAAACAACAAAATAACGTTGCTTAATGCGTTATCGTCTCGCCAACCGACGTTGACAAAGAACCAAAAAATGAAGAACCTCTTTTATGTTCGTTATGAAGAGGGCATGACATAGCTTCAAATTGGTATAAAAAAGACAACGCCAGCATCGTGAAGTGCTGACGTTGTTTTTGTGTTATATGAGGCTAAACCAACCGCATATGTATTACATACCTAATTGTTGACCTTGGCCTTGACCCTGCATACCTTGTTGTTGAGAAGATTGTTCTTTTAACGCTTCAGGATTTAAAATGTTGTCTTCGATTGCTTTTTTAATGTCGCGATCTTTATAATCAACATCGTATTCTTTTAATAAATCTTTATAAGCATTTGTTAAAATTTCTGGGTCTTTTTGTAGTTTATTTTGAATCAATTTTTCTTTAAGTTTAGATTTTTCTTTGTTAAAATCAGTCGGTTTATCTGCACGAATGATATGGTAACCATAGTCTGTTTTAACAATATCAGAAATTTCGCCGTCTTTTAATTTAAATAAGGCTTTTTCAAAAGGTTTTACAGTTTGACCTTTAACTACATAACCAAGACTACCATTTTTGTCTTTGCTTGAGTCCATAGATTCTTTTTTCGCTAAATCATCGAATGATTTTGGATTTTTATCAATTTCTTTTTTAATTTCTTCAATTTTCTTCTTAGCATCTTTGTCTGATAAACCTTCTTTATCATCTTTATCTTGTTTTACTTTTATTAAAATATGTGATGCTTTTTTGGTATTATCTTTTATTTCTTTATCAGAAATTTTTACTTTGTCATTAAGTAATTCTTTTTGATAAGCAATCATTTTACGTTGCTTTTTATATTCATCTAAAGACATACCTTGTTGTTTTAATAAGTTTTTAAATTGGTCTTTACCGCCATATTTTTCGATTTCTTCATCTGTTTCTTTATCGATTTGTTTATCATCGACTTTTTTACCATATTTTTCTTCTAATATTTTATTAAGTAATACTTTAAAAGAGTCACTTGCAATTTGTTCGTTACCAATTTCTTTTAAAACGTCTTGAACTTTAACGTCACCTGCTTTAGATGAGATTAAAGTTTCTCCTTTTGATGTAGGGGCATCATTTCCACATGCTCCGAGTAATAATGCACTTGCTGTAACAGGAATAACTAATTTTTGTATGCCTTTCTTCATCTTATGAGCTCCTTTATTTTTAAAATTAACACAAATAATATACCATAATGTCAGGCTCAGACCAACGATGAAGGGTAAATATCAGACTAAAAGATGAGAAAAAACAAAATATAATGAATTTTTTTATTATAGAATAGAGAAGAATAGGGTAAAAATGTCGTTTTTGGAGTTAATCATATCGTTGCGCAAATGATGCAATCGTAAACGCTTATCTTACAAAAAAGCTTTTAAAACAAAGTCAAAGCCATCAAATCGATTAACAATTTGATGGCTTTGATGTTCAGATTGAATGGTTTTATACTTTTATGAATGATAATTATGTTCTAATAGTACAAATCCGTTACTATGTTCCTCGACATAATGACCTTGATGCGAAAATAATATCACTTTGAGGTAAAGAATATCCATTACAGAATAGCCAGCGTTAAGTGCCAGTAAAAACATAAAGTAATGGCCATATTCTGGAAATGCGCGTGCAATTAAGATACAGCTTAACGTAATAACGATAAGTGGCATCAATAAGCAAATACAAAAATAGAACTTACGTACCGGTTTATCTAAAAAGATATTATATAAAGGTATCCATGATTTACGAATTAACTTATAAGTTTTTAGGTGCTTGAAATAGGGTAACACCATCACAATATGAATCAGTTTATGAAGTGGATATATAAGTAACATTAAGACAATAAACATTAAAAAATTTTGATCTGTAAAAGGTACATTTGAATAATAATGAAACACTTCAAAACTTATAAAAAAAGTGATAACCACTGTTACAAAACTTATGAAGGCAATTCTAGGTAAACCAAATCTAGAATGTATATCAATTGAACGCAAACAATTTAACATTTGGATACTCCTCTGCATCAGTAATATAAGGTATTATCTACCTGAATTTACTGTTCGTCAAGCAAATTTTTTCGTAAATTTTCTTGACACAAATTAACGTCATCTATGAATTCTTTGCCTTGTAATTTAGACACAAGGTAATGGGCATCGCTAAAGTTTGGAAGGTGAAACATTTCATCCTTATATTGTTTAGAGACATTAAAAATATGATTTTTACTTTCATCATATTGATCAAATATCTCTTCAACAAGTTGCTTTCCCTTTTCTGTTAACACTATAAAAGTATTTCTTTTGTCACTTGTATCTTTTTTAAGTGAAAGTAATTCTTGTTGTTCTAAACGCTTAGCAAAATTGAACGCTGTTGAAACATGCATCACGCCATATTTAGAGATGTCAGAAATTGTAGCACGTTCAAATGCATATATTGTCAAAAGAATCAAGTGTTCATTCATAGTGATGTCTGACTTCCTCAACCATGCTTGCCAATCGCTTTCTGCATTTTTCCAAAGCACTTTAGAAAGCATCGCGATTTTATGTGTGTAAAGCATCCCTTCAATTTGTTGTTGTTTTTGTTTCATGATGAGTTGCTCCTTTCTCAGACTATAAAAAAGCATGATACTTTGAAGTATCATGCCTAAAAATATTATATCGAATAATGAACAATCACACACTAAAAATTTATTTTTTTGTTGGAAAATTTGTAATTTCTTGTCCACGATTTTGTAAATTTTCGATATGTGTTTGGATGCGTTTCACGTTAGGGTCAATATCCGCTTGGAATTCACCAATCATCGTTTTTACTTCGTCTCCAATAGAAGAAGCAAAACTTTGGCTTTCAGTTTTTATTTGTGTCACATAGTTTACGATATCATTGACACTTTGTTTTATTGTATCCACTTCTTGCTCTAATTCAGTTTTAGGGCGTTCAGGTCTAGGATTCGCAATACGTGTTTGTCCATCTTTTTTAATCAATGCAACGCCTAATCCTGTTGCGACTCCGGCTACAACACCGAGTGTGATTCGAACGGCTTTCATAGTTTTCCTCCTCGAATGTTTTTCTTATATCTATACCCAATTCTAATGAAATTAAGCGATAGAACGCAAAATATTCATATTAAATGTGGGCGGCAATTTCTTTAGCTAATGCTGCTTTTTGAGTGTCGTCTATTGTGTCTTCGTGTGTATCCCACTGATAACCAAAGCCATCAATGTCATTTTCATAACGAGGTATCAAATGGAAATGAAGGTGGAAAACAGATTGTGAAGCGTATTCACCGTTATTTTGAATAATATTTAAACCATCTGGATGGAATGCTTCTTTAATTGCATTGGCTACGATAGGTAGTGCCTCACCGATATGTTTCATTGTTTCAGCATCTGTTTCGTAGATGTTAGGAGATGGTTTTTTAGGAACAAGTAAAGTATGACCTTTAGAAACTTGAGAAATATCTAAAAAAGCATAAACATAGTCATTTTCATACACTTTAAAACTTGGGATCTCCCAATCGATGATTTGAGAAAAAATTGTTTTTGTCATATTGTGTACCCCCGTTTCTTCATTTAATTATTATTATAGCATGTGTATCTTTTGATGTAACGATTTTATACAACGACGATTAAATAGCAATTATAACGATGTTTTTGATACAATAAAAATTACGGAGGTGCAAGTTAATGACTGTGCATATAAAACATTTAACAGGTGGTTATGGTAAGAAACCTGTGATTAAAAATATAAATTTTGAATTAAAAGATGGAGAAATCGTTGGTTTAATTGGATTAAATGGTGCCGGTAAAAGTACAACGATTAAACATATGTTAGGATTGTTAACACCGACAGAAGGGGAAATGTCCATTTCTGACATTGATATTAAAGAAGATATTAATGCGTACAGACAACATCTCTCTTATATTCCAGAAGCGCCAGTAATTTATGATGCTTTAACGCTAAAAGAACATATTGAAATGACAGCAATGGCTTATGGTATCGATTATGATGAGGCAATGAAGCGTGCAGAACCACTATTAAAAACATTTCGCTTGCAAGAACAACTTTCTGTATTCCCAAGTCATTTCTCTAAAGGAATGAAGCAAAAGGTCATGATTATTTGTGCGTTTATTGTAGAACCCGATTTATATATCATTGATGAGCCATTTTTAGGGCTAGATCCATTAGGAATCCAATCTATGCTTGATTTAATGGAAGCTAAGAAAAAAGAAGGACGTACCGTTTTAATGAGTACACATATTTTAGCGACTGCTGAACGTTATTGTGATCGCTTCATTATATTGGATCATGGAGAAATCGTTGCAATGGGTGATTTAGATGAATTACGTCAGCAAACTGAAATGCCGGGCGCGACTTTAGATGATATCTATATTCATGTTACACAAGGAGCTGTTTCATGATGACAGCTGCAAAGGAACTGTTTCAAAAAAGACTAAAAGCGCTTAGAGCTGAAAAAAATTATTATAATCGTTTCATCTTTAATGGCCATTTCAGTGTGTTTCTACTCATTTTGTTTGGTGCATTTATACTCGGTTATGGTCAGTGGTTAAAAAATGTACCAAAAGATGTCAATTACGCACTCATAATCGGAATCGTATTATCAATTACGTCTTTATTTCCTTTAAAAACATTACTTAAAGATGCAGACCGCTTATTTTTACTCCCTTTTGAAAAGCAAATGCGTGCATATATAAAGGAGAGTATCCAATATAGTTATTTAGCACGTATACCATTACAGATTGTTTTGCTTATCATTACATATCCATTAGTACACACGGTATATCCAGACCGTATGCATGCATTTATTCTTGTGGTTCTAATGGCTTTTATATTTCCTTTATTAGGGTTAATCATCAAGTGGCAATGGTACCGATATCGACTTGAGAATTGGTCAGTGCAATTAATACTATTTTTAGTCTATCTTTCAGGTTACTATTTAATACTGGGGCCTTTTGATATTAAAGGGGTAGGTAGCATTGTCATTTTACTCGCATTGATAGTGTTATTTAACCGTTTAAATCAAAAAAGTCATTTCCCATGGGAGTTTATGATTAAGCAAGCCCATCAACATCAAATTAATTATTATAAATTTGTAAATATGTTTACTGATGTCAAAGGGATACAAGAGCAAGCTGTTCGAAGACGTTATTTAGATTTTCTTTTAAAAACGCCAAAACCATTTAATGACAAACAAATGTATCCGTTTCTATTTAAAAGAAACTTTTTAAGAGGGCGCGACGCATTTAATTTAACTTTACGCTTAGTGATTATCGCTATCGCGTTAATGATATGGTTAAGTCATCCAATTGTAAGTGCTATCATTGGCGGTTTATCTATGTATATTATCGTTTTACAAATGTCTCAATTTTATAAGCAAGAAGCGTATAGTTTGTGGCCACAAGTTTGGCCGGTTTCAGAGATGCATGTGATTGAAGGTTATCGAAAATTTTTGCAGCACACAGTTTTAATTATAGGTATTATATTGAGCATCGTTTATATCATTTTGAATATAAGCTATTTCTACTTATTCATACTCTTTTTTATAGTAGGGTACTTAACTGTCAATGCAACAATCAAGAAGCTGAAATATCAAGAAAGCTTATTAAAAGATTAAAAAAGTCATTTGATGACATGGATGAAATGATTCATGCATCAAATGACTTTTCTTTTTATGATTCTTCAGTTGTATCCTCTTCACTGATTGGATAGAAATATTGTTCCAAATATGAAGCATGCGCACTTGAAGATCCTGCAAGGGGTCTAACACCTTCTTTTGAAAAGTGCTCACGAAATGCCGAAGATTTTTTGAAATCTTCATAAGCTTTACGTGATGTAAAACCAAAGAAAACTTTATAAATATTACTGTGAATAGGTTTTAGTAATCTAAAGCTATTAAAACCTTCACTTGAATCTAAGCTTGGTACATAATTTTCAAGTTTATTTTCTAATTGATATTTATGATCCTCTGTTGTAGGAATAGAAATAAGCGCATGAAAGTTATCAGCTGATAGTTTACCTAATCTTGTTAATACGCGATAAGATTTAGGTTGTTGAAATACTGTCTCATTTTCTGTTTCATCAATCATAACGGATTGATCGTCACCTGAGAAAATAAGCAATTGATGTGATTGATTGTTAAGTTGGATTTGGCGTAAATATCCGTAAGTTCCGTATGTGATATAGAATTTCATGGTGATCGCCTCCTTATTGCATTTATTATAAGCCGTATTCTTTGAAATAACCACTATTTTATGCATAGTTAAAAAACAATTAAAGATTAGTGGAAAATGTGTTATTTCGCGCAAACAAACAACAGCTAAAAACGGCGCAACATCAATACTTTTACTAAAAATTTGAGATAAAAAAAAAGATGATTCAGTTGGGCTTGGTAGTTTTCTTCAATTTTCATAAATGAAGCTTCAATAATATTGAATCAATTTCCCACTCAACGAGTTTATCTCATCTTAAATCATTTTTCAATTTATAATGAATATTGAATTTTGTTATATTGCAATTCACATCCATTTGGCGTTTGAGATGCGTACGATTCGATGAAGTATGTAAATCCTCGAAAAGATTTCAAATGAAATGTAGTTTTAAATTTTTTATGACATTTGAGCCAGTTGGTAAAGGAATTAAGTCGTAATGTGATATATTAGTGAAGAATGACGTTGTTTAAGGAGGAACATATGAGTACGACGAAAAATGATACAATTTTACGCGCAATTAAGGGGGACGCCGTTCAGCATACACCTGTATGGTTCATGAGGCAAGCTGGGCGCTCTCAACCAGAATATCGAAAGTTAAAAGAAAAGTATTCACTGTTTGAGATTACACATCAACCTGAACTTTGTGCATATGTGACAGCACTTCCTGTTGAGCAATATCAAACAGATGCAGCTGTTTTATATAAAGATATCATGACACCTTTAAAAGGAATGGGTGTGGATGTAGATATTAAATCTGGTATTGGCCCTGTGATTGCCAACCCTATCCGAAAGATGTCTGATGTAGAAGCTTTAGGAAAGGTTGATCCTAAACGAGATGTTCCTTACGTATTAGACACTATTAAATTATTAACAGAAGAAAAATTAAATGTTCCACTGATAGGCTTTACAGGTGCACCGTTCACATTGGCAAGTTATATGATAGAAGGCGGGCCTTCTAAAAATTATAATTTGACTAAGGCATTAATGTATAGCGATGAGGCAACTTGGTTTAAATTGATGGATGTATTAACAGAAATGTCTATTACTTATGTAGGTGCACAGATTCAAGCTGGAGCACAGCTCATTCAAGTTTTTGATTCTTGGGTAGGGGCCTTGAATCAAGCAGATTATGATTATTACATTAAGCCTTGTATGGATAAATTACTAAAAGGGATTAAAGCATACGATGTGCCAGTGATTATGTTTGGAGTGGGTGCAAGTCATCTTATTGAGTCTTGGCATTCATTACCAATTGATGTATTGGGCTTAGACTGGCGAATTACTATCAATGAGGCGAAAAATCGAGGTGTGACTAAGGCGGTACAAGGTAATTTAGATCCTAGCGTCTTACTTGCACCATGGCCTGTCATTGAATCTCGATTGAAGCCGATTTTAAATCAAGGGATGGCTCATGGGCGCCATATATTTAATTTAGGGCATGGTGTTTTTCCTGAAGTGAAACCTGACACATTGCGTCGTGTATCACAGTTTGTTCACGATTATACGAAGCAAAATTAAGAGAATCGAGTATATAAAGGACGGATTAAGATGAAAAAGGAAATAGGTTTATTAGTGATGGCTTATGGGACACCTTATCAAAAAAGCGATATAGAACCCTATTACACTGATATCAGACATGGTAGAAAGCCGTCAGATGAAGAGTTGGAAGATTTGATTTCACGTTATGAGGCGATTGGGGGATTATCGCCGTTAGCAGGTACAACTGAAAGACAAGCAGAAGCATTGCTAGAAGCTTTAAACAACAGCTATGATGATCTTTCATTTAAGTTGTATATCGGCTTAAAACACATTCATCCTTATATTGAGGACGCCATCGACAAAATGCACAATGATGGTATTAAAGAAGCAGTAACGGTTGTATTAGCACCACATTTTTCTAATTTTTCTATTGCTTCTTATAATCGCCGTGCTCAAGAAAAAGCGGATCAATATGGCATTCAATTACAGCATGTGAATCATTATTATGCGCAACCGAAATTTATTGATTATTGGACAATGCGCGTGAATGAAACTTTAGAAAATATTCCTAAAGAAGCACATGATCAAACCGTACTTATCGTTTCTGCACACAGTTTACCTGAAAAAATGATTGTAGAAAATAACGATCCATATCCATTTGAATTAAATGAAACAGCGAAACTGATTAAAGCGCAATCTTTGATTCAAAATGTTGCAGTTGGCTGGCAATCAGAAGGGAAAACGGGTACGCCTTGGCTTGGGCCTGATGTACAAGACTTAACAAGAAGTCTTTATGAAAAAAATCATTACCAACACTTTATTTATACACCAGTTGGGTTTGTAGCGGAGCATTTAGAAGTGTTATATGATAATGATTATGAATGCAAGGTTGTATGTGACGATGTCGGAGCCACATATCACCGCCCACCTATGCCAGACACACATCCTCTATTTATTGGAGCGATTGTGGATGAAATTTCAAATATTTTTTGAAAGCGTGATGAAAAATGACAAAAGTTGCAATCGTTGGCGCGGGTATTACTGGATTAGCGAGTGCATATTTTATTAAAAGCCAATATCCTCATGTCGAGATTACTGTTTATGAAGCAACGGATCGCGCAGGGGGCAAAGTTAAAACAGTGCAACGTGATGGCTATACTATTGAACTTGGGCCAGAGTCTTATTTGGGACGCAAAACCATTATGACTGAAGTAGCAAAATCAATCGGTATGTCAGATGAAGATATTGTCACTAATGAGACAGGTCAATCTTATATTTATGCGCATAATCAATTATATCCTATACCTGGAGGATCCATTTTAGGGGTTCCAACGGACTTAAAGCCTTTTATGCTGACAAAGTTAATTTCATTTAAAGGAAAACTCCGTGCGCTGAAAGATCTTTCTTTAAAACCAATCGCAATGGAAGATGAAAATGATATTTCAGTGGGTCACTTTTTTAGAGCAAGATTAGGGGATGAAATGCTTGAAAACTTAATTGAACCTCTTTTAAGTGGTATCTATGGGACAGATATTGATCAGTTAAGTTTAATGAGCACATTTCCTAATTTTAAAGCTTTAGAAGAAAAGCATGGAAGTATTATTAAAGGGATGCAACAAGTTAAAAAGGAAAGACAACAACTTGCGCATCATAATCATAAAGGACCACAAGGCCAGTTCAAACAATTCAAAAATGGCCTCAATGACTTTATTAATCAACTAGAAAGTTGGTTAGTTAATCATGATGTGAATTTCGAGTATGAAACAAAAGTTCATGATTTAGTGGCAACACAAAAGGGTTACTTTGTTGAACTAGCGCAAGAGGAAAGAGTATTTTATGATGGCGTTATTGTGACAACACCACATCAATCGTTTAGAGATTGGTTCAGTAGTGATCCGACATTTGATTATTTTTATCAACTTCAAGCGTCTTCAGTGGCAACTATAGTCTTTGCTTTTGATGAAAAAAATATTAAAAACACATACAATGGAACAGGATTTGTCATTGCAAGAACTAGTCAAACAGATATTACGGCATGTACTTGGACAACCAAAAAATGGCCCCATACAACACCAGAAGGTAAAGTGTTGATTCGTGCTTATATTGGTAAACCAGGTGACAACATTGTTAACGAGAAATCGGACGATGAACTTGTTGCTATAGCTAAAAAAGATTTGTCACAAATGATGACTTTTTATGGTGAACCCGATTTTACTATTGTTAATAAAATGCCTTATGCGAGTCCTCAATATCATGTGGGCCATATCGGTAAAATCAAAGAAATACAGCAACATATATATGAGAATTATCCACACTTACAAATTACGGGTGCGCCTTTTGAAGCGGTAGGATTACCTGACTGTATTCAACAAGCGAAAGATGCGGTTTCTAAATTATTACCGAGATTGGTTTAAAACGTGTTTTTAAACTTAGAGGACTGTTTTTAATAAGCTTAATAGCTGTCCTGAGATTGTTTTTAATTGATCAGTTTTTAATGAGAGGTGTGTATCATTTTCTAATGATTTACACCTATTTTTATTTATAAAGTGTCACTTTACAGTGCTCAAATGATTAAAATCGTTTGAAATGAAAACAGTGAGCGTCAAAATAACTACACAAGAATTCATTAACGGATAATCCATTATTTTACTGCTCCAACCGTTGAGACGTGAATATATCCTATTCGCATGGTATGATATTTATTATTGGCGCAGTAAAAAAGGAGTTTTGAAAATGACAAAAGTTTATATTGTTCACGGTTATCAAGCAGATTCCACCAAGCATTGGTTTCCTTGGTTAAAGCAATCTTTGGAATTGGAAGGTCATGAAGTAGAAATTTTGAATTTACCTGATTCAAGCCATCCTAAAGTTGATGTCTGGTTAGATTATATGAACCAAAATGTAACAGAAGTGAATAGTGATACAATTTTTGTCACACACAGTCTGGGTGCTATTACAACGCTTAAATTTCTCAATGATTTAGATGTCAATCATATTGGAAGTCTAGCTATCGTATCTGGTTTTAAAGATGGTATTTCTGACATGCCTGAACTCGAACCTTTTGTCCAACAAGATGTAGACTTTGAAAATTTGCAAAATAAAATACTACATAGATTCGGTATCGCTGCTAAAAATGACACAGTGGTACCTTATGAAGCAACGAAGCGCTTATGTGAGGCGTTAGATGCCAAGTTTTACTTACAGGAAGAGGGCGGACATTTTTGTGAGCAAGACGGCTATGACTCTTTCTTATTTTTAAAGAAAAAAATATTAACAAATTTTGATTAATAGATTAAAATTTGTACAAATTCTGAAAATAAAGTGTTATCGCTTGAATTATTAGGTTAACCTAAATATAATGTCAGGTGTAGAATTCATTTTATTTCTACATAATGTTTGTATTCTCCTAATCATGTTTAAGATTCCATTTACTCTCAAGGCACCCTTTTTCGCCTTGAGAGTCTTTATTTATGGAAGAGTGGACAGTTATTATTCACGTGATTTTGCCATAAATAAAAATAAGATCGAGTTTTTGTTTGAAAGAAGCTTATCAATCTAGCAATCAACGTGTATTATTTAATAGATTTAGCTGTCTATTATCCTTAAATGCATCATCATTTAGCATAAATCACTCAAGTTCTACTATATTATTTCCTCACTTAACTTATTTATTTACTTAAAAGGGGTGGATATTACACATTTTTTTGTGATAAAGGCGTTGACGTTTTTGAGCGTAAACTATATACTTAAAAAGTCGTTAATATTTCTAATGTTTTGGCTCCTTGGTCAAGCGGTTAAGACACCGCCCTTTCACGGCGGTAACACGGGTTCGAGTCCCGTAGGAGTCATTAAAATCATTTATTTTAAATCAATAATATTTTAAAAAATTTAAAAAATTGTTGACATTAGATTAACAATTTGGTAAGATAAATTAGTAAGTTGTTTTGAAATAATATTAGCGCGGGATGGAGCAGTTCGGTAGCTCGTCGGGCTCATAACCCGAAGGTCGGTGGTTCAAATCCGCCTCCCGCAATTTTTTAAGGTCCCGTAGTGGAGCGGTTTAACACGCCTGCCTGTCACGCAGGAGATCGCGGGTTCGATTCCCGTCGGGACCGCCATTTGTAATATGGTTCAGTAGCTCAGTCGGTAGAGCAAAGGACTGAAAATCCTTGTGTCGGCGGTTCGATTCCGTCCTGAACCACTTCTTAAATCACGGCGGTTGTGGCGAAGTGGTTAACGCATCGGATTGTGGTTCCGACATTCGTGGGTTCGATTCCCATCAACCGCCTATATCGTTTATTATGACTGCGGGTGTAGTTTAATGGCAAAACCTCAGCCTTCCAAGCTGATGTTGTGGGTTCGATTCCCATCACCCGCTCCATTGTTATTCCACAGTAGCTCAGTGGTAGAGCTATCGGCTGTTAACCGATCGGTCGTAGGTTCGAGTCCTACCTGTGGAGCCATGGCTCCTTGGTCAAGCGGTTAAGACACCGCCCTTTCACGGCGGTAACACGGGTTCGAGTCCCGTAGGAGTCATATAATCAGAAGTGAAATATCGCTTCTGATTTTTTTAATTTGATTATGGAGAGTTGTCCGAGTTGGCCGAAGGAGCACGCCTGGAAAGTGTGTAGGCGCCAAAAGCGTCTCGAGGGTTCGAATCCCTTGCTCTCCGCTAGGGCGCCAAAAAAGTTTATCTTACTTTTTTGGTGCTTTTTTTATTTGGCTAAAAAAGCTAGTTATATCAAGGTTTTTTCGATTATCAATAATTCCTGGAAAAATGTTATTAAACTATCTTAAACTTGCTTTTAGAAATTTTTGGTCACAAAGTGGCTAGTCACAAAATGAAAAACTGTAAATATAGTCACAAGATTTGAGTCGTTTAGTCACAAGGAATCAATCACGTAATTTTTTCAACAATATACATAAAAAATAAAGCACTTAGTCCAGAAAAATATGGATTAAGTGCTTTTTTATATTAGTAACCAGTTGAACGAGTAATGGTTTGTATTAGATTTACTGACGCATTATTAAAGCAGTCATGACGCATTCACAAGTTACATCAGATTTTAAATGTAATCTTGTGCCAGCACGATGATTGCTTATGTCAATACTGTAAATCTAATTTACAAACGATCACTAGGTATTTTAGTCACTTAATCCCTCAAAACAAAGAAGAGATCAAGTGCATATATTAATAACCAGTTGATGATTAATTGATTTCAGTTAAATTGATTAAGCATCATCCTATAACAACAAAGTGATTGTAATGTCTATTTTCATATACAAACAATCACTATATAAGCATGCTAGGGTCAAGATGAACGAATTACATTCGCCCTGCATTCTTATTTTTGTTGTTATGTGGATTAAGCAAATCAATAAATAACTGAAATCAAAAACAAATTATTAAAAAAACTGGAGGGGTTCAACATGAACACAACACAATTTATTATTTATTCTGAAAATGACGTAAAGAAAGTAGCTGAAAACATTGCACTGTTTCAGGATAAAGAATATGGAGTTGATATAAATGTTAAGGAAATCATTGATGAACTCATGAATAAGGGAAGATGCGATATTGCCTACACAGAGTTAGATAATGAAGAAGGTGAAATTCAAGTATATATAGACTTTAAAAACTTTCGCCTTGTTAGAGAAATAACTTTTTATGAATTACCTTTACCTATGATGATTAAAGAAGTTCAAGATTTAGAATCAATAGAAGAAATGATATTAGAATCTGAAAGTCTGAATTTTGATGAATTAGTATCATGTATTGTTGATTATGATGAATTAAATATAGAAGAATTAAAACGTCTCACATTGTGAGGCTTTTTTTATTTGCACTTAATCCCTCCATCCAATGAATGAAAGGGTTAAGTGATTTTCATTTTGGCAACCAGTTTATCCTCAATTGATTTCAGTTAAATTGATTAAGCACCATCGTATAGCAACAAAGTGATTGTAATGTCTATTGTCATATACAAACAATCACTACATAAGCTTGCTAAGGGTCAAGATGAACTCATTGCATTCGCCCTGCACGCTTCTTCTTGTGGCTATTTTGATTAAGCAAATCAATAAATAACTGAAATCAAAATAAATTATTAAAAACTGGAGGGGTTCAACATGAACTATCAAGAAATTAAAACATCTTAGAAAATAGTGAGGTCAAGGAAGTAGTGAAAGCTATATTTGCATATGAAACAGGTGAAAAAGATGAATCTTGTTTAAACTACTTAACAAAATATTACCTTGAAGGTGATATGGAAAGTTTATTAGATAGTGAGATTAGAGAATTGCAAATGGAATGGAACTGGCAACGAGAAATAAATAAGAAATAAAAAATTTTTAAATTTAATGAAAGGGGGTGATGACTATGCTGACAAAAAGCTCCTAAAGGGAGGGGGTGTTATAGCTGAAGCGTATTGAGAGAAAGAAACGAGAACGAGATGAAAAAACTGTAAAAGCTAGTTTATTACTTTTGTATCTAAACATAGCTCATACAGTTTTAGAAACTATAAGTTTATTAACTTGTTCTCACACATATGGAATCCCCCCCTATGTGTCCTTTCTTCATTATATCAAAGGAGGGTTAAAATGGAAAGTGATTCAAAAAAAGTATTAGTTATAATGGTAATATTAACTATTATCAATGTTATTTTGGCTTTTTTACTGGTAGCCAGTGGATTTAGTAATAGAGTATTAGTTTGTTATTGACTTACTGAGCGCATTATCAATCAATTATTTCACTTGCATAAGTGTAAACGAACAGTTTTCATATCAGTAGTTATCTTGTGCCAGCTCTCAAGAGTGCTTTTTGCTAATCATGTAAATACTAATATAAATTTAATATACCTAGACAAAATGTTGGTGTCACTATAAAATGAGGTGGTGAGAAAGTTAGATAGATGGTGGCTATCTTAGTATAAAGTGAGGTGATGCCTATGAGTGCATCAACAAAATCTTTAGAAAGGAGAAGCCTTAATGATTAGTATTGCAGATACACTAATGATTATGTTAGGGTTCGGTTCATTTACCGTAGCGCTCATACATTTAGTGGTCTCAATCAATAATAAATCCAAAAAATAACCATCACTAGCTTTGGAGAGCATGATGGTTATTTTATAACTTAAATTTATCCACCGTCTTTTTAACGGTCTCGCTAAGGTAATACACTTCATGTGTGTTGCCTTTTATATTTATAAATTAACATATACGCTTCATTTTGTCTAATACATTGGATTAATCAATTAAAACAGCTTTCTACAACAAACATTCTGGTGCATTAATATCTATCTATGTATGTAAAAGTAATTTTCGATGCACGAGAGCGATAATCTCAGCGTGGGTGTTAAAAAATAGAAATAAAAAAGACTCTACATCCGTAAAGAGCCGAAGAAGTTTAAACTACTTTTTCGGTGTTTTTTTATTTTAAGGGTCAAAACCTAGTCGTATCAAGGGTTTGGCGCCAATATATGAAATACATAGAGAACTAAATTTAACTATACTGAACTTAGTTTTTAAAATTTTTGGTCACAATGTGGCTGAATAAAGGTGCCAAAAACACAAATTTAGTCACAAATATTTAAAAGTGAATTTTAAGTTAAAGAAAAAGGCTGATAAAATGCCTTGAGTATGGTGATTGTGATTTCAAAACATCTATAGAAAAATAAAGCGCAATGTGACTAATAATTCATACTAAATAGTGGTTAGACCAGTAATCAACTAGCTCTTGCTCTTCACTAGGGCGCCAAAAAAGTTTATCTTACTTTTTTGGGTTGTATATTTTTAACGGTTGGCGAAATATTCACTGACCGTTATTTTAATTTTTGATATTAAAAAAGCACAAATATCTCTATAATTGTAAGTGACTAAACAAACCATTAAGGAGATATTGTGCCTATGTATAATGATATATCAGAAATGCTTGGAATTAAAGTCAAAAATTTAAAAATCACTCAAAATCTAGGATTACATGTACATAAAAACGTAAAGGCATTATTATACGAAGGCCAATTGACATATCATCCCAGTGCTTGTGCGTGTTGTGGAATTAAAAATGATGCCCATTTAATTATTAAACACGGTTTTCGTAAAACGAAAGTTTATATGGGATTAATTTTTGAAAGACCTGCCTATTTAAAATTGAAGAAACAGCGCTTTTACTGTAAAGCTTGTCAACAAACCTTTACAGCTCAAACACCTTATATTCAACCCCGATGTACCATCTCAAATGAGGTCAAACGCATGATGACCCGGAAACTATCTAAAGTCATCTCTGAAAAGGATGTCGCTGAAAGTCTATGTGTATCACCTTCAACTGTCCATCGCCATTTAAAAGAGGTAAGTGATTCGGTGAAGACGCAGGCACATCATGTTTTAGCTGAGCACTTAGCTTTTGACGAATTCAAATCAACGGAAGATGTCGAAGGTGCGATGAGCTTTATTTACTGTGATAGTGTAACCCATGATATCATCGATATTTTACCTGATCGTCGCAAACATAAATTAGAAGACTGTTTTTTAAAGTTCTCTAGAAAGCAACGTGAAAGAGTGAAAACCATCTCTAATGTCGGCATAGCGTGAGCTATTAAGCCGACGATTCGACAAGTTTTGGGTTTGTTAAGGGTTCAGAGGCTCAACGTCAATAAGGCCATTGGAATAAAGCAACGGTATGATATATTATATATTGGGATGTTTATTAAGGGAGGTTTAAATTCTGAATAAGGTGTTTTAACAATGTATAAAAATATAAGAAAGATTGCTACTTCTACTATTGCGATTTCTCTTTTAATGGGACCTGTATATTTTACGGTAGAATCAGGTAAAGCTAATGCTGAAACTGTTAAAGTAGTTGATGAAGAAATGAAACAAAGAGAAAAAATCGGAAATGCTTTGATAGAAAGTATTGAAGAGAATAAAACTTCTTTTAAAGATCCTAATGAAGTTGAGATTTTAAAATCTAAAGCGAAGCAATATAGAGATGGAGTTGCAGAAAGAGGAAAAGCAACGATAGCTGCTAAAGCTGGGGCTAAATCTATTAAAGCTGTAGTTAATAAAGTTGGACAAAAAGCTTGGGATAACATAGTTAAGCAAGTAGAAAAGAGAACTGGTACTCAATTAGTTGTTCTTCATTATCAATCTATAAATAAATTTTGTGATTATTTGACTGGATTTGAAGGGAAATTATTTGATGGTATAACTGAATATTTAGTACAAAATGGATTTAATCGTCAAATAGCAGGGGTTATAGCAAGAGTATTTATTGGAGTGGTTCTGTAATTATGAATAAGAAAAGAAAGATATATTTAGTTTTGCTTATAGTTACAGCTCTTGCCTTTTTTATTTTGCCTCAAATAACAGGGAACTATAATATCATAACTAGATCATTTGGTATTATTCCTTTTGTTTTCTTTGTTTTGTTTATATTTAGTTCCGATAAGAAAAATTGATGAAAGGAAACATTAAGGATTTAATTCAGAGAGTCTGGGACAAAATTGTCTCAGTAATCGATGAAATCCGAGGTTTTCGTAAAAAACGAAAAATCTCGGATTTTTTCCTTTTATCATCAGTTTAGCCGCACTAGATGCGACTAATTTCCTTAGATTTAATGCCATGAGGACAAAGCCAAACTCTCGTTTGACCTTATTTATCTTCCGCACGGACATTCGATTGAACCCCAAAATAGCTTTCATAAATCCTAAAACGGGTTCTACATCAATTTTTCTTTGATTGTAGATTTTTGTGTTTCTGGTTTAGAAAGCTTTTGATTACTTTGAGCTTTGAAGTACTCCCAATTACAATTTCTCATGATTTTTTTATTTGCTTTTGAATTAGATTTCATACACTGATTTCGAAATGGACAAGCTGAACAGTCATCACATTCATATAATTTAAAATCTCTTTTAAATTCATAACGGTTATGTCGATAAGCATACCTTTTAAATCCTAGACGTTTATGATTGGGACAAATAAACTCATCGTTAATTTCCGCATATGGCCAGTTTTGTGTGTTGAATATGTCACCTTTGATCGTCTTTCATTCTCATAAACGTGGCATCATGATCCGTTTTAGAATAACTATTTCGTTCTTTAAGAATCGACTTTTGATATCAATATTTCGCTTTACGTTGTGAATAATCATCCATTTTCTTTTTATGCTTTTTTATGACTGTTCTAGCTTTCCGTCTCATTTTCCTTGTTTCTACATTTTCAGTTTTATCAATTTCTTGTGTTAAACTTTCGATTTCTTTATCTAAGTATGTGCCAATTAAATGAATGTCTTCTTGAGTTAAATCATTATCATTCTCTTCTTTAATTTGGGGAATAATTTGTTCTTTAACTAATGTATGATACAACGCCTTTGAGTCTTCATTCATTTTAGCTTCATGATTTTGGATACTTTTCTTCCACACAAATGTATAGCGATTTGCGTTAGCTTCTACTTTAGTCCCGTCAATAAATAGGGCTTTGTCATCGATTAAATGATGTTTGAGACATTGATGGTGGAATTGAATGAATAGCGAAGCTAATAGCGCGTCAATTTTAGGATTGACTCTGAAACGGTTGATAGTTTTATAGGAAGGTGTTTGACGTTGAGAAAGCCACATCATGCGAAGACTATCATGAAGTAATCTTTCGATCTTACGTCCAGAGAAAACAGATTGTGTGTAGGCATACAGAATGATTTTTAACATCATTTTAGGATGGTAAGCAGTCGCACCACGATGGTGTTTGAATCCCTCGAATTCAATATCTGGTATTGATTCAACGATATCATTGACATGTTGGGATAAATCATTATCAGGAATTAAAATAGATGTTTCTATTGGTAGAGTTAATTGAGACATATTATAATCTTTTTACATAAGGCACCTCATTAATTTAGTTTTTGTTGTGATGAATTAAATTATACGAAAGTGCCTTAATTTTTTAAGTATAATGGTGAATGATTACATATATAAGCGAAGTATTTATAGCAAGACTCCTGAGGGAACAGGACGAGCCGAAGACTACAGGCTGAGGCTGTCCCCTCGGAAAGCGAGCCTATATAATACGAAGCATGATAATAAATAGCTCGAAGACGATTTTTATCAAAATCATCTTCGAGCTATTTATTTGGGTATTTATGTCCCAGGCTCGTTTTTTAATTTATTAAAGCCAGACATATCAAAGTTTAGATACTTATTCGCAGCATTCTTATTAAACTCATGTGAGTGAATACTTTGCTATTTTTATTTAAAGGAATCGGCTATTTAGTCAAAATGTATAAATATCAATATAAGGAATTAATAATCAAAATAGTATTTGAAGAAAGATAAGGTCATACTCAATTTGTGAATAAGCTATCAAATAACTATTTAAATATAATAGAAAGTAATGAAGTTGTGTCTGACTTTTTTATCATAATCATTGTTATAATAAGCCTTTGTTAACTATATTTTGTAAAACTTTTTGGTTAATTATTTTTTTAAAATATTTAAGGATAAGTTAAGAAATATTAGTATAAAATAATGATAATATAAAAATGTAATCAAAAATTATAGAAAAGAGGCAAGGGCAATGAAGAAAAATAGACTTTTAAAAAGTGTAGCAGCTTTTAGTTTAATTGCATCATTTATTGTCGCTGAACAACAAGACGTTTTTGCAGCAAATGATTTTGAAGACATTGGAGACAATGCACAAGTCATTAAAAGGACACAAGATATTAGTAGTAAAAGATGGGGTGTAACACAAAATATTCAGTTTGATTTTATAAAAGACCCTAAATATGATAAGGATGCTTTAATTATTAAAACGCAAGGATACATAAAACCCCGTACAACCTATCAAAGAAATTTCCAATATAAAAGTGTCTTTCAAATGTATTGGCCGTTCCAATATAATGTTTCAATAAAACTGGCTGATAAGAATACAAATATTATTAATTACTTACCAAAAAATAAAACGGATTCTGTAGATGTTAAAGAAACATTAGGATACACAGTTGGTGGTACATTTAAGCCAGATCCATTTATAAACATCAACGGATCTTCCAACTACACAAAAACAATTAGTTATAATCAATCAAACTATGTCAGTGAAGTAGAGCAACAAAACTCTAAAAATGTCGCTTGGGGTGTTAAGGCAAACGAATTTTATAGAGATGGAAAAAGAGTTTCTGCTTATGATGACTATTTATTCTTTGGTGGCAACACATATCATGATTCACCAAGAGACTATTTTGTACCGGATAATCAATTACCACCATTAGTATTAAGTGGATTTAATCCTTCTTTCCTAACAACAGTGTCACATGATAAGAATTCGAGTGAAACTTCAGAAATAGAAATTTCACTTGGTAGAAATATGGATATTACAAATGTTTGGAGACATATACCAGATCCTTATTCAAATTACTTAGTTGCTAAAAGAACACATAACGCATTTGTGAATCGTAATTTCACAGTCAAATATGAAGTGAATTGGAAAACACATGAAATTAAAGTGAAAGGTAAAAATTAATTATGAAAATAAATAAAATGATTAAAACAACAATCCTTACATCAACAGCATTTCTATTACTTACAAGCCATGCATTTGCAGAAGAAGCGATTCAACCTGTTAAGGTGGAAAAAGTTAACGACAAAACAACAATTTATAAAACAACAGCCACTGCTGACTCTGATAAATACAAAATATCTCAAATATTAAATTTAAACTTTATTAAAGATAAAACTTACGATAAAGATACACTCATCGTTAAAGCTACTGGTAATATTAATTCTGGATTCCAAAAGGCAGATCCCAATGATTATTATTCATCTCACTTGCTTTGGGGTGGACAATATAATGTCGCATTAACTGCGGAAAATAATGACTCAACATCAATTGTTGATTATGCACCTAAAAATCAAAATGAAAATTTTCAAGTTCAACAAATATTAAGCTATGGTGGGGGAGGAGATATTAATATTTCTAACAAACTCTCTGGCGGTTTGAATGGAAAATATACTTTCTCAGAAACTATTAATTATAAGCAAGAGAATTATAGAACAATTATTAATAGAAAAACGAATGATAAACATGTGGGATGGGGAGTAGAAGCCCATAAAATTATGAATAATGGCTGGGGCCCTTATAGCCGTGATGCTGATGATAATGGTGGTAGATTTGGAAATGAATTATTCATGAAGTCAAGAACTCAAAGTGGTAATGCAGGTCTAAACTTTATCCCAGAACATCAAATGCCATTATTATCACGTGGAAACTTCAACCCAGAATTTTTAGGTGTTTTAACGCATAAAGAAGACGATAAACAGAAAACAAAATTAAAAGTTACATATCAAGCCGAAACAGATTTGTATAAAATTTATTGGGATGGATTTTTCTGGGCAGGCCAAAATCAAAAAAGATTTGGAATAAGAACATTTAGTGCTGTATACGAAATTGATTGGCAAAATCATAGTGCTAAATTAGTAGAGGAAGTTTCAAAACCTTATTAAGACGTTATATTTAATGATGAGTTCAATCGAAAAGATTTAATAAAAGCACTTTCGTATAATTTGTTTAACTATAAATTATAACGAGAGTGCTTTTATATTTGAATGAAATCAATCCATTTGTTTTATTATTGAAGTATTAAAAGCTTATAGACAATAAAATTTAGAAAATTGAGGCACCTGTACATAAATAAGTTGATCTACTAATAAAAGTATTTTCGGTCTTGAAGTTTCAAAATTGTAAGCTGTGCAGACGCAGTTTTTTATATATACTTTAAATGTTGGTATTGATTATTTGTGGTTTAAATTTATAATGTAAGAAACTTATTCGTTATTTTTTCTTTGGAGGTGTGATTTATATGGTTAAAGCAATACATTTCGTTAATGTGATGAATTATTTATAGGCATATTTATATATGTGATATTTACTAAAAATTTAGATGACTGATTGTTATTTTTCGGCGGGACGTCTTTAGCACTTGGAATCTTTTCGGCATGGAATATGAATTCATTAGATAAGCAGTTAAATAAAACGGGATTAATTTGGTTTGTTATAAATATGATTAATATAGTAGTGCTCATACCTTTAATCATTTTTATAATATTTTTTGGTATAGGTTTTTTAACAAATCGATGACATTGCAACATAAGAAGTTACCTGTGCCGTGAAGTCTAATTAGGAAATACGCTACCATCGATATCTAGAAGATTGCTATCTAGCGATAATACTTGGTTGATGTGTGATTTAAGCTACTGTACGCCAGTGGCTTTTTTATTTGAAATCAGATGAAATGGTTGATTCAAAAGGGAATTCGAATTTAGATTTTATAAAACTTTTGATTCAATTACTATTTATAAATATTTAATATAGAGTTAAGAAATATTTTTGGACTTTAGTGATAAGATAAGATTGAAATAAAAAATATTTTTAGAAACGAGGCTAAGACAATGAAGAAGAGTAGACTTTTAAAAAGTGTGGCAATTTTTAGTCTAATGGCATCTTTTATTGTCGCACAACAGCACGAAGTTTTAGCGGCAAGTGCTTACCAAGATATTGGTGACAATGCACAAGTGATTAAAAGAACTAAAGATATTAGCAGTCACAAATGGGGAGTAACTCAAAATATTCAATTCGATTTTATTAAAGACCCAAAATATAATAAAGATGCTTTGATTGTGAAAACACAGGGTTTTGTTAAATCTAGAACGCGATACCAAAGAAATCGTCAACTTCCATATATTGCGCAAATGCTTTGGCCATTTCAATATAATTTAGCGCTTAAAGTGGATGATCAAAATGCGAGTATTATCAACTTTTTACCTAAAAATAGAACGGATTCTATTGATGTAAAAGAAACACTCGGCTATACCATCGGTGGTTCATTTAAAACGGATTCATCATTGAATATTAATGGATCATCCAATTACACAAAAACAATTAGTTATAATCAATCCAGTTATGTTAGTGAAGTAGCAAATCAAAATTCAAAAAATGTGGCGTGGGCAGTTAAAGCAAATGAATTTAATATAGATGGTACAAAAGTGTCAGCTTATGATAAATTTCTCTTTTTCGGTGGGAATTCTATACGCAATAAAGCCAGAGATTTCTTTGTATCTGACAGCGAACTACCGCCATTAGTATTAAGCGGTTTTAATCCAGCATTTTTAACAACGATTTCGCATGATCCAAATACAAGCGAAACATCTCAAATTGAAATTTCATTAGGCAGAAATTTAGATGTCACAAGTATATGGAGACAGATACCAGATTCACATGCAAGCTATATCGATGCGAGTCGTGCACACAATGCGTTTACAAACCGTAATTTTATAGTAAAATATGAGATTAATTGGAAAACGCATGAAATTAAAGTGAAAGGGTAGGAGCAATTATGAAAATAAATCATCTGATTAAAACAACCATTCTCACTTCAGCCACATTCTTATTACTTTCAGCTCAAGCCTTAGCAGCACAAGAGGTTTCATCAGTAAAAGCTTCAGCGGCTGATGGCAATACGACGATTTTTAAAACGACAGCTACTGCAGATGCAGATCGCTTCAAAATTTCACAAATATTGGATTTTAACTTTATTGAGGATAAAAATTACAATAAAGAAACTTTAATTCTGAAAGCTACAGGAACGATCAATTCAGGCTATATCAAACCCAATCCTAATGACTATAACAGCTCAGTATTACCATGGGCAGGCAAATACAACGTAACTTTAAGTGCTTTAAAAGGTGATTCAACGACACTTGTGGATTATGCACCAAAAAATGAGACAGATCAATTTCAAGTTCAGAAAACACTCAGCTATGGCGGTGGAGGGGATATTAATGTCTCTAATAATCCAACAGGAAGTTTGAATGGCAAATATTCTTTTTCAGAAACGATTAGTTATAAGCAAAAGAATTATCGGACATATATTAATCAAGGAACGGATTATAAACAAGTGAGCTGGGGTGTAGAAGCGAATAAATTCATGAATAATGGTTGGGGTCCTTATGGTAGAGATGCTGAAGACAATGGGGGCACCTATGGTAATGAGTTGTTTTTAGCTAAAAGAAATAGTAATGCGAATGCAGGTCAAAACTTTATTCCTGAATACCAAATCCCATTGTTGGCGCGTGGCAACTTTAATCCTGAATTTTTAGGTGTATTTTCACATAAAAACAATGATCAGAAAAAAACACGTCTCAAAGTGACCTACCAGCGTGAAACAGATTTTTATGAAATCTTATGGAATGGTTTCTTTTGGAAAGGCGAAAACTATAAAAATTACGATCCAAAAACTTTCACAACAATATATGAGGTTGACTGGCAAAATCACACGGCTAAATCGATAAAGTCATGGACAGATGGTAAATAAAGGGTTGTATCGAGATTTTTATAAGAGTGTGATAGCATAGAATAGGGATTTATTGAAATCATCATCATATAGGGCACGTAGCGTTTGAATCGAGAAAAGCATATCCAAAAGGATGTACTTAACTCTTGCGCTACTGCCTTTTTTATTTGATTGGCTTTAAAAGCATACAAAACACATCTGTTTAATTTAAATATATAACTAAATTTAGTTTCATTAAACACTTAGGCATGCTTAACTGTATTTTGCAACATTAAATTTAACACTTAGGCATAAAAACGATGTAATTAAGAAATGAATATAAAAATATCTAAAATGTAATATAAAATATAAATAGAAACATAAAGGAGGTGCAGACAATGGAAGAATTATTCAAATCTATTACTGATATTGTGACTTCTGCAATTGGACAAGATTGGACAAGCATGGGCGTTGCGATTGTGGGTACAGTACAACATGGCGTAGAATTAGTAGGTAAACTTTTAGGTCTTGGCTAAATTAAACGATTACATAGCAATTGGGTAATGGGATGAACCATTTCTTGATTGCTATTTTTTATGAAAAAATGACTATTAGAATGATGACGATACATATCAATTTAACTTCAAAATTTTTGAATTACTGATTGAAAGTTATCCGTGTGACGGGTATAGCGAAATAGTTTTTTATCAAACTGATCTTACTTAAAACAAGTCCAATAATGTACAAAATTTTTGTACACATATTGGACTTTTGCTTTATACATATTGCGTTTAAACTGATACAAAAGTGAGCGCTTACATTTATATAAAGGAGGAGTTATTCATGAGTCATGTCACTGAAATTACGAAAGAAAAATGGATAATGAACACGTTTCCTGAATGGGGAACCTGGCTTAACGAAGAGATTGAAAGTGAAATCGTTGAAAAGGGAACATTTGCGATGTGGTGGCTAGGTTGTACCGGAATATGGCTTAAAACATATGAAGATACGAATATTTTATGTGATTTATGGTGTGGAACTGGAAAGCGTACGAAAAAAGTTCAAAAGATGAAACAGGGTCACCAAATGCAACGAATGAGCGGTTGCCAAAATTTACAACCTAACTTAAGGGTTCAACCTTTTGTCATCGATCCTTTTGAAATAAGAACAGCGGATGCACTTGTTGTGACACATATTCATTCAGATCATCTCGATATCCATACAGCGGCTGCTATATTACAAAATAGTCGTCATGATGTGCCATTTATTGGGCCTAAAGAAGTGGTGAATATTTGGAAATCATGGGGCGTACCCGAGGAACGTTGTATCGTAGTCAAACCTGGCGATACCGTGCAAGTCAAAAGTGTTGAAATTCAAGTGTTAGAAGCATTTGATAGAACGGCTTTAGTTACAGCGGATCCTTCAATTACTTTAAAAGATAAAATGCCAGTAGATATGGATCAGATTGCAGTTAATTATCTATTTAAAACTTCTGGTGGTACTTTGTATCATGCAGGTGACTCACATTATTCTAACGCTTTTGCAAAGCATGGAAATGAAAATGATGTGAATGTCGTGATAGGGGCTTATGGTGAAAATCCACGTGGGATTACAGACAAAGTGACATCTGTAGATATGCTGAGAATGGCAGAAAGCTTAAAAGCGGATGTTGTGATTCCTGTTCATCACGATATTTGGTCTAATTTCCAAGCAGATCCTAAAGAATTATTACTGTTATGGGAAAGTAAGAAAAATCGGTTAAAGTACAATTTTAAACCTTATATTTGGCAAGTAGGAGGTAAATTTGTATTTCCAAAAGATAAAGATGATTTTGAATACCATTATCCTAGAGGTTTTGATGATGTATTTTCAACGGATAATGATTTACCTTTTCCTTCGTTTCTATAACTAGTGCATGCGCGAGGAGGGAAAGACATGCAAATATTTATAAATGGCTTTACGTGGTTTAGTAACAACATTTTGTCTAAACCAGAATTTTTCATTGGTATTATAGTCTTTATTGGGTATGCTTTGCTGAAAAAGAAATTTTACGAATGCTTTGCAGGATTTATTAAAGCAACAGCATAAAGCCATCAATTATATCATCGTTTTAATCAGTCATTCACAATTCAACACATTTCCAATATTGATGGAAATAGATGAATACTTTAAACAAAAAAAGATGGATACCTTTATATTGGGTCAATAATTTTTAGTAAAGAAATATTAAGTATATAAGGTATTAAAAATTGAGTTAAGAATTAAAGTAAGTGATTCAATGAATGATGTGACATGAAACAAAGTTTTGCACACTATTTCTTAATCAATTGTTAAACGCTTTAAGAATTGTTAAAAATTAATTAATTCCGATTTAATTTTTCTTATTTTTAAACCAGTATATAATCAAAACTCGCAAATTAATTAATTGGGAGATTAAAAAATAATTTGCGGTTATAAATATATTCATATTAAGGGAGATTAATTAATGAAAAAGAAGTTACTTGTTTTATCTGCGAGTGCAGTTCTCGCTTCACACTTTTTAGTAGGAGGCGAAGCTTTTGCGATAGTTTCCGGGGAGAAAAATCCGTATCAATCTAAAGCTTTATCAATAATGGAGCCTAGTAGTACGCTATCCTATACCTCAAAGCAATACAAAGAGAACTTAGAAGATTTTATACATTCAATAACAATTAGTGGTTATGAAAAATATGACGAACCAGAATACGCCCAAGCAGTAAAAAAATATAAACAACGCTTTATGGCTGAAATGGAAGCTATGAATTTCTTTTTAAAAGAAGAAAAGCAGATAGAAAAAAGTAAAAAAGATCGTAAAGCTTTAGCAAGCAGCACTTATGGTTTGACTTATCAACGATATATATCTATTTATAATGATTTAAAGAAAAATAAAAGCGATTTTGATCGTGAAATTGAGGACATAGAAAATAAAAATAAAGATTTAAAGAGCTTTAATAGAAAAGATCAATATGATGCAAATATTAAAATAAACGAATTAGAGAATAAAATTTTAATGTTGGGACAAGCCTTTTCAAAGACTGAAGATGTACAAAGTTTGTATACAAGACTTGACTTGATAGTTGGTTATAAAACAAAAGAACGTGAATGGAGAAAACCAATAAATAAGAGGATGTTAGATCAAAAAGTTGAAGACTTAGAAACTATTATTGATGAATTTTTTGAAGAAATTGGTTTAGCTCGTCCCAAAGACATACCAGTATTAACTGAAACAAATAAAAATGATGAAAACTTAAAAAATAAACTTAGAGAAGATGCTAAAAAAGCTAAAGACGATGAAAGATTAAGACATCCAAGAGCGTTGAAACAGAAAAATACTGATGTACAAGCTCAATCTAGCCAAACAAAAGCTGTACAACCATCATTTAATTTTATGGAAATTGAAGTGCCTCAAACAGTAAAGCCACAACCTCCAGTTTTTACTGAGACAACAGTACATACACCAATGGTTGCTGCGCCACAAATAAAACATGAAACAAAATTTGAAGTGATTCAAGGCCGTAATTTTAAATCTTTAGCTACTGTTAACGGTGAAAAAATAAGTGATAAAGTGGAAGCACAAATGGACAATGCACAGGTAAAAACTGAAAAAGTAGCAGCACCAGTTTCACAACAAGAGAATTCAAAAACATCTCAATCTGAGGAGCCGAAACAAGCAACTGTTGAAACGGAAACTGTCACTGAAAGTCATGTAATTGACATTGACGAATCTACTACTTTCCAAAAATCAGGCTACTTGTATGGTTTAAGTCAAAGTGATACGTCTGGTTACACAGATAGAGAAAAACGTGCAATTAAACGTAATCATGTAAGAGAAGCGGAAGCGTTAGTAAATCAATATGTTGACACACATCGTTATCAAGACAGAATTGCTGCACAACAAAAAGTAAATACATTAAGTGAAGCACACCAAAATCGTTTTAATAAAATGATCAATAAAGCGTATAATGGTCAATAAAATATAATATAAAATAATCAAGAAAACCCTTATTTTAAGTTGCAAAACTAAAATAGGGGTTTAACTTATTAAATTGTTAGAACATAAGTTAATAATTATTTAAAAAATGGTTAATACTAAAATTCCTAGTATCTCTATATAATTAAAAAGTCTTAAATGACACACTTTAGATGACAGCATACGAAGGAGAAGAAACATCATGAAAAAATCCACAATTATAAAAGTCAGCTTGGCTGTAGGTATCTTAACAACAGGTGTTGGTATACAAAGTCATGCGGCAACATTCGCTAGTGATGGGAGTATTCAAATCAATAAAGAAGCACAAGATTTAAAATCATATTATTCTCAACCAGGTTTTGAATATTACAATGTTTCAGGTTATACAACTAATAAAAAATTAGAAGTTATAACGCCACAAAGTGTACTTTTAACAATTACATTAGACGGTAATGATATTAAAAAATATCAAGATGAAGAGAAACAATATAAGGGCTTAGATGTTTTTGTTGTGCAAGAGGGTACTGATAAAAGTGCTGAAATTAAATCTATAGGAGGTATTACTGAGACTAACCAAAAAGTATATCGTGATTATGTAAAAAGACCTAATATTGTTGTAAATCAAAAAAATAGTGATTTTATTTCTTCATCAAACATCAATGATTTTTCTATAAATAAAGAAGAAGTGTCTTTAAAAGAATTAGACTTTAAACTTCGTAAAAAGCTTATTGATAATTACGGCCTATATGAAAATGGCTTAAATGACGGTAAAATTGTCATAAAATTAGGCGATGATGATAAAGACAAAATGACTATAGAGTTAAACAAAAAATTACAACAACACCGTATGAGCGACACGGTAGATGTAAGAAAAATCCAACAAATTACTATAGATCTATAAAACTTAATAGTTCTATTACATATAGATGAAAAAGAAGAGGCAAAGCAACATTTATTTTGCCTCTTCTTTTTGCTTTTTTACGACTGGCTCTTTAAGATTTTTAGTGTTATATTACCCATTGAAGTAGATTTCTATAGGAATGTTATGAATTAACACATTTTTTATATTGTATCGTTATTTTCATAATTAGTGATTAACTTTTATGGATGAACTTGGGGGGATTTATATGAATGATGAACAAAATCAAATGCATAAAATTCAAGAGGAAGAAATTTTAAAGTTAACCAATCAATTTGTGAATAAGATTTTCAAGCATTATAATCAAGGCGATTTTAATGCGAAAAGAGGGTTTTTGAATCGCCAAGAGATTCGTAAACCTTTTAATTTATCCTCGATTCAATCTCAAGGCCGACCAATCGAAGAAGTTATGAAAGAAGAAATCGATGCATTAGAGTTGGATGCGAATTTAAGACACCCTAGATATTATGGTTTTATCCCGGGACCAGCTGAGTATGTATCGTGGTTAGGAGATATGATTGCGACATCTTATAATTCTCACGTGGGTGGTTGGCATTTAGCGCCTGGGGCAAGTGCAATGGAAAAAGAGGTAATTCATTGGGCGATTCAGCAAGTAGGTTTAAAAGGTGAGCATGCGGGAGGCATTCTTGAATCAGGTGGAACGATGGCTGGTTTTACAGCACTGGCTGCCGCAAGAGATGCTAAAGTTTCCGTTAATGATATTTCTAAAGCGACTGTATATATGACGCGACAAACACATACTGCCAATCATAAGGCATTACATTTATTAGGGATACCCAAAGAAAATTGGCGTTACGTTGATACAGAGAGTTTTCAGATGCAAAGTGACGATTTAGAACGACAAATACAGGCTGATCAAGAAAAAGGTTTAATCCCGATTATTGTCATTGGAACATGTGGAACGACCAATACAGGTGCTATAGATCCGTTAGATCAAATCGCCAGAATTTGCGAAAAATATCAATTGTGGTTTCATGTTGATGGTGCATATGGTGCATCAGTCGTGCTTTCAAATCAACGTCATTTAGCGAAAGGCATTGAAAAAGCAGATTCGATTGTATGGGATGGACATAAGTGGTTATACCAAATCTATGGTATTGCGTTTTGTCTTGTAAAAGATATCCGATATTTGCTAAATACATATCGTGCTGGAGGAGAATATCTACAAGACGTAGAGTCAACAACAGATAAACCGGATTGGTGGGATATGGGGCCTGAGTTAACAAGACCTGCACGGGGACCTCGATTGTGGATGACATTGCAAACGTTTGGAACTGAAAAAATATCCGCAATGATCAACCAATCTATGAAATATGCAGAATGGTTTGAAGCACAAGTGAAACAATCTAAACGTTTAGAACTTGTAACAGCCGCGAGTCTTGGCATTGTTACATTTAAAGTAAAAGCTGAACAACGAGAGGAATCTGAGAGAAAAAATATATTGTTGTCAGAAACGCTAAGAAAATACAATATTGCAGGTATATTTACGACAATGTTAAATGATGAGAATGTTTTAAGAATCTGTACAATTAGTCCAGAAGAAAGTTTAGAAGATTTTAAAGACATGTATCAAAGTATTGAAAACACAATGGATAAATTAGGAATGTAGCAAAGTAAAACTGATAAGCTTTACTGTTAAAGATTAAAAATGCGAAATATATGCTGAATTTTTATTTCTAAATTAATTCTTAAAAATATAACACGAACCAAATAAACACACCTTAAATTATTGCAAATATAAACTTTTTATTAACTATTTCAAATAATATTGTCTTTCGAATCATCACGTTATACAATTGCGCTTAGTGTAATCGGAAATATTGCGCAAAAAGAACGAGATGGAGAGAAAAAGTGAATAATCAACAAAAATTTGGAATTAGAAAATATAAATTTGGGGCAGCATCAATATTATTAGGGACAATGTTTATCGTTGGTATTGGTCAAGATAATGAAGCAGAGGCATCAGAAGAAACGAAGCCCGCTGTAGCAGTTGAAACTGGGAAGTCAACTGCAGAATCAACACCACAATCCACTGACGCAAATAAAGCAACTGAGAATAACGAACTAGCGCAATTCGCTCTTCAAAGTGAGGAAAATGGAGACTCAACAAAAGAAGAAGTCATACCTCAAGCTGTTTCAGCACAGCCAGTTGAAACTAAAAATGAAGAAGCAGTAACATTAAGTAATAAAAAGAAAGAAAATGTCCAAGCTGAATCGCAAAAGTCACAAGTCGCACCTGTCAAAAATGAAGAAAAAATAGAAGCACAAGCAAATCCAGAGCTGTTAACTGACAACAAGCAAGAGGCAGATCAAAGTAAAGTAGCAAAAAACATTTCAACAGAACTTCAAAATGTGAAAATTGATTTAACAAATGTTAATAGCGCACAAGCTATCAATCCACAAAAAGCGGAAAGATTAAACTTAAAATTAAATGCGAAATTACCTGAAAATACAAGAAGTGGAGATTTCTTCGAAGTAGAACTGTCAGATAACATTAACACAAATGGTATATCTGTTGATAAAAAAGCAGCAAATATTTTATTAGAAGGTCAATCTGACGTATTAGCACAAAGTGAAGTAGCAGGTAATAAGATTAAATATACGTTTACTGACATTGTAAATAATAAATCAAATGTGAATGTTAACCTTGAGTTGCCTTTATTTATTGATACAAGTAAAGTTTTAAATAATGGAAACATCAATGTAAAAGCAGAAGTTGGAAGCCTTAAATCCGAGAAAAACTTGGCTGTAAATTATTTAAACCCAGTCACAGCTACAAATATTTCTAGCTTAAAAGGTGCTTTTATTACTTTAGATAAAGCCAATCATAAATTTAAACATATCACATACATTAATCCTCTTTCAAAATCATACAATTTACAAAAAGTCACTTTCATAAATGATAAAAATAGTGGGATTGATTTTGGTAAACAAAGCTTGAAAATATATGAAATAACTAATGGCTCAAAACCAAATCAAAGTATGCATAATCATCTTGAATCATTGAATAATGTAACTTCAAATTTCAAAATTGCTTCAAATCAGGATCGATTAGAAATCATACCACTTACAGATAGCAGAGTGGAAAGACCTTTAATTGCCGTTTTAGAAGGAGAATTTGATGGCAACCGAGATATCAGTTTAAAAGTGACGCAAAATTCAATTGAAAATTATCGATACAATAATAGATATCCTGTAACTTTAAACTGGATTGATGGCATTCAACTTCATTCTGGTAAAGGTCATGGAAATGGTGAAAATATCCCTGTTCCACCTGTAGCACCTGTACCACCACAACCTGAAATCATCATAGAAGGCGGAAATGTGATTAATACAGTTGAAGATTCTATTCCAAACGATGTTATTCACGGTAAGAATACAGGTGTGGATACTGAAACTGAAGAACATGGTGATTTAATCTACCTTGAATCAGAACTTCCAAAAGAAATCGAACGTGGGCAACAGATCGGCATTCTGTCATTTGAAGAAGATACAGTTGAACCAACCTATACAATTGGAGATTTTGTATGGGAAGATGGCGACCACAATGGTGTACAAAATGAAGGTGAAAAAGGGTTAGCGAATGTCACGGTAACATTGAAAAATGAACAAGGCGAAGTCGTGGCAGAAACACAAAGTGATGCGCAAGGTCACTACCAGTTCACGAATGTTAAAAAAGGTAAATACGAAGTGGTATTTACAACGCCAGAAGGCTACGAAGCAACAAGTAAACATACAACAGCGAATACAGAAAAAGATTCTGATGGTTTAGTGGCGAAGATAGAAGTAACTCAAGACGATAACAGTATCGATGCAGGGTTCTTCCCATTGAAGAACTGGAACCCAGAGGAGCCAACCTACACAATTGGAGATTTTGTATGGGAAGATGGCGACCACAATGGTGTACAAAATGAAGGTGAAAAAGAATTAGCGAATGTCACGGTAACATTGAAAAATGAACAAGGTGAAGTCGTGGCAGAAACGCAAAGTGATGCGCAAGGTCACTACCAGTTCACGAATGTTAAAAAAGGTAAATACGAAGTGGTATTTACAACGCCAGAAGGATACGAAGCAACAAGTAAACATACAACAGCGAATACAGAAAAAGATTCTGATGGTTTAGTGGCGAAAATCGAGGTAACGAAAGACGATAACAGTATCGATGCAGGGTTCTTCCCATTGAAGAACTGGAATCCTGAACCACCAATGCCAGAACAACCAGCACCAGAACAACCGACACCACCGATGCCGGAACAACCAACACCAGAAGAACCGGCACCACCAATGCCAGAACAACCAACACCAGAAGAACCGACACCGCCAATGCCGGAACAGCCAACACCAGAGGAGCCGACACCACCGATGCCAGAACAACCAACACCGGAGGAACCGACACCACCGATGCCAGAACAACCAACACCAGAGGAACCGACACCACCAATGCCAGAACAACCAACACCAGAAGAACCGACACCACCGATGCCGGAACAACCAACACCAGAGAAACCGACACCACCAACAGCGGAACAACCGACACCAGAGCAACCAACACCACCAATGGTACAAACGCCAGCGGATCAACAACAAGGTAAAGGTCAGATGAAATCATCAACGAACAAGAAAAAACAATCAATGTCTAAAGGTGAGCACCAGACTGAAAAACAATTGCCAAATACAGGAGCATCTAACACATCACAAGCTAGCTGGTTAATGGGTACATTATTGCTTACATTAGGTACGGTGATGATAGGTCGAAAACGTAAAAAAGATAAAACAATTTAATTAAAGACGAAATATCAATAAAACTCGTTTAATAAAAGATAGAATCCGAGGTCTTCATTCATCTGTTTGAAAACCTCGGATTTTATTATTTTGATTTATCTTTTTGCGTGTGGATAAAAGCACTATAGACTGCAATAGAACAAAGTATGGTGAAAATAAGCATGCCAGACACTGCAAGAACACGAGCAATAGCGCTTTCTTTATAAATAACAACATAAAATCCTTGTAAATAAAGGTAAGCAAGTAATGGCAAGATCGAAATAAAAATCGCTAAATTAGGTTGATTTTGCTTCATGTTTAAACCTCCAATAGGTAACGCGACTCGTTTATAAAACGATACAACATTGTTCTTTAAATTGCATCTATTAAGCAACATGTTACTCATCTGTCACAAGTACTTTAACCCCGCAATATAAATTATAAATAAGATAAAATACACTTCCTAAAGCTGTAAGAATACCCAGGATGAATAGAACGGCAGCTGCAGTATGGTTGTAAGATTGAGTTAAGCCAAAACAAATAACAGCAATGAGGATTAAGATCCAAGGTAAAATGTGATAAAGTAGCGCCTTTTTAGCATGTGTGGAGACTGGTGGTCCCGCAGCAATCCATACGATAACTGGAAATAAAATAGGTGCGAAAAAAACACTAAAATAACTTAAAGAAGCCAGTAATTTTTCTGTAGGCGTAGTCATACGCTTCACCTCCAATTGAGAAATAATTTACGCATTAAAAATGGATCTATATTTACAAATCAGAGTGAATTTGTAGGGTTCTTCTTGATTTGTACGATAGTTTTAAAATTCCACTATTTAATTGCTTTAAAACGTAATTGCCATTTTTTATAAAAATAATACGAATCCCCAATCTTATTTCTCGCTGCTTCATGAAAATAAATTTAGATTTATATCATGCATGTGCGTTCGATTAAGACTATAATAGTATTATTAAGATTTATTCGGGGGGAGACGAATATGGAACATTGGCTCGTACAACAAGCCAAGCAACAGCCGAGAAAAATTGCGATAGAGACCCCATCAGAGTCGTTGACATTTGAAGACTTATTACAGTTAGCGACTGAAAAAGGGGCCGCATTGAAGGCTTTAAATCGACAACGACTGGGGCTATATATTGATAATTCAATTGAAAGCGTTGTGCTCTTACATGCAGCTTGGCTTTATCAAATAGAAATTTCATTGATTAACAATCGCTTAACAGCCTATGAAATTGACCAACAAATGAATGCAATCGGTATTGATTTAATTATCAGTACACAGAATATCCTATTTACAACAAAAACGAAAGTTATATATTCAAGTACATTAATCAGTGAAGAGGTACCTCATATTCCTCATTCTGTATCTGAAAATCAAATTGCATCGATTATGTTTACATCGGGGACAACTGGACCTCAAAAGGCAGTTCCACAAACTTTCGCAAATCACCAATTTAGTGCAGAATCTTGTATTGAAAGTTTAGGTTTTAGTCCATCGTCTAAGTGGCTTGCAGTGTTACCGTTATTTCATATTTCAGGCTTAAGTATTTTATTAAGAAGTGTGCAGTACGGATTTACCGTGTACTTACTCGAAAAATTCGATGAAAATGTTATTATAGAGGCTATTCAACATAAAGGGATTACGCATATTTCTTTAGTTCCTGTAACATTAATGCGTTTAATGCAAAACGGTCTCAATCAACCTTATCAACTTGAAAAAATACTGTTAGGTGGTGCCAAGTTAGATGAACAATTGATTCGTCAGGCGCTACAATATCAGTTGCCGATTTATAATTCATTTGGCATGACTGAAACATGTTCACAATTTTTAACAGCTTCACCTCAGTTGTTGAAAAGCAAACCGAATACAGTTGGCCATGCAAGTGAAAATGTTAATCTGAAAGTCGTATCTCCGGACGAAAATGGGCACGGAGAACTTTATGTAAAAGCACAAAATGTGATGAATGGTTATTTATATCCTTCACATCTTGAGAACGCTTTTGATGCAGAAGGATATTTTAAAACAGGTGATATCGCGAGTATGGACGAAGATGGCGACGTCATTATTTATGATCGACGCAAAGATTTAATTATTAGCGGTGGCGAAAACATTTATCCTTTTGAAATCGAATCTGTAGCTAAATCACATCCTGAAGTTCAAGATGCGATGTGTACGGGCATTGATGATGATGTATGGGGACAAAGACCGATTTTATATGTGGTTGCACAACAAGCGATTGAAAATATTGAGGGATATTTACAAGCGCGTTTAGCCAAATATAAACAACCTGCATTTATTTATTTTGTAAAAGCACTTCCATATACAAGTACTGGTAAATTACAAAGACGTTTGTTAAATGAGGGATTTCAATGAAATTAATGGGCATTCATTTTTACCGTTTTGACCCACGATTTGTACATCCGATTCAAACAGCAAAAATTAAACTCACACATAGACATACGTTGTTTGTTGCATTACAAGATGAGCATGGCAAATTATGGTTTGGTGAATGTAATGCTTTTGAAACGGATTGGTATCATCATGAGACAATTACGGATGTAAAACAAACCTTACAGAAATGGTTTGAAAATGTAAGAGGGCAAGAAATTCGTAATTTTAGTGAAGGTCAAAAACTCGTTTCAACTTTAGATCCATTTCCTGCTGCACGTGCAACGATTATCATGGCTATGTATCCGATGTTTTATCCATTGGAATGTTTTTCGATTCCAATGACAATTACAATTAATGGTGATTTTAATCAGCGGCTTATGAAATTAGATCAAGCGGGGAGAATTAAACTGAAATGGAATGCGGACATTTTGTCACAAGTTAAGATGCTCACAACGATGTATCCGATGATTCCGGTTTCTACAGATGCTAACCAAACACTAACTCAAAAAGATGAAGCCACTTTAAAACAATTAAAATCGTATCAACTTGCTTATATAGAAGAACCATTCCAATCTTTAGATGACAAAATAGATGATCAGTCCTTGCCACCTATAGCGATCGATGAACATGCGACAAGTGAAGAGGCGATTATGGAATGGATTCAAAGTAAAGCTGTTCGTATCATTGTATTGAAACCTTTTCGTTTAGGAGGGATTGATCGAGTACTCTCCATTATTGAGAGATTAAAAAAAGAAGATGTACAATTTGTTTTAGGTGGTATGTACGAATGTGGTTTGAGTCGATATTACACTGCTTTATTAAGTCGTGAGGGCAATTATGCAGGAGATATTCCTGAAGACGGTTTTTATTTTAAAGAAGATATTGTAACAGGATCGGGCACTTTAAAAAATGGGCGGTTATATTTTAAACCGCCCGAAGTGAATCAATCTTTATTATTAGCGTTGTGATGCGTATGAGATGTTTTTAAAGGGACAGGATCAAAGCCGCCTTTATGAAATGGATGGCATTTTAAAATTCGTTTTAAGCCGAGCCAGCTTCCTTTTAATGCACCGTGAACTTGAATCGCTTCTAACGTATAGTTGGAACACGTTGGATAGAATCGGCAGGAAGGTGGCGTCAAAGGTGAGATAAAACGTTGATAAAAACGAATCAGTTTGATAAACAAAGTTTTCAAGTTGTAACCTCCTTCAATAGGTTATATTGTAACATAGATAGAAAGGGCGTATGGGGTGTGAAGTTTACCGATAGTCATCATCAAACGGTGGTGCTTGAATTTAAAAATCATCACGATGAACAAAATGGTGAACACGTTTTAGCGTTACCAATTTACAATCAAAATCTTGTGTTAACGCGACATAAAGATAGAGGGATTGAATTTCCAGGCGGTAAACGTGAAATTAATGAATCGAGTCAAGAGGCTGTGCAACGTGAATTATATGAAGAAACTGGCTCAACGATAGACGCGCTTTATTATATTGCGCAATATGAAGTGCAAGGGCAATCACATTGTTTCAAAAAAGATGTTTATGTCGTATTTGTCGACCAGATTGAAGATAAAACTTATTATCATGAAACGTATGGACCTATTCTTACAAAGTCATTAGATACTATTAAAGATGATGAAAAAAGTTATTTATTAAATGATCCTGCGATATTAGCATGTGTAGAAAGGATGAAAGAACTTGGCTTTTATCAAAGCTAAACGAATGCCTAGTGAATTATTATCGCATAAAGTGGAGGAATGGACGTATCGTGTTGATGACCTTAACGTTAAAGGACTCTGCTTGGTACCCCATTCTTATGTGAACAGAATCGTAATCTACTTACGTGGCGGTAAAGGACAAGTAGGACGCGTTCGTTTAGCAAGATTACTTCAATTTATAAGCCCACATACTTTAGTATTTGTGCCATATTATAGAGGAAGTAACGGAAGTCAAGGTTTTGATGAATTTGCGGGTAAAGATTTAAATGATGTTGTAGTTGCCGCAACGATGTTAAAAAATATGTATCCGCAAGCGTCACTGCATCTTGTTGGATTTTCTAGAGGTGGGATTCAAGGGTTACTTACATTTCAAACTGTTAAAGCCAATAGCTATATAATTTGGGGTGGCGTTACGGATTTAAAATTAATGTATGAAGAGCGAGTAGATTTAAGAGGTATGTTAAGAAGAATGGTAGGGCATCCTAAAAAAGATATACAAGCCTATCGTAATCGAAATCCACTTTCTGATATTGATGCTGAATCGCCTCCTATTTTAATTATTCATGGTAAACAAGACCGTCAAGTCGGTATTCATCAAGCGTATTATTTGGAACAACATTTAGAACAAATTGGCGCACGGTATGAAACATTCTATCAACATGATGAAGGTCATGTACCGAGACCACAAGCCATGAAAAAAGTTTTAGCTTTCATACAGGATTGGATGCGTCGACACGACAATCAATCATGAATAAAGATGATCGACTAAAAATATAATTTATCAGCATGACAAAATATAAAAGCGCGCCCGTTAAATTAAACTGGACGCGCTTTTTTGCATACATATAATTATGAAATGGCTTAAATAAATCAGTGATATTCTAATTCGATTTAAATCCACCGTTTAGTTCTAAATCTTGTGCATTTTCGCCAAATTTTTTGAAGTTATCTTTGAATCGCTCTACAAGAAGTTGTGCTTGATCAGTATAGGCTTCTTTATCAGACCAAGCATTTTTAGGTTGTAAAATTGTGCTCGGTACGCCTTCAATTTCAGTAGGAATCGACAATCCAAAAACTTCATCTTTTTCGAATTGTGTATTTTTAAGCGCACCATTTATCGCATCATTGACCATTTTTCTTGTATATTTCAATTCAATACGATTACCTACACCATATTTGCCACCTGTCCAACCTGTGTTGACAAGGTAAACATCAACGGTATGTTTATCGATAAGGTCACCGAGTAAATTTGCATAAACTTCAGCTCTAAGAGGTAAGAATGGTGCACCGAAACAAGTTGAGAATGAAGGGACTGGTTCAGTAATGCCTCTTTCTGTACCCGCTAATTTTGATGTAAAGCCGCTCAAGAAGTGATACATCGCTTGATCTTTATTTAATTTAGAGATAGGTGGTAAAACACCAAATGCATCCGCTGTCAAAAAGATAATTGTATTTGGATGAGATGCTTTAGAAGGGAGCACAATATTATCGATATGGTCAATCGGGTAAGCAGCGCGTGTGTTTTCAGTATAATGATTATCATCAAAGTCAATATATCCATGTGTATCAACCACTAAATTTTCAAGTACAGTACCATATCGAATCGCATTGAAAATTTGTGGCTCTTTTTCAGCTGATAAATTAATCGCTTTCGCATAGCAGCCTCCCTCAATATTGAAAACACCGTTCTCGTTCCAACCGTGTTCGTCATCACCAATGAGTTTACGATTTGGGTCTGCTGACAATGTTGTTTTACCTGTTCCAGATAGTCCAAAGAACAGAGCGACATCACCTTTACCTCCAACATTTGCTGAACAATGCATGCTCATAATATCATGTTTTGGTAATAAATAGTTCATGACAGAAAAGACTGATTTTTTCATTTCACCCGCATATTCTGTGCCGCCAATTAAAATTGTTTTATGCTTAAAAGAAATAATAACAAAAGTTTCTGAGCGTGTACCATCGATTTTTGGGTCTGCCTTAAAGTGAGGTGCAGAAATTAATGTAAAATCTGCTTTGATTTTTGAAGCTTCTTCTTTAGAAGTTGGTTTAATAAACATATTTTGTGCAAATAAATTATGCCATGCGAATTCATTAACTACTGTCAGTTTAAGTTGTGAATTTGAATCACTTCCTGCATAGCCATTAAAAACAAACAATTCTTCTTTGTCATTTAAGTAATCAATAACTTTATGGTAGAGATTGAGAAATTTTTCTTCAGAAATCGGTTGATTGATTGACCCCCAATCGATATCGTCTTTTACCTGTGGATTGTCTACAATAAATTTATCTTTAGGTGAGCGCCCCGTGTATTCACCCGTTTTCGCATTGATGGCACCGAGTTCTGTTAACTCTGCTTCATCACGCTTTAAGATTTTGTTATAAAGTTCGGTTGTTGTAAGTTGAAAATGTGAACTTGGCTTATCGATTAATGCCTCTAACGCACTAGTATTGAATGACATGATCTAATCCCCTCCGAATTTTGTTGAATGTAAGCCTTTACAATTTAAGAGTATAACATATTAGAGAAATAATCCCTACTATATTTAAGGGGAAATAACAGATTTTAGATTAAATATTTATTTTTACGTATTATGACTATGACTTCAGCGTTAAATTCATCGAAAGTTTCAATGGTTCACTCAAATTTATCATTTTTTTAGTGGCTTCTTACATGAATATCGATGTATTCAACATCAACCTTATAGATAGGAAAGGTTTTTAGAAGTGATTTGTGCATAAGTACGAAATTGACAGACTGATAAAAGTTATGTAATATAGTGCTAACGGATTCTCTTATCCTGAGTGGTGGAGGGACATGGACCCAATGAAACCCAGCAACCTCTTTTAACGAAGAAAGGTGCCAAACCGTTTGCAGACAAATATGGTCTGAACGATAAGAGCGAATGGACGTCAGAGCCTTCACTCTATTTTATAGTGTTGAAAGGCTCTTTTTTTATTGAGCTCAGAGAGAGAATGTTCGTAATCCATTATATAAAGGAGTTTATTATGACATACAACAGACGCTTATTTACTTCAGAATCAGTAACAGAAGGTCATCCTGATAAAATTGCAGACCAGATTTCTGATGCAATTTTGGATGAAATTTTGAAAGGAGATAAAAATGCACGTGTCGCTTGTGAGACGACAGTGACGACAGGTATGGCCTTAATCGCGGGTGAGATTTCTACTTCCACTTATGTAGATATTCCAAAAGTCGTACGCGAAACAGTTAAAGAGATTGGCTATACACGTGCGAAGTATGGTTACGACTATAAAACAATGTCTGTTTTAACAGCGATAGATGAACAATCACCTGATATTGCACAAGGTGTCGATCGCGCTTTAGAATATCGTGATGAAATGAATGACGAAGAGTTAAATACAGGTGCTGGCGATCAAGGCTTGATGTTCGGTTTTGCGACAAATGAAACAGATACACTCATGCCATTACCAATTGACCTGTCACATAAATTATCGAAACGTTTATCAGAAGTCCGTAAAAATGGAACTTTAGATTATTTACGACCAGACGGTAAAGTCCAAGTGACGGTTGAATATGATGAACAAAATCAACCCAAACGTATTGATACAATTGTTGTATCTTCACAACATCACGAAGAAATTGAATTAGAAAAAATCCAAAATGACATTAAAGAGTATGTTATTTATCCAACAGTAGACCCAAGCTTATTAGATGAAGAGACTAAATTTTTCATTAATCCAACAGGGCGTTTTGTCATTGGTGGTCCACAAGGTGACGCAGGCTTAACTGGCCGTAAAATTATTGTGGATACTTACGGTGGTTATGCCCGTCATGGTGGGGGTGCTTTTTCAGGAAAAGATCCTACAAAAGTCGACCGTTCTGCAGCCTACGCAGCGCGCTATGTCGCAAAAAACATTGTAGCTGCACAACTTGCGGATAAATGTGAAGTGCAACTTGCCTACGCTATTGGTGTCGCTCAGCCCGTTTCTATCGCTATCGATACATTTGGCACAGGAAAAGTCAGTGAGGATACTTTAATTCAAGCCGTACGTGATCACTTTGATTTAAGACCTGCTGGAATTATTAAAATGCTTGATTTACAACGCCCAATCTATAAACAAACAGCCGCATATGGTCACTTTGGTCGAAATGATGTGCAATTACCTTGGGAAAAAACAGATAAAATTGAATTATTAAAAGAAGCGGTTTCTGCTTTACAATAAATTTTATTGCTTTAACTATCGCTAATTTTATAGTTATTTAATATAATAGAAATAACTGTAGAAATGTAGATAAAAGGAAGGTATTGCAAATGACACAATTTGGTCCAATCGAAATAGGCCTCATTGCTGCTATTGTAATTGCAGCATTATTCTTTATTTTGTTTTTGATAGCGCTCAAAAGTAAAAAGAAAGCGAAAGAAAGTTACGCAAGTCAATATCAAACGAAGCAAGATCAACTGACTCATGAGCATGAAGAAGAGCTTGAAAAAGTTCGAATTGAAAAGAAAAAAGCGGACACGCAACATAAAGAAGAATATGAAACAATGCTTTCTTCAAAAAATAGAGAAATTGATGCATTAAAATTATTTTCAAAAAATAGTAGTGAATATGTGACAGATATGCGTTTACTTGGAATACGTGAAAGATTAGTCAAAGAAAAACGTATTCGACCAGAAGATATGCATATCATGGCCAATATCTTTTTACCCACTAATGATTTAGAGGATATTACACGTATTAGTCATCTCGTTTTGACACGTACAGGCCTTTATATTATTGATTCTGAACTTTTAAAAGGTCATGTATATCAAGGCGTAAGTCAAAATCAATTTTCAGAAAATCCAATGTTAGAGCAAGTTTTCAAAACATTAGATTTAGATCCATCAACACCACAAATGGTTGTGCTGGACCAACAAGATGGTGAACAAAATGCACTTTCAATCAAAGATTATACAAAACAAATCAATCATATTGAGCAAGTTGCGACACAATTGCAACGTCAATTGGATTTAAAATATACGCCAACTACGATTTTATATTTTAATCCAAAACGTGAAGGCGATGTAACGATTTCAAGCTTTGCAACACAAGGAACAACAAAAGTGTTAGTAGGTCCAGAACAGTTGAATGAGTTCTTTAACAAATTTGTTTTCCATGGTCGTATTCAATATGATGTTAATGCGCTTCAAAGTATTATGGATGAAATTGAATCTTTTAATTAAGTTGTCTATTGTCATTTGATGAAGCATTTAATATTTAGAGGTTAAGACAGATTGATGTCTTGACCTCTTTTTTTGACTGTTTTTAGAGGATTCAATGATCAAAATGGCTAGTTGAATTGGAATCAAAAATTTTTAGAAATACCAAATAACATAGGATTTCTGTCTCGCATGATAAGTGTACGAAAAAGTAGAAAGCGCAGTAGCTGACTGAGCTGTCCTACGCTTTGGTAGCTTGTCCAGATCTAGTCATCCTTGCCGGGGCGAGACAACGAAATCAAATAGATTTCTGTCTCGCATGATAAGTGTACGAAAAAGTAGAAAGCGCAGTAGCTGACTGAGCTGTCCTACGCTTTAGTAGCTTGTCCAGCTCTAGTCATCCTTGCCGGGGCGAGACAACGAAATCAAATAGATTTCTGTCTCGCATGATAAGCGTACGAAAAAAGTAGAAAGCGCAGTAGCTGACTGAGCTGTCCTACGCTTTAGTAGCTTGTCCAGATCTAGTCATCCTTGCCGGGGCGAGACAACGAAATCAAATAGATTTCTGTCTCGCATGATAAGCGTACGAAAAAAGTAGAAAGCGCAGTAGCTGACTGAGCTGTTCTACGCTTTGGTAGCTTGTCCAGATCTAGTCATCCTTGCCGGGGCGAGACAACGAAATCAAATAGATTTCTGTCTCGCATGATAAGCGTACGAAAAAGTAGAAAGCGCAGTAGCTGACTGAGCTGTTCTACGCTTTGGTAGCTTGTCCAGCTCTAGTCATCCTTGCCGGGGCGAGACAACGAAATCAAATAGATTTCTGTCTCGCTCCCAAGTTCAATGGCTTTAACATCTGCTGAAAATGATATAGCATGTAAGGTGGATAGAGTAAAGGAGCGATGTTGTATGTATGAAAAGTCTTTTTATAATGGAAATCGTATGCCTCAGGTGGGCTTAGGTGTTTTCCGTGTAGAAAATGATGATTCTGCGAAGGATGCGGTTAAGCATGCGATTAAGCATGGTTATCGTAGTATTGATACGGCGATGATTTACAAAAATGAAGAAAAAGTGGGCGAAGGTATTCGTGAAGCTTTAGAAGAAAATGACTTAAAGCGTGAAGATTTGTTTATTACGTCTAAGCTTTGGTTAAGTGATTATGGTCGTGACAATGTGGAAAAAGCTTATCAAGCTTCATTATCGCGTTTAGGTTTAGATTACTTAGATTTATATCTTGTACATTGGCCAGGAACTGATGAAGATTTAATGATTGATACGTGGAAAGGGATGGAAGATCTTTACCAAGATCAAAAAGTTAAAAATATTGGTGTAAGTAATTTTAATGTTGAACATTTGGATCGTTTACTTGCCAATGTTCGTATCAAACCTGTGATTAACCAAGTTGAATTCCATCCATATTTGACACAAAAAGCTTTACATGAGTATCTTGATGCACAAAATATTCTTATGGAATCTTGGTCACCTTTAATGAATGCACAAATTCTAGACGATGCGACGGTAAAAAGTGTTGCAGATGAAGTAAACCGTTCAGCAGCACAGGTCATTATTCGTTGGAATGTACAACATGGTGTTGTAACAATACCTAAATCAATCACACCAAGTCGTATTGAAGAAAACTTAAATGTTTTTGATTTTGAATTATCTCAAGAACAGATGGGTCGCTTAGATGCGCTCAATGAAGATCGTCGTATTGGACCAGATCCTCTACAATTTAACGGTCAATAAAAACTATCAAAAACCCGAGATTTCGCAACGTTAGCGAGATCTCGGGTTTATGTTTTAGTATGTATGAATTATTTTACAAATGAAATTGGACACCTAACCAACAAGCGATAAAACATGCAACATATTGCAGGACGCTATATGTGACAAATAGAAGTCGTTTTTTCGACTGTTGAAGCATTTGTAATAACTCTAATGATAATGTTGAAAATGTTGTAAAACCGCCCAGTATACCGACAGCAAAAAATAATTGCGCTGCGTGTGAGGCAGTATAAATTTGAAAAAGGTAGCCGATTAGAAAAGAACCTAACAAATTAACGAATAAGGTAGTTATCGGTATTTTGAAAAAATCAAAGCTAGATAAGCGAGCTGTTACCATTGCTCGAAGGACAGCCCCAATACCGCCACCTATACATAATAGTAGGACATTCATTTGTGAAAACCTCCTAATCGATAACCTAGAAAACAGCATAAAATGCCACAACAATAACTGACGAGCGCATAACTTAGTAGTATCAGTAAATGACCATATTCAGCTAAATGAACGAGCTCAAATTGGAAGGTTGAAAAAGTGGTTAATGCCCCTAAAAAGCCAGTTGTTATGCCCTGTTTGACTTGAGGATGTTGGGTAAACCACTTTGTAGAGAGACGGGTAAAATATCCCATACCCATTGCCCCGATTAAATTAGCAAGAAAGGTGCCGATTGGAAACTGTGAGTCAACAGGGATGAAACTGATTTGCCACCTCAACAATGCACCTATCGCACCACCTATAAAGATATAAATATATTTCATGCAATCACCTGAACCTTAAATGGCTTCATGCGTCATTTAAATAATACCAAAGGTAAATAGGGAACTTACAATATGAATACAAATGACCACTAAAAGAATCCACGGTTGTATTCGTGACGCTTTATGTATCCAACTGCGTTGCTCTGGCAAATGTTTGATTGATTTGTCTGCAAAAACGATGGATGCAACTAAAATGACGAAGTTTACAATACTACATACAAAAATCAATTTTACAATTGAAGTAAAATGCTTTTCGAGCATAGGATTTTGTGTATTAAAATAAAAACTAATAAGCATTAACAATACCGATAAGTAAAAGTATTTTTTTGATTTGGACATAGTGCGCCTCCTTTATTTATCGATAGTAATCATATCATATTTTATTTGTGAATTGAACGAATGTTGTTCAAATGCAAAGCGTTAAAATAGCAGAATAGGACTTAAAAATGGTATAACTATAAATAGGATTAACAGCAATAAGGAGGCTATTTAAAATGGCAGAATTGAAAGTACGCGTATTTGCAGATGGTGCAGATATTGAACAAATGAAAAAAGCTTATCAAAATAAAGAGGTAGACGGTTTTACTACAAACCCAAGTTTAATGGCAAAAGCTGGCGTTAAAGACTATGTGGAATTTGCTAAAGAAGCAGTAGAGGCAATTCCTGATGCATCGATTTCATTCGAAGTTTTTGGCGATGACATGGAAACAATGGAAAAAGAAGCAGAAATCATCCAACAATTTGGTGAAAACATTTTTGTTAAAATTCCAGTTGTCAATACAAAAGGCGAATCAATGATTCCATTAATTGAAAAATTATCAGCTAAAGGCGTTAAATTAAATGTCACTGCTGTCTATACAATTGAACAAGTTAAAGCTATCACTGAAGCTGTCACTGAAGGTGTAGAAACATATGTGTCTGTTTTTGCAGGACGTATTGCAGATACAGGTGTTGACCCTATGCCATTAATGAAAGAATCAGTTGAAGTGACACATAGTAAAAAAGGCGTGCAATTATTATGGGCAAGCTGTCGCGAGTTATTCAATGTCATTCAAGCTGATGAAATTGGTGCAGATATCATTACTTGTCCATCAGACGTTGTGAAAAAAGTGTCTAACATTGGACGTGACATCAATGAATTATCTGTAGATACAGTTAAAGGATTTGAGAAAGATATTAAATCTTCTGGATTAAGTATCTTATAATTTTTAACTTGTGAGATAGATTTGAAATGAGTTCAATGGCTTTTTCCTTTATGGGAGTCAAGCTACGAAAAGTTTATAACAAGCTTAAACGTTAAAAAAAGTGACTGTTTCTGAAGCATGAGTGTATGCTTTAGATGCAGTCACTTTTTAATTTCTAATGAGTGAGTTGCTTATTAAGGTAGGCGTTTGTGTTATGATAAAGTGAACAAGGAAAATGCTACAAAGATGAAAGGGGGCCTATGTTGCACATGCAGAATCAAGCATTTCAACATCAAATTGAAAAAGACTTATGGTATCTTAATCAACGTGAGAAAAAAGCACTGCGCACATATTTAAAATCGCATGACATGGATGATATACAGAATCAATATCGTACACCACAGCGATTTGTTTCCTATTATTTAAGGAATCATATTTTTTCGAATGAATTAAAAACGTCCAGTTATTTAACAATGACTTTGATAGGTTTGTTTGTTGTCAATGTGCTGTTACTAGGACTGTTTATAGGGGCATTACTCTTATGTTTAAGTTCAGCCCATTATTTTATCCAACCGAATATGAATTTATCAGTAGGATTAGTGATCACGATTATGTTAAGTGCGTTGATTTCTTTAGTGCTCATTGTCTATTTGATGAAAGTAGCGAATGGCTATTTTACAAAGCGACTCATCGATTATAAATTTAATAAAGCAAAATAAAGCTATAATAATTTGGAAAGCATCATTGCATCTTTCCATTTTTTTATAAATTGTATGAGTGGTATAGGGACGACGAGGGTGATATTGTGTTCAAAATGGACTTTCGTTTGTTCAAAATAAGAAGAGGCTGCGATGACTTGAACCATATTGATGAATATCTGTACAGGTGCACGTTGAGGTTGCATGGGGCATAGGATGAGTCTTGGATTCAAATAGAAGGGTGATAAATGATACGTATTTAAAAGTTGCATAGAGAAATTTTTCTGAGTGCGGAGGTCTTTTTGTGACGCTAATGCCAAATCGTTTAAGAAGCGATGAAGAGAATGCTGGCTATGGTGCGTATGAGATACATATTTAATCAAAAGTGGATACTCTATATTTTCAGAAGTTTTGAGGTAAAGCATAGTTTCGTGCGCATATTGTATCGTCATTGTTAAAATCCTTTCTTAATATCTTCATATGTGAGAACTTGCTTCAAGTGTTTCAAAGCATGCGTCTTATATTTCCTTATTGTAGTCGGAGAACGTTGCATCAACTGTTGAATTTCTTTTTGTCGATAGCCTTGTAAATAGTATCGCAACCATTGCTGTTCCGGAGGCTTCAAGGTTTTTGTTAAATCGCTTAACAACAAATGCGTCGTATTTAGAGCTGTCGTTTGTAATTCTATTTGCTTCATTTCTAGCGGCAACGGTGTGGGCTTTTGAGATGATTGACGTAATAAATCAATAAGATAGAATTGTAAGTGATAGGTGATATATTTTTTGAAGCTTTGATTGAAAGAAGGATTATATTTTAAAGATAGAGACCATAATTTGATTAATAAAAGTTGAAAGTACTCATCATAATTATAATCAATATGATACTTGTGCAGTAAAAAATGGATTAACTTATAGTATTGGACATAAAGTGTATTAAATTGCATGGACATGACTCCTCAATAATAAATGAACTGACCGGTCATTTCCTTTGTAACACAGCTAAAAGATTGAGGCATTCCACGATTTGTGCTATTTTATGTTTAATACAAGTTTTAGCAATGACAAATAGGTTTAAATTCTTTGTATATTTGTCGTTGAATGCATTTTAATGACATTTAATTTATTAGTTAACATTCGAGGAGGAAATTATGGACTACGATCATTTAAATTTAGAGCATTTTTTCGCGCGCAATGATGATTTAGATGTTATCCGAGATCGTTCAGAATTTGTAATGATTAACAACATGACAAAACAAATGATGTATCGAGATGGCGAAGTCGAAGGTACGATTGATCTCGCACGTTATTATTATAAAAACCGCTCTCAAGCTGCAAGTTTCATTATGATGGATTATCATCGCGATGAATAGTAATGAAGAACTTTACATATTCATTACTATTTTTTTATGAATGTGTAACAACGGGGGTATCTCGTTGTATAGATGCATTGAAGGTGGTAAAATTTGATTTCAAGCGGATAAAATAAATATATGAATTAAAATGAAACATTCTGAAGAGGTGTGTTTATGAGAAAGCACAAAAATGGCTCGATAATTGCTGTAATAGCGTCTTTTATTATTTTTGTTATTGCAGGTTTTTTCTTTTTTAGCATGATTAAAGATCAAATCTTTTTTAAGCATGTTAATCAAGTAGAGCAAGTTGAGAAACTAGATGTGACACTTGATAAGGCAGCAAAGAAACAAATTGATAACTATACTAGTCAACAAGTTTCAAATAAAAATCATACGAATTGGCGTGACGCATCTGATTCAGAAATTCGCGATGCGATGGATAGTTCGGTGTTTATGGATGACAAGAGACAGAAGTATCAATTTTTAAATTTGTCGAAATATCAAGGTATTGATAAAAACAGAATTAAAAGAATGTTGAGAAATCATCCAACATTATTGGCACATACGGATGATTTTTTAAATGCTGCTAAAGAAAAACAAGTGAATGAAGTTTACTTAATTTCACACGCTTTATTAGAAACTGGCTCAGTTATGTCAGAGTTGTCGAACGGTGTCGATATTGACGGTAAAAAATATTATAATTTTTATGGTGTTGGGGCACTTGATGAAGACCCTATTAAAACAGGTGCTAAATATGCGAAGAAAAAAGGCTGGGATACACCAGAAAAAGCGATTTATGGTGGCGCAGAATTTATCCATGATCATTACTTATCAAACCCAAATCAGAATACGTTGTACAGTATGAGATGGAATCCTAAAAATCCTGGTGAACATCAATATGCAACAGATATTAATTGGGCGAAAAGTAACGCCGTCATTATGGCAGATTTTTACAAAGATATGAAAACAGAAGGTAAATATTTTAACTGGTATGTTTATAAAGATGACAAAAAACATCAAGATGGTAAAAATTACTAGTCTATAGAGAATTTAAGAATATATGATAATCAATAAAATAAAGCGGAACAGAATCCAAACACTCGAGTGTAGGTTTCTGTTCCGCTTTATTTATGTTATAACTCTAGGAAGAAAGTGTATGTGTGATTCAAAGTTGCTTTATATATGCGTTGATACAGTCGATGCTTTATTATTCCGCTTTGTTACGACGTCCTAAGAGGAAAAATAAAGCAATTGTTAAAATGAGCACTTTACCAATTTTTTTAATCAAAATCAATCACCTCACTCTATTATAAGCTTGTTCAATTTCATTTTCAGTTCAGCTATTAAATATTGTCGTAATTAATGTTCAAAATAATGATGGGCTTTTAAGAAATCTTTTGCGACAACAGCAGGCTCTTTTCCTTCTCCATCTGCTTCATAATTCAATTTTTGCATTTGTTTTGTATTGATTTTACCTGATAAATCTTTTAAAGACTGTTTGAGTTCAGGATGTGTTTTTAAAATTTGATCTGTTGCAACGACACTCGCGTCATAAGGTGGGAAGAAGTGTTTATCATCTTTCAAAACAACAAGGTCATAGGCTGAAACACGACCATCAGTAGTATAACCTAATGCCACATCCAATTTTTTATTTTTTAAAGCGTCGTACACTAAACCAATTTGCATCGGTCGGATTGTATCAAAATCAAAACCATATGCTTTTGTAAAAGCAGGATACCCATCACCGGCGCGTTTGATCCAGGTACTATCTGTTCCTAAACGCAGTTCATCGCTATGTTTTTTTAAATCTGATACATTTTTTAGATGATACTTACGTGCTGTTTCTTTAGTGACCATAAACGCAAAAGTATTTTCAAATCCATAAGAGTCAAACCAAGTTTGGTGGAAACGTTTTTCAAATTCTTTTTGAGTAATCGCCATTGCTTTTTTAGGATTTTTGACTGGGTCCATTTCTAATGCACCGACAAGATCCGTACCCGTATAACGTGTCGAAGAAATATTTCCATCTCCATTGATTAAAGCATTATGTTGAATCGTACTAGAGCCCAAATTATTAATGATTGCGGGTTTGATTTTTCCTTTTGTATCATGCTCGATTTTAAGTCGAACCATGTGTGCCATAATTTGTGACTCACTCGTCGATAGTGCTGTGATTTTTACACTATCTTTTGAAGTCCCACCTAAACCGGGAAGTGAACAACCAGACAAAATAATCAAACTTAACATAAATAAAGCCAATTTTTTATACACGATGACAAAGCCTCCGAATATTAATATCATATCTTCAATTAAACAAAAAGGGTAAAAATATCTTGTGAGATTATTATACCATAGTAATTTTTTTAGTGTTCTTTATCACATTCGCATATAAAAATAACGTTTTTTCATTATTTCTTTTCATTAAGGGTATAATGAATTTGAATGAGATACTTAAAATAAGGATGATGCAAGATGAGAGTAGCCATTATAGGAATGGGCACAGCAGGTGTGAGTGTGCTCAGACAATTAGTTAAATACAAGCATTTTAAGAAAATTCAATTAGATATTTATGATAACGAGGAAAATATGGGGCAAGGCAAGCCCTTTCAAAATGATAGTGAGGATTTGCTCATCAATGTACCAGTTGATATGCTGTCATTGAATATCGATAATATTTTAGAATTTAGAGAATGGTATAACGAGCAAGATACATTTAATTACGGTGATGCGGACTATTTGCCACGTTATGTATTTGGTCATTACATGAAAAGCTATCTAGAACAATTTGATCATGCATTCGACAATGTAAATGTAATTAAAAAAGAAGTTAAACATATGTATATTGAAGAGCAAGCCAATGAAATCATTCCTAAGCGAATCGTTGTATGTACTGATGATGAAGTGGAATCTTGTAAAGACTATGACTATGTGTTTTTTACAATTGGTACGATGTCATATCACGACCCTTACCAACTCAAAGGTCAAAAGGGTTATATTCAAGCGCCTTATCCAGCTAATCAAACACTGTCAGAAGTTAAAAAAGATGACACAATTGCTATTATCGGTACGGGTTTGGCAAGTTTAGACGTCATTCGTTATGCATTGTCGCACCACCAGAAAAAGCCAATTATTATGGCGAGTCGTGGTGGTAAGTTGCCAAGTGTTCGGGGTGAGATGCAAACGATTAAATTTAAATATCTCACTCTTGAAAATTTTGACCAGTTAAAAGCAGAAAATATGGGTGTGGTTCCATTAGAAGAAGCGGTGGAATTATTTAAAAAAGAATGTGAAGTGCGAGAGATTCCACTTCAAAAATTGCTTAAACGTCGAAAATATGATGCGGTCCGTGATTTAAATTATGACTTGAATCATCCTGAAGATTTAGGGGCTTTGCAGAGTGTATTTGAGGCATTAAAAGAAAATATGGATTGGATTTGGAACAGTTTGAGTCGTGAAGATCAATCCCAATTTATAACGAAGTATCATAGATATTTAAAAGAAAATACGAATCCGATGCCGAGAGAAACAGCTTTATTGTTGATTGACGCAATTAAAGCTGGTGATTTAGAAATATTATCTGGACTCGAAAATGTACGCCAATATTACGGTAAATATCGACTTGCCTTTAAAAATAAAGAGGATGAATTAAAAGTGGGTATCGTCATCAATGCGACGGGGCCGAAAAAACATTTGAGTCAGTTAGATGAGGACGATGCACTGTTGTTGGATATTGCGAATCGAGAAATTATACAACCGCATCCAATGGGTGGAATTCAAATCGTGCCGTCTACAAATGAAGTAATCAGTCCATTGTATGGAACTTTGCGAAACTTAAGAGCAATTGGTCAAATTACCAATGGTGTCAATTTTGAACGTAATGGTGTGACAATGATTGTTCAACAAGCCGTGAGGGCAGTCGACAATTTATATGACACGTATAAAGCTAAAAAAGCGCTCGAAAAAGAGAAAAAGAAAGCGCAGAAAAAGGCGAAGAAAAAGAAAAAAGACAAGAAGAAGAAAAAGAAAAAATAAGGCATTCAACTTAGAAAATGACAACATGATTTATCTATTCTTTCAAAAGATTCGGTTCACTTTCTTTAAAGCGTCACTATGATTGTGATGCGTTAGAGGACAAGTCATATTTTTAGTAAGTTATATTATTATTTAATAATGATTTTTTATAGAATAAGTTTATTTCCTGATTTTATATTCAAACAATTGTAAAATTTAAAAAGATACGGTAATATAGACGCATGGACTTCGACAGTCCATGCGTATCTTTTATACTCAATACAATTTCATATATTCTTTCGGGGCTGGGTGAAATTCCCAACCGGCAGTAAATTAAAGCCTGCGACCCATATTGCAAAGCGATATGGCTGATCTAGTGAGAATCTAGAGCCGACAGTTAGAGTCTGGATGGGAGGAAGAATAGGTAGGACATTTTCACAAAGTATTGTGAAGCTTATTTGTCGTACCAAATGATAAATGAATACGTCTATCTTTTAAGAGATAGCGATTCCTAATTCCCACTACTCGATTTTAAACGAGTGGTTTTTTTATTGAGGTGAAAGATTGGAAAATTATTTAGAACAAGCAATACAACTCGCACAAATGGTCAACGGCCAAACAGGAACGAATCCTCCTGTAGGCGCTGTTGTAGTTAAACACGGTAGAATCATTGGATTAGGCGCACATTTAAGAAAAGGCGACAAACATGCTGAAATTCAAGCCATTGATATGGCTGGTGAAGCAAATGTAAAAGATGCATCGATTTATGTATCATTAGAGCCTTGTTCTCATTATGGAAGTACACCGCCTTGTGCCAAAAGAATCATCGACACAGGGATTAAAAAGGTGGTATACGCAGCTAAAGATATCACTTTAGATACAGAGGGTCACCAAATGATGGTAGAAGCGGGTATTGATGTAGAGTACCGTCCGATGAAACGAGCCTTGGATTTATATGCTGACTTTTTCAAAAGTAAATCAGAGGGACGACCTATTGTAACTGTCAAAGTCAGTGCAAGTATAGATGGCAAACAAGCTACAGATGTTGAAGAGAGTCAGTGGATTACATCAAAAGCTGTAAAGCAAGATGTTTTTAATTTGAGGCATAATCATGATGCCATTATCACTGGTAATGGGACACTTCGCAAAGATAATCCAAGTTTGACAACGCGTATTGAAGACGGACATCATCCGGCAAAAGTCATTCTTTCGCGTTCTGGTGACGTGAACTGGAATGCGCAACTCTTTAAAGATGAAACGACACCGATTTATATTTATACCGAGAACCATAGTTTAACATCGACAAAAGACCATATTCATATTATTAAAGCGAATCAATTAAATGTTGATTTTATATTAAAAGATTTATTTCAAAAAGGTTTCGGTCGGATACTTGTTGAAGCCGGACCGAACGTGACATCACAATTTTTAGCGTCACATGATGTGACTAACTTCATCCTATATTTAGCCCCGAAAATCATAGGTGGTCAAGGTAAATATCAATTTTATCAAACAGACGATGTAATGCCTTTAGACCAACTACCACAATTTGAAATTGTACACAGTGAAATAATAGATACCGACATGAAATTACGAATGAAGAGGAAGTGAATCCATGTTCACAGGTATCGTTGAAGAAATAGGTACAATTGAAAAAATTCAAAAGCGAAACCCCACAACTGAACTGACTATACAATGTCAACATATATTAACAGATATGCATATTGGTGATTCTATAAGTGTCAATGGCACGTGCTTAACGGTAACCACTTTTAACGCAAACAGTTTTTCAGTGGAAGTTATTTTAGGTACTGAAAATAAAACATATCTTGCAGAACTTAAGGCAGGCGATAAAGTCAATCTAGAGCGCGCGTTATTAGCCACTGGCCGTTTAGGAGGTCACTTTGTGCAAGGCCATGTAGATGGGAAAGGTCGTATCAAACAAATTCAATCATCACAAAATGAATGGATTTATACGATTGAAGCACCCACTATTTTAATGAATCAAATGGTTTCTCAAGGGTCTATTGCTGTTGACGGTATCAGTTTAACAATTTTTAAAAAGCACCCTCATGCTTTTGACATTCATTTAATTCCAGAAACAAGAAAAGCGACAACTTTATCTACGAAGAAACAAGGAGATCCTGTTCATTTAGAGACAGACATGTTATTTAAATATGTCCAAACGATTGCAACACAAAAATCAGACCTATCTATGGAAGATTTGCTGAAAGCAGGATTTTAATGGAGGCGTAAGTAATGAAATTAGATACAATTGATGAAGCGCTCAATGCTTTAAAAAAAGGAGAAATGATTATTGTTGTAGACGATGAAGATCGTGAAAATGAAGGAGATCTTGTTGCTATAACGGAGTGGATGCACGATGACACCATTAATTTTATGACTAAATATGGAAGAGGACTCATATGTGCACCTATTACAAAAGAAATCGCTGAAAAAGCAGGATTGGATGGAATGGTTAAACACAATAACGATCCACATGGTACGGCTTTTACACAAAGTATTGATCATATCCAATCGACAACTGGAATTAGCGCTTTTGAAAGGATGCAGACTGCACGTGCTTTAATTGATGAACAAATGGACCAACATACCTTTAACCAACCGGGCCATTTATTTCCGTTGATTGCAAAAACGCATGGTGTTTTAGAACGTCGTGGTCATACAGAAGCCACTATTGATTTAGCACGGTTAACGGGTGCTACACCTGCAGGATTAATTTGTGAAATTATGAATGAAGATGGAACAATGGCTAAAGGCGTGCAACTTGAACAGTTCAAAGAGATGCATCAATTGAAAATGATTTCTATTGAGGATCTTGTTGGACACATTAAAGTGAATCGTAAAATCATAACGGAACAAGCGAAAGTTAAGTTACCTACGCGATTTGGTACTTTTGATATGTATGGATTCACTTCGAATATAGATGGTACTGAACATTTAGCTATTGTGAAGGGTGAGATTCACCCAACGATGAATGTACGTATTCATTCTGCTTGCGCTACAGGAGATATTTTTCATAGTGCACGCTGTGATTGTGGAGATCAACTTGAAGCGGCAATGGCCTATATTGAACAACATGGTGGCATGATTTTATACTTACCCCAAGAAGGTAGAGGCATTGGCTTAATGAATAAATTAAGAGCTTATGAGTTGATTGAGCAAGGCTATGATACAGTTTCCGCTAATGAAGCGTTAGGTTTTGAACCAGATTTAAGAGAGTACGATATCGCAGCACAAATGTTAAGACACTTTAATGTAGAGCGCGTGCATTTATTGAGTAATAATCCAGAAAAATTTCATGGTTTAAAACGTTATGGAATTCAAATTGATGAGCGAATTCCGCTCATAGCTGAAGAAAATGAACACAATCATGATTATATGCACGTCAAAAAAACACAAATGGGACATATGATTTAAATATAGGAGGAAGAAAAATGAAATTTGAAGGTCAACTTATAGGTAAAGGTTTAAAAATAGGGATTGTTGTAAGTCGTTTTAATGATTTTATCACAGGTCGTTTAGTCGAAGGGGCACTTGATGCGTTAAAACGCCACCAAGTCGAAGCTGACGATATTGATATTGCTTATGTACCGGGAGCATTCGAACTTCCAATTGTGTCAAAGAAAATGGCACAAACTCAAAAATATGATGCAGTGATTACACTTGGCTGTGTGATTCGTGGTGCAACATCCCATTATGATTATGTTTGTAACGAAGCTGCTAAAGGCATTGCTAAAGCGGGAGACGATACAGGCATTCCTGTAATATTTGGTGTTTTAACAACTGAAAATATTGAACAAGCTATTGAACGTGCAGGTACAAAAGCAGGCAATAAAGGGGCAGAAGTCGCCGTTGGTGCAATAGAAATGGCTAACTTATTAAAACAGTTTTAATGAAATAAAGCGCTCATATTTCAATTACGTAGCGATTACCAAAATTTTATAATTGAAAACGATGATGTGGAGTGGCGCTAAGACATGATGTCAATAGAGACAGCCACTCCATTTTGTTAATGTGACATTAATAAGCAGAAGCCACAACAGCTACTATTTTGGCATGTTGTGGCTTTCTAAAGTTGACATGAGTGTCAAACTATTTTATTTATTTTTTAACAGCTTAAATAATGTACCGACTGCAAGTCCAATTGCACCTATAGAGAGAAGGACTTTTGGTTTTACAAATTCTTTGAAGGCTAATGTTAAGTTTTGAGGTCTTTCCGCTAATCGTCGCATGAAGTAACCAAACCAATCATCACCATAAGGGACATAAATCGTAAAATTATATCCTTCCTTTGCAATCGACTCTGCTAGATCACTTCTAAATCCATACAACATTTGAAATTCGAATTGAGATTTATCAATATGATTGTCCTCAACAAATTTTTTAACATGGTTAATGATTTTGTGATCATGTGTGGCAATTGAAGTAAAGCTTTTAGAATTTAATAATCTTTTTTCGATAAGTCGAATATAATTTTGATCAATTTCTTCCTTCGTTTGATAGGCGATATGTGGTGATTCTTTATAAGCGCCTTTAACTAAACGTAAGCGGAGTTCTGGATATTTATCGATGAGTACATCTGCTTTAAATAAGTAAGCTTGAATCACTGTTCCAATATTTGAATAATTGGGTTTTAATCGATCTAAAGTTTGTGTAATATCGAAAAGGCTATCGTACTTTTCTGTATCGATGTTAATGTGCATATGATCATAGCGATTTGCTTTCGAAACAATTTCTTCAATGTTTTCAAAACATAAGGCACGATTAAATTCGCTACCTAATTGGCTGAGCTTAACCGACATATGCGCGTTGAGTTGATTTTCGTGAATCGCATCCATAACTTTTAATATATTTTCTTTGGCTGCAATTGCATCACGCTCATTATTGACAAACTCACCTAGATTATCGACGGTTGCTGCAATATTTTTGTCGTTTAATTTCTTAATTGTAGCGACAACCTCTTCTATCGTGTTACCAGCAACAACTCTATTTGCACCTAATGAAGGTCCTACAGTTTTTGCTAATGAGTTTAAATAAGCATTGTTTGATAGTGTAATAAAAAAGTTTTTGATTAAGCTCATTTCAATTCCTCCCATATCCTTTGTTCATTGTCATAATAATAGTGTATCATGAACAGATAATGGAAGAAAACGTTTTCATAGTACATAATTACAATTTTAGCATCTATTTTTCTTTTAGAATTATGAATATTTAAATTTTTTATTTGTTACTTGTGACTAAGATGATAAATTGTGTGAAACGGTGAGTGGTGGTTTCTGTAAATTAGTATCAATCGGTTCTTGTGCTAGTGCTAAAAAGAGGGGCATCATAAGCAAAAACAATAAACTAATCACACATTTAACGATGATTTTCATTAACGACACCTTCAATTTAAATTTATTTTCAACTAAAACGTATCATATGATTATCAAGTAGGTGTGAAAATGTTGTAAAGATGCGCTTTAAAAAGTAAACAGTGCTAAATATTAACGCAATGTAAAGTTCGCGATTGAAACTTTACGATATCTTTAAATTTCAATCGTTATGTGCATGTTAAAATAAGAGTGAAATCTTTTTAAGGGAGATTATAACATGTTTAGAGATATGGCATTTTATATATTTGGGACGCAGTTAGATACGTTTGTACAATACTTTGTTTTTGAACTTATTATTTTAGTTCTAATTGGTTTAATTGTGGGGGTGCTGACACACCGATTGTGGCTTGTAGCTGTTGTAATTATAGGGTTGAATCTCATTGATGCTGGTATTATAGCGAATTTTAATGCTTCTCAGGGAAATGGCTCACTGATTGGTCAATTTTTCTTAATGTTAGTCGCAAAGTTTTTCCCTACTTTTTATGAATTGCTTTTAGCAATTTTATTATTACGTTTACCGTTCATACGTAAAACTTTTAAATTATCTTAAAAATGGAAAGCGCAGCATCATAGTAAATATTTAAAGATCACACGCGCTTTTTTAATAGTTGTCAGTGACGCATATCAACAGGATAGAAAATTTACGTCTCAAGTAGATTTCTATCCTGTTTTTATGATTTCCTTTTTATTCGCAAACATGAATAAAATCACGCTATAATAAAAGGAAGAACGTAAAGGAAGGGTAATGTTGTATGTGGAAATGGGAAACAGATAATAAAGCTAAAGGCGTCATCGTTATTGTTCATAATATGTTAGAACATACAGGAAGATACGCCTATGTCATCACACATTTAAAACGTAATGGTTATCATGTGATTATGGGCGATTTACCTGGACAAGGCCAAACGTCACGTATGAATAAGGGCCAAATCGAAAGCTTTGAAATCTATCAAGAACGGGTACTTGAGTGGATTGAAATTGCAGAAGCGTATCATCTTCCTACATTTATTATTGGGGTCGGATTAGGTGGGCTCATTTGTGTCAATTTATTAGAAAAAGTGCAACTTGATATTGAAGGATTGATTTTAATTTCGCCATTGATGGCTTTTCATAATAGTAATAAGACACGTAAAAATTTCTTAACAGCGAACATTGGAGATGTCTCTAAAAGTGCCAAATTTGATCTCGGATTTCAAGTCACTGATTTGACTCGAAATCCTGAAGTTCAAGAAGAAACATTAAATGATGCAATGATGTTGAAGAAAGTAAGTTACCATTGGTACAAAGAAGTGATTAGAACAATGAAAGAAACTGCGGATCATATGAATCAATTCATGTGTATTCCTATGTGCGTCATGTATGGTACAGAAGATGTGATTTCAGATACGAAAGTAACTTATCAATTTGTGAATAATCTTAATTACGATGAGCTTTATTTTAAAGCGTGGGAAGGGTTAGCGCATGAAATTCATAATGAACCTGAACGTGAAGCCGTTATGCGTTATATCCTCAGCTTTTTAAATAATAAAGTTTTCGCAGCAGGATATTTAATCGACGATGAAAATAGTATTAAGTAATTATTTTAAACTATTGACAAATATTGGAAAATAATTTCTCTCTGCATTACAATAAATTTTTATTGAAATATTGTGATAAACATGGTAGATTATATGTGAAAAGAATCACAATTATTGTGATAAATATAAATTTGCAAAGTAGGAGCGTGTTTTTCAATGGGAAAAAACAGTAATAAAGTCGTATTAGTTGGTAATGGCGCAGTTGGCGCGAGTTATGCATTTACAATGGTAAGTCAAGGCGTCGCTGATGAATTAGTCATTATCGACATTAATAAAGACAAAGTACTTGGTGATGTACTTGATTTAAATCACGGCGCGCCATATGCTGAATCACCTGTAAAAGTTAAAGCAGGTGAATATAGCGATTGTGGTGACGCTGATCTTATTGTGATTTGCGCAGGTGCTCCACAAAAAGTCGGTGAAACACGATTAGACCTCGTAGAGAAAAATGCTAAAATTTATAAAGATATTATCACTTCCATTATGGACAGTGGTTTCGATGGTATCTTCCTTATTGCTGCTAATCCTGTTGATATTTTATCTTATGTAACGCTTAGATATTCTGGTTTACCTAAGCATAAAGTCATCGGTTCAGGCACAATTTTAGATACTGCACGCTTTAAACATTTAATTAGTGAAGCATTTGACGTTGCACCAAGCAGTGTTCATGCGAATATTATTGGTGAACACGGTGATTCTGAAGTTCCAGTATGGTCAAGTGCAACAATTGCAGGTGTTTCAATTTATGATGAATTGAAAAATGATCCTTCAAAATCACATCTAATTGAAGATATTTACGTACAAACACGTGATGCTGCATACGATATTATCAAAGCAAAAGGTGCAACGTATTATGGTGTAGCTATGGGATTAATGCACATTTCTAAAGCGATTTTGAAAAATCAAAATACAGTTTTAACAGTATCAAGTTACTTAGAAGGTGAGTATGGCCATAGTGGTGTATACACAGGTGTGCCAACAGTAATTAATGGTGAAGGCGCAACACACATCGTTGAAACACCTTTAAATGAAGAAGAAAAAGAAAAATTTGAAAAATCAGTGAATATCTTAAAAAATATGCAACAATCTATCGATCATCTTTTTGATTAATTAAGATAAAAATTTAGACAAACGCGGACATAAGTTCTCAATTTCCAAAGAAAGTACTTCAAAAGTCATTTAGACGTTTTTTGAGGTGCTTTCTTATTTTATATATATCCGTCATGACTATGGTCACCGTGAATCTATTTATGCACAATTGAAAGCGTGTTGGATTATGACATATTTAATTTACATTTATAATCATCTATGATATTTTCGGTTTGATAGAAATCATAGAAAAATAACTACAAACCTAGAATTGTCAGTGGTATTTTAAGATTTAAAATTAATTTATTACCAATAAATCAAACTTTTATACATTATGATTAAATTATAATAATTTGGGTAAAGATTCATGATAGGCAGTCTAATTGAATGGGGGCTTAATCATGGCTAAAAAGAAAAACTATCAAGTAAGCGATATTGTGTTATTAGATAATCTTCAAAAAGAGGTTGAATATATTTTTGAAGCGATTGAGGAGAAGTATCATTTATCAAAAGAAGAATTTTTGATTTTACTTACACTTTGGGATAAGGGGTCAATGACATTAAAAGACATCGATCATTATGTCAAAGTCAAAACGTACAAACGGACAAGAACTTTCAACAATCTTGTAGAGTTGAAATGGCTAGTAAAAGAAAGACCATCTGATGATGAAAGAACAGTCATTATTCATTTTAATGAAGAAAAAGAACAAGATAAACAAGAATTGATTAACTTTGCGTGTAGTGAAATTGAAAACCTAGAACAAAACTTAAAAGATTTACTGAATTCCATTATACACGGTTGCGATATATAATAAAAACGGGATTTGAGGCCATAGAACGTCTCAAATCCCGTTTTTGTTTTATCTTTTTTCAATGCCTATAATAAAAGGGGGACGATTTTGTTGATTGATGAATTCGTATTTCAAGATATGTGCTTTTTGCTGATCAAATGCTGTTAAATATTGCAATAGCGCTTGACTTTCTTCATAACCTTCATCGTGCCCAGGATATACCGCTAACACGATGATACCTTGAGGTTGCAAAAGTTCAAAAATGTGCTCTATCGCTTGAATTGTCGTTGAAGGCCGTGTGACAATAGATTTATCTCCTTTAGGTAAATAACCTAAATTAAAAAGTGCAGCATGTATGCGATTGTGATGTTTCTCTGAAATATATTGGGTAATTTTTTCATGACCCGTTTGGTAAAGTGACACATTTTTAAAATCGGCAACTTTCTTCGCGGTATTTTCAATTGCCGTTGCTTGAATGTCACAGCCATACACATGACCGGAAGGGACGGCCTGTGCTAGAAAAAGCGTGTCATAACCATTTCCACAAGTTGCATCAATTACAACGCTTTCGGGTGTAATATGACTTTGGATGAGTGATTTTGCGAATGGGAGGATACGTTCAACGATCATAGTTGTACCTGTGCTTCATAGTATTGACCTTGTACTGTACCACGTCTTTCAAGTTCAGCATCAATATCATTCAATACTTCCCATTTGTTCACACTCCACATTGGTCCAATCATTAAATCAATCGGACCATCACCTGTGATTCGATGAACGACCATTTCAGGTGGCAGTTGTTCAAGTTGGTCACACACTAAGTGAATATATTCTGTTTTAGACATAAAATTAAGTAACCCTTTTTCATACTGTTTTACCATTGGCGTTCCTTTTAATAGATGGAGAAGGTGAATCTTAATCCCTTGAACATCCATTTGTGCCACAGTTTTAGCAGTTTCCATCATCATGTCATAGTCTTCACCAGGTAGCCCATTAATAATATGAGAGCAGACATTGATATTATGTTTTCTAAGTTTAGCGACACCTTCATAGTAACAATCCATATCATGTGCGCGATTGATTAAGTCAGATGTAGACTGGTGGACCGTTTGGAGACCCAATTCGACCCATAAATATGTACGTTGATTCAATTCGGCTAAATATTCAACAACATCATCTGGTAAACAATCTGGACGTGTTCCAATGGATAAACCAACGACGCCAGGTTGTTTTAAAGCACTTTCAAATTTTTCGCGGAGCACTTCTACAGGTGCGTGTGTATTAGTGAATGCTTGGAAATAGGCAATATATTGGCCTTCATGCCATTTTTCATGCATGCGCGATTTTATTTCATTAAATTGTACTTCTATTGGATCAACACGATTACCCGCAAAGTCTCCGCTACCCGCTGCAGAACAAAATGTACAACCGCCATGTGCGACAGTTCCATCTCGATTTGGACAATCGAAGCCGGCATCGAGTGCCACTTTGAATATTTTTTGATTAAATTTATTTTTTAGAAGATAGTTTAATGTGTGATAGCGTTTTTGATTAAATGCGTATGGAAAATAAACCCCCATGATTATCGTCCTTTCAAAATTCATAATTAAAACGGATTTTTTGATACTGTGTTAAAATTCTTATTAACTGTATTTCAAGATTTTAACATATTTTAGACTAATCGTGTTATAGTGTGATTTAGAGAGAAAAGGAGTGTGTCATCAATGAAAATGCCAAAAGAAATATGGTGGCTTGTAATTGGTATGGCAATAAATATTACGGGAGCGAGTTTTTTATGGCCACTCAACACGATTTATATGAGTCAAGCTCTAGGTAAATCGTTAAGTACAGCCGGTGTTGTATTAATGGTGAATTCATTTGGTATGATAGCGGGTAACTTGTTAGGTGGAACTTTGTTTGATAAGTTGGGTGGCTATCGAACAATCATGCTGGGTACGATTATCAGTTTATGTGCAACCCTCCTATTGAATTTATTTCACGGATGGCCATGGTATGCAGTTTGGCTCATTATGCTTGGATTTGGAGGCGGTATGATTATTCCGGCTATTTATGCAATGGCAGGTGCTGTTTGGCCACAAGGTGGGAGACAAACATTTAATGCCATTTATTTAGCCCAAAATATCGGTGTTGCTTTAGGGGCAGCTTTAGGCGGTGTCGTAGCAGAACTTAGCTTTAATTATATATTTATGGCAAACCTTGCGATGTATGTTGTATTTTTCTTCATCGCTCTATTTAATTTCAACATGGATTACCATGCGACAGTTAAGCAACACGAAACGATTGAAGAAATTGCACATCTTCAGAATAAAAAGCATTTTAACGCACTTCTTTTATTGTGTGTCATGTTTGCTTGTTGTTGGATTACGTATGTTCAATGGCAAACAACGATTGCTTCATTTACACAAAGTATTGGCATTTCTATGAGTCAATATAGTTTATTATGGACCATTAACGGTGTTTTGATACTCATTGGTCAACCTTTAATTACACCCATCGTTCAATTTTTCAAAGGGCAGTTAAAAAAACAATTATATTTTGGTTTGTTCGTCTTTATATTATCCTTTTTAGTGACGAGTTTTGCCAAATCATTTTCAATTTATGTCGTAGGTATCGTCATTATGACGTTTGCGGAAATGTTTGTATGGCCTGCTGTCCCAACGATAGCAAATGCATTAGCACCAAAGGGTCGCCAAGGTGTCTATCAAGGTATCGTCAATTCAGCTTCGACTGTCGGTAAAGCTTTCGGTCCGCTAATCGGTGGGATATTAGTAGACCTCTATAATATGCAAGTGATGTTTTTATCTATGATAGGATTGTTAGTTATCGCAATGATTTTCTTGTCTATCTATGATAGAAAAGTGGATCCAAAGATTTTATATCATTAGCGATGCTAAAATGAGGCTTGCATATTTGTGTTAAATTTTTTAATATAGATAATGATTAAAGTCATCGGAAGCATAGTTTTAAACGGTTTCGTCTCAATGTTTATTTATAAGTGAAATGTTGAGTGGAATTGTGCTATTTTCAAGTGATTAAAATGGAGTAGTAACTTAACTGTATTTCTTAAGAGAGCTAGTGGTGGTGCGAACTAGTGAAAACATTAAGTGAACTTGCCAATGTAATTAAATAATAATTAACATCTCTAACTATTTTTAATGAAGTGCACGTTTAGCGTGAATAAGGGTGGTACCGCGGCATGAGTCGTCCCTTACCATTGAAGAATAGTTCGAGATGTTTTTTTATGAATAGGAGGATTTAGTAGTGAATTACAATCATCGAGAAATTGAAAAAAAGTGGCAAACGTATTGGTTACAAAACAAAACTTTTAAAACAGAAGATCATTTAGGTCAAAAGAAATTTTATGCATTAGATATGTTCCCATATCCTTCAGGAGCGGGTTTACATGTTGGGCATCCAGAAGGCTACACTGCAACTGACATTTTGTCACGTTATAAAAGAATGCAAGGTTACAATGTGCTTCATCCGATGGGGTGGGATGCGTTTGGTTTACCTGCAGAGCAATATGCATTAGATACGGGTAATGATCCAGCAGAATTTACGCGTACAAACATCCAAACTTTTAAAAGACAAATTCAAGAGCTTGGTTTTAGTTACGATTGGGATCGTGAATTAAGTACAACAGATCCAGACTATTATAAATGGACGCAATGGATTTTTATTCAATTGTATAAAAAAGGTTTAGCTTATATCGATGAAATTCCAGTAAACTGGTGTGAAGCATTAGGTACGGTTCTATCAAATGAAGAAGTTGTAGATGGTGTATCTGAACGTGGAGGACATCCCGTTGTACGCCGCCCTATGAAACAATGGGTGCTCCGTATTACAGAGTATGCGGATCGTTTGTTAGAAGATTTAGATGATTTGGATTGGCCAGAGTCACTTAAAGACATGCAACGAAATTGGATTGGTCGTTCAGAGGGTGCCAAAGTTATTTATAAAGAAGCGAAATCGGAAAAAGCGATTGAAGTGTTTACGACGCGACCTGATACAATCTATGGTGCCACTTTCCTAGTATTAAGTCCAGAGCATGCTTTAGTCAATGAAATAACAACGACTGAACAATCGCAAGTAGTCAAACAATATCAAGACGAAGCAGCTAAAAAATCTGATTTAGAGCGTACGGATTTAGCGAAAGAAAAAACGGGTGTCTTTACAGGTGCTTATGCGATTCATCCGATGACAGGCGAACAAATTCCAATTTGGATTGCAGATTATGTGCTCGCTTCTTATGGTACTGGCGCGGTAATGGCTGTTCCTGGACACGATGAGCGTGACTATGAATTCGCTGAGACTTTTAATTTACCAGTTAAAACAGTTATCGATAATGACGCTGACACACCTTACTATACGGGTAATGGTCCGCATATTCATTCTGAAGCGCTAAATGGTCTTGAAAATGAAGATGCGATTGCGAAAGCGATTCAACTCCTTGAAGAAAAAGGTGTCGGTGAAAAGAAAGTTAATTATAAACTTCGAGATTGGTTGTTTAGTCGTCAACGTTATTGGGGTGAACCGATTCCGATTATTCATTGGGAAGATGGTTCAATGTCAACTATACCTGAAAATGAATTACCATTATTGCTTCCTAAAACGGATCAAATCAAACCTTCTGGTACAGGTGAATCTCCATTAGCAAATATAGACGATTTCGTGAATGTTACAGATCCTGAAACAGGCATGAAAGGGCGTCGAGAAACCAATACAATGCCACAATGGGCTGGAAGTTGTTGGTATTATTTACGCTATATTGATCCTAAAAATGATCAAATGTTAGCAGACCCTGAAAAATTGAAACATTGGTTACCTGTTGATTTATATATTGGCGGCGTCGAACATGCGGTATTACACTTACTCTACGCGCGTTTTTGGCATAAAGTGCTTTATGATTTAGGTGTGGTTCCAACTAAAGAGCCATTCCAAAAATTATTTAATCAAGGTATGATTTTAGGTGAAGGTCATGAGAAAATGAGTAAATCGAAAGGAAACGTCGTAAATCCTGATGATATTATTGTTTCTCATGGGGCAGATACTTTACGACTTTATGAAATGTTCATGGGACCTTTAGAAGCTTCAATCTCTTGGAGTGAAAAAGGTTTAGATGGCTCACGTCGCTTTTTAGATCGCGTTTGGCGTTTATTCGTAAATGAAGATGGTACATTAACAGATAAAGTTGTTGAAGATGAGACGCCGGCATTACAAAATGTTTATCATCAAACAGTTAAAAAAGTAACGGAAGACTTTGAATCTCTTAACTTTAATACAGCAATCAGTCAATTAATGGTATTTATCAATGATTGTTATAAAGCAGAGACGATTTCTCGTGCTTATGTAGAAGGTTTTGTTAAAATGCTAGCACCGATTGCACCACATTTAGGGGAAGAATTGTGGTCAATTTTAGGACATGAGACAACGATTACTTACCAACCATGGCCTAGTTATGATGAATCCCTTCTTGAAGCTGCAGTTGTTGAGATTGTACTACAAGTCAACGGCAAAGTCCGTGCGAAAGTTGAAATTCCTAAAGATCTGTCAAAAGAAGAAATGGAACAAATGGCATTAGCTAATGACAGTGTAAAAACAGTAATTGAGGGTAAAGAGATTAAGAAAGTGATTGCGGTTCCGCAAAAACTTGTTAATATTGTTGCGAAATAATTGAAAGGATGAGAAAGCGTGAAAGAGATCAGTGTCGATCAATTAAAAGAAATGATTATGAGCTCAGAACCTGTTCATGTCATCGATGTTCGTGAAGATGAAGAGGTTGCGATGGGAATGATTCCTGAAGCGGAGCATATTCCAATGAATAAGATTCCTGAAAAGCTCGAAGATTTTAATAAAAATACAACATATTATGTCGTTTGCGCTGGGGGCGTTCGAAGTGCAAAGGTTGTAGATTATTTAAATCAACATGATATTGATGCGGTCAATATCGAAGGTGGTATGCACGCATGGGGCGATGGGGGCTTAGAATATAAACGCATCTAATGATGTGTCGCTTCAAGGTGGACAGGGATAACGAAGGATTTTCCAGTGTTATCCTGTTTCCTACCTTATATAATTTAATATGATTATTAAAGAAGAGTTAAAAGACGAGTCTGGGACATAAATACCAAAATAAATAGCTCGAAGATGATTTTGATAAAAATCATCTTCGAGCTTCCTTTTTATTATCATGCTTCGTATTATATAGGCTCGCTTTCCGAGGGGACAGCCTCAGCCTGTAGTCTTCGGCTCGTCCTGTTCCCTCAGGAGTCTCGCTATAAATACTTCGCTTATATATATGTAATCATTCACCATTATACTTAAAAAAATAAGGCACTTTCGTATAATTTAATTCATCACAACAAAAACTAAACTAACGAGGTGCCTTATGTATAAAGATTATAACATGTCTCAATTAACTCTACCAATAGAAATATCTATTTTAATTCCTGATAAGGAAAAAATCCGAGATTTTTCGTTTTTTACGAAAACCTCGGATTTCATCGATTATTGAGACATTTTTGTTTCAGCCTCGTCTTTATTTTGGAATATTAAACAATGTAACAGTGATTATTCTACAAATCCTGCAAAGTAGCCTGCAACATAACCTGTTACCAATGCACTTGTTATATTATATCCCCCGGTGTAACCATGAATATCTAAAACTTCACCGCACAAAAATAAACCAGGTGCCAACTTTGATTCCATTGTGCTCGGTACAATTTCTTTAATATCAACACCGCCACCTGTGACAAATGCCTTTTCAAGGGGGAGGGTTCCATGTACATCGAAAGTAAAGGCTTTTAACAAATGCGTGAGTTCAGCCAATTTTTGTTGGCTTAAATGATGATAAGTCGTTTGAGGGTCAATGTTCGCTTCATCTATTATAAAAGATAAGTATCGTTCTTCGATAAGTCCCTTGAGTGCATTTTTAATATGTTTATCAGGTTGAGATTTTAATTTTTGTTCAATTTGTTGTTTTAATGCATCTTCTTTAACATCAGGAAAAGCATCAATTTGCATTTTAATATGTGTTTGGTGTTGTGCTTTTTGTTCATAATAGACGAATTGACTACATCTTAAAGCAGCAGGACCACTAATACCAAAATGAGTAAAGATCATATCCATTTGGTGAGTGATTCTTTTTTTACCATTTTTTCTTAATACTGAAAGCCCAACATTACTCAAGCTAAGCCCTTTTAATTGTTGCTTTTTAATAAAAGGGGCATTTGATTTAATAGGGACTTCAGTTGGGAAAAGTGGTGTAATATGATGACCCAATGCCGTAGCGAAACGGTAACCATCTCCAGTAGAACCTGTTTGTGGGACACTTGTGCCACCTGTTGCAATAATAATGGATTTAGCTTGATATGTTGTGCCATCTTGCAACTTGACTATAAAATAGCCTTCGTCTTGCTTTTCAACGGATGTCACCACATGTTGTTCTTTAATAGTGACATGATGATCATGAAGTGTTTTGATGAGTGCATCTAAAACATCTTGTGATTGATTCGATACCGGAAACATGCGTCCATGATCTTCTTCTTTTAAAGGCACACCCCGTGTTTCAAAAAAATCTATAATGGATTGATTATCGAAAATAGAAAAGGGACTATATAAAAATTTACCGTTTCCTGGTATGTTTTTAATGATCTCAGCATAGGGGAGACGATTCGTTACATTACAACGCCCTCCACCAGAGATTTTTAATTTGCGACCTAAACCTTTCTTTTTTTCTAGTAATAGGACGGACTTACCATGTTGGCTCGCTGATATTGCAGCCATAAGCCCACTGGGTCCACCGCCGATGACGATTGATTGATACATATTGTAAAAACCCCTTAAAGTTGATATTTTGATTTTAACATATCTTTATTCGGTGTATAATAACCATATTGTGTTATAATTTGAGTTTGAAAAATTGAAGAGTAGGTAGGTTGGCTATGAGTGAAAATAAGGAATTGGTAAGAGGAACTTTTTTACTCACATTAAGTATCCTCATTACTAAAGTTTTAGGTATCATTTATATTATTCCGTTTTATCGAATTATCGGTGGCGCCGATAATTTAGCGCCTTTTAACTATGCGTATGGGCCATACAATATCGCGATAGCGGTAGCGACAGCAGGTGTTCCGCTTGCAGCATCAAAATATGTGGCAAAGTATAACGCATTAGGCGCATATCGTGTCAGTCAAAAGTTATACAAATCGAGTTTTGTGGTGATGAGTATCACCGGTATTTTAGGCTTTTTAGCACTGTATTTGTTATCTCCAACAATTGCGTCAATAACAATTGCAAACAATACCGATCAAAAAGCAGGTTGGACAGTTGATCAAATAACATCTATTATTAGAACAATTAGTTTTGTGGTGATTTTTATACCTGTACTTGCAACTTGGCGAGGTGTTTTCCAAGGTTATAAATCTATGGGGCCAACTGCGCTTTCAGAAGTGACAGAACAAATTGCGCGTATTATTTTTATCCTTTTAGGAAGTTATCTTGTATTGAACGTTTTTGATGGTTCAGTCTTATTAGCTAATGGTATTGCAACTTTTGGTGCGGCAATTGGGGCAATTGCAGGTATCTTGACACTATGGTGGTACTGGATTAAACGTCGTAAAGGGATACATGAAATGGTTGAATCCGATACGACAGGAATCGATGTTTCGTATAAACATATGTACAAAGAAATTATATCTTACAGTATTCCTTTCGTTATTGTGAGTTTGAATTTTCCATTATTTATGATTGTTGACCAATTAACTCACAATCATGCTTTAGCGATTGCTGGGGTTGAAACACGTTTACAAGATATGTTCTTTACCATGTTAAACATGACGACAAACAAAATTGTCATGATACCTACGTCTTTAGCGGCAGGTTTTGCGATTAGTTTGATCCCTTTTATTACAAAAACGTATGAAAAAGGTGATTTTAGAGAGATGCATCACCAAATTCAAACGGCTTTAGGTGTCTTAATGTATATTACTGTACCTGCAAGTTTAGGGATTATGTCTCTAGCTGTGCCACTATATACTGTTTTTTATGAATATAGTATTGATGGCAGTCGATTATTGTTTTATTATGCACCTGTTGCAATTTTAATTTCTTTATTAAGTGTCACTGCTTCAATGCTTCAAGGTATTGATAAGCAGAAACTCACTGTTTTTATCATTTTAGGTTCTGTCGTATTGAAATTTTTATTAAACATGCCGCTTATTATTATGTTTGAAACAGCTGGTGCGATTTTAAGTACTGCAATTGCATTACTCTTTGCGATTTTATGTAATTTTGTTGTATTAAAAAAATATGCGCGTTTTAAATTTTATGACACGCTTTTAGATACATGTAAAATTTTATTCTATGGCTTTTTAATGATGATTATCGTAGAAGCTATCTATTACGTATTGCAACTCTTTATTTCTCCAGCGAGTCATGTAGGTGCATTCATCATAACTGTGATTTGTGCAGTTATTGGTGCATTAATCTACGGTGGTATTACAATCAAAACGAGACTTGCAGATAAGTTTTTAGGTAATATTCCAAATAAAATTCGTCAAAAAGTTGGTTTCTTATAATGAGAATTGATAAGTTTCTCTCTCAAATGGGATTCGGTACACGTTCTGAGGTCAAAGTATTAATTAAAAAAGGTTTTGTAACTTGTAATCAAGAGCGTATTAAAAGTCCAAAGTTTCAAATCGATGCGGATACCGATTTAATAGAAGTGAATGGTGAAAAGGTTCAATATGAACCTTTTCAATATTTAATGATGAATAAACCTAAAGGCGTTATTTCAGCAACCGAAGATCCAGTCCATCAAACGGTTATTGATTTAGTGAAGGACGATTCACATTTAGATTTATTTCCTGTAGGTCGATTAGATAAAGATACGGAAGGCTTATTGTTCATTACTAATGATGGGAAGTTTAATCATGAATTAATGAGCCCGAACAAGCATGTTACAAAAACTTATTGGGTTGAAGCTAAAAAACAACTTGAAATGTCGGATATTACCGCTTTTGAAAAAGGAATCACTTTAAAAGAAGGATTACTCAAACCTGCGCAATTAGAAATATTAGAGCCTCCTAATACGGCACTTGTTACGATTCAAGAAGGAAAATATCATCAAGTTAAGCGGATGTTTCATGCGATTAATAATGAAGTGCTGGCATTGAAGCGGATAGCCATTGGTGATGTTCAATTGGATGAGACGCTAAAGCCAGGTGAATGTCGGGCGTTGACTGCTGAAGAATTAACTACGCTTTATCCCACTTTGAATCCAAAAAATTAATGTTTAATTCTTTGTTAGCCGGGTAACCTTACACTAAACAAAATTGAGGTGATATCATGGCTAAATCTGGAAAATTTTTAAGAGCGGCTATCGGTATTGGAAGTGCTGTTGCTGCAGTTGTACTTTCTAATAAAGATAACCGTGACAAATTAAAAAATGAATATAACAAGTATAAAGAAAACCCAGAAGATTATAAAAAACGTGCACAAGAAAAAGCTTCGCAACTTGGTGAAGCTGCGACACAAGAATTTAATAAAGTGAAAGAGGATCCAAAAGCTTATGTAAATGAAGCTAAGCAAGATCCAAAAGGTTTTATTAATAATAAAAAAGAACAGTTGTTAAATAACGATACTAAAGACACAACGGATAAAAGAGCAGCCAAATTCGATGATGAAGGCGGCGGTAATCCAGCAAATAATTTGCGTATTGTGACTGAAGAAGAATTGAATAATAAGAATCAATCATAATGTAAAGGATTTGTGAAACGATTAATCATTTTGGTGTACTTTCATTCATTTAACTAGATGACGAATGACATATACGTCTAAACGACCAATAGTGATTGCGTTATTTCATCGCTTTACAATGACTTTCTAGGGTTGAGAAATATTACAAATTTGACTACAAAGTTGTTTTGTATCAAAAATTCTACAACCCTAGTTCATTCAAATTGAAGACATTTCAATTTGAATTTGTCGGCGAATCAGTATTTGGTGTATATCAAGTGAACTGGTTCGTTTTTTTATTCAATAAAAATAAAAAGGAGTGTCCGCGTGCTGATGAGGACAGATGGCGCTTCGTCTGTCGCAAACGATTGATTATGTTTGAAAAATAAAATGTGAGTCCATCAATTTTACTGTTGTTTATTGAATAATTCATGTAGAATAGAAAGTACAACTATTAAAAAGGAAGAGATGATCAGCATGTGGAGAGAAAAAGTACAAGAATATGAAGCGCAAATGATCGAAGACTTAAAAGGACTTTTATCTATTAAATCCGTACGTGATGATGCAGCAGCTACCGCAGAAGCACCAGTTGGACCTGGTCCAAGAGCGGCATTAGATTATATGTATCAACTCGCTGAAAGAGATGGATTTAACACATTTGATACAGATCACTTAGCAGGTCGTATTGAGATTGGAAAAGGTGAAGAGTTGTTCGGAATTTTAGGTCATGTCGACGTTGTGCCTGCTGGAGACGGATGGGATACAGATCCATTTGACCCGGTTGAAACGGAAGACCGCATTATTGCACGTGGGACATTAGATGACAAAGGGCCAACCATCGCCGCATATTATGCAGTTAAGATTCTTAATGATATGAATGTGGATTGGAAAAAAAGAATACATATTATCATTGGAAGTGATGAGGAATCTGATTGGAAATGTACAGAGCGCTATTTTAAAACAGAGGAAATGCCGTCCATCGGTATTGCACCAGATGCAGAGTTCCCGTTAATTCATGGTGAAAAAGGAATTACAACTTTTGATATTAAACAACGAACATTAGCGCTTGATGAAGATGAACCTGAAATTGAGTTGCAACAATTTGAATCTGGTGAACGTTACAACATGGTGCCTGATAAAGCACATGCGCATATTTTAGTTAAAGAAAATATGACGGACACGATTCAACGATTTGAGGCATTTTTAACAGCGCATCAATTGACAGGAGAACATGAAGTTGACAGCGGAATTTTAAAATTAAGTGTGTACGGTAAGGCTGTACATGCAATGGATCCAGCTATCGGTGTCAATGCAGGATTATATTTAATTCATTTCCTAAATACATTAAACTTAAATCAATCTGCGAAAGCATGGGCAGCATTGAGTGACCAATACTTATTTGAGTCACATTTCGGAGAGAAAATGAATATGCAATTTCATTCTGATGAAATGGGCGATGTCACTACTAATCCTGGTGTGATTCGTTATGATCGTGAAAATGGAGGTACTTTTGGTATTAACCTACGTTATCCAGAAGGCTTTGATTTTGATACTGCGATTGCAGCATTTGAAAAAGAATTGGTAGCAAAAGGTTTTGAACTTGAATTGCATAAAGTCCAAACACCACACTTTGTAAATCCAGATGATCCATTTATTCAAAAACTATTAACAGCCTATCGTAACCAAACAGGCGATATGAAACCGTCATTTACAATTGGTGGCGGGACATATGCCCGTAATTTAGATAAAGGTGTCGCATTCGGAGCAATGTTTGATGACTCTGAAGATTTAATGCACCAAAAAAATGAATATATTACTAAGAAGCAGTTATTCAACGCAACGAGCATTTATTTAGAGGCCATTTATTCGGTTTGTGTGGAGGGATAAGTATGACAAAAATATTATTGAATCAAAGTTTTGTCGATGAAAGTGAAGCAAAAGTACCTTTTAACGATAGAGGTTATAATTTTGGCGACGGCATTTATGAATATATCCGCGTTTATGACGGTAAATTATTTACTTCAAAAGAACACTTCGAGCGTTTGTTAAGAAGCGCGGCTGAAATTGGTTTTGATTTAAATCATACTGTTGAATCTTTAACAGAGCTTGTACGTGAATTAGCTGAAGTGAATCAAGTTGTTAATGGTGGCATTTATATACAAGTGACACGTGGTGTTGCACCTCGTGATCACGCGTTTCCTACGCCACCTGTTGAACCCGTTATCACAGGTTTTGCTAAACACTACGATCGTCCCTATGAAGCACTTGATGAAGGTGTCTCTGCAGTCACTACAGAAGATATTCGTTGGTTAAGATGTGACATTAAGAGCTTAAATCTTTTAGGTAATGTATTAGCTAAAGAATATGCTTCGAAATATAATGCAATTGAAGCCATTCAACATCGTGATGGTGTTGTAACAGAAGGTGCATCAAGTAACGTCTATGCGATTAAAGATAACGTTGTTTATACACACCCAGTAAGTCATCTTATTTTGAATGGGATTACACGACAAGTGATTAAATGGGTTTGTGAAGATGAAAACATTACAATGAAAGAGGAACCTTTTACGGTCGCATTTTTGAAAGAGGCTGATGAAGTTATCATTTCAAGTACCTCTGTAGAAGTAATGCCGATTGTCACTTTAGATGGTGAAGCTGTAAACGATGGGAAGGTTGGCCCAATCACACGCCAATTACAAAAAGGTTTCGAACGTTATATCCGTTCACATTCACATTAAAAAATAAATCTAATTTAATTTATGATATTTTTATGAAATTTTGTGTTGCACAAAGGTAAAAAGTCACATTTTGTGTCCCATTTTTGGTTGAAAAAAAAGGCCAATAATTATAAAATTTAACTTGAGTGCAAAACGTGAACAGAAATAAAATCATTGAAAATTGATGATGTAAATATGGCTCTTGAATAATTTTTCATGAGCCTTTTCTAATTGGAAAGTGAGGTGAGTGAGTTGTGGAGCAGTTTTATCAGTTAGGATGGACGCTTGACTCTGCTGGCGGGGCATCAGGGGAAGCTTATATGGCTGAGCAAGATGGGCAAAAACTGTTTTTGAAACGAAATTCGAATCCGTTTATTGCAGCATTATCAGCTGAAGGTATTGTTCCAAAATTGGTTTGGACGAAGCGGATTGAAACGGGTGAAGTAGTCACTGCGCAACATTGGAAAAATGGGCGTGAATTAACTTCAAATGAAATGGCTCAAGATAGAGTGGCCTATTTATTAAGAAAAATCCACCAGTCAAAACCACTATTAACGATGTTAAAACGTATGGAAATGGCACCTATCACGCCTGAAATCATGCTGAATAAAATTAATGCTTCTTTATCGAGAGAAGTATTGACACATCATGTCATTCGTAAGGCTTTGACTTATTTAGAAGAGCATATGCCTGAATATGATCCACGTTTTTATACGGTGGTCCATGGTGATGTTAACCACAATAACTGGTTATTATCGGATACAGATGAACTTTTCTTAGTTGACTGGGAAGGTGCGATGATTGCCGATCCAGCGATTGACATCGGAATGTTGCTCTACAACTACGTACCTGAAACCCAATGGTCTGAATGGTTTGATATATACGAGGTAAAAGAAACCTTAAATTTAAAAAAACGAATGAAATGGTATACCGTCATTCAATCTATCGGTATGGTTCAGTGGAACGAAGAACATAAACGTTATAAAGATATGAACACGTGGCTTAAATTTTTAAATCAAGTGATGGGAAGTAACGTTTTTATATAAGGAGAACGAATCATGAGAATGAGAAATAAACCGTGGGCTGAGTCCTATCTGATTGAGCATAGTGATATTGTCGATTTGGACGGTTCACACGCACAAGAAGTCAGTAACTGGTTTGAAAAGTCACAGCCTATTCATATTGAAGTGGGCTCGGGCATGGGTAAATTCATCACGACACTTGCAAGTCAAAATCCGAATATTAATTATGTAGCGATTGAGCGAGATAAAAATGTGATGATTCGTGTGTTAGATAAAGTCAATGCGTTGAAACTGACGAATATCAAATTATTGTGTAATGATGCGATAAAGCTAACAGATTATTTTAAAAATGATGAAGTTGATAGAATCTATCTTAACTTTTCTGACCCATGGCCTAAAAAACGCCATGCTAAACGACGTTTAACTTACCCAACATTTTTAGAAATCTACGAGCAAATCTTGAAAAATGATGGGGAGCTTCATTTCAAAACCGATAACCGTGGATTATTTGCATATAGTTTAGAAAGTATGTCGCAATATGGCATGTACTTTACTAAAATCAATTTAAACCTACATCAAGAAGATGAAGGTGACAATATACCAACAGAATACGAACATAAATTTGCTGAAAAAGGCTCTAGAATTTATCGCATGGAAGCCAAGTTTCACAATAAAAATCAATGATGAAGGATCGGGCTGATAAGCATGTCAATGTTTATCAATCCGATTTTTTGCGGCTGTACACTTTATATGGTGGTTATGTGTCTATAATAATTAAGTCGCAAACTTCCGATTGCTTCTTCGAGTCTCGCTTTCCCAGGCGCCTTACCTCAACTAATTTTGGCTTTTATTGTAGCTCATAAGAAGCCAAAATGGATTTTCGGTTTCGGCTCTATGCCTCGGGAGTCTCGACTCGGTACGCAATCTATTTAAGCAATTTCACTATTGAAAAGTGGCATTGCTTACTTTATGAATCACACGTTTTACAGAAGATGCAGAAACATTACAATCACTTGCGATATCAGTTTCTGAGCGAACTTGTGTTGCTTTATCTATAATGGCTTTCTGAACATGGTTTGAGATAAAACAGTTATCCTCAACAACATTTGTTTTAGAAGTAAAAGTCCGACCACAAACCCTACATTTAAAACGTTGTTTTAACAGATTTAAATACACTGCTATCTCTTGGAATCTTAAAAAAGTAATTCGCGATAAACGTTTTCCGTATTTGTGTATTCGGTTTGGATTCGTATGATAACAGTGAGGACAAGTCATAGGCTTGTATGAAAGGGTACCAAAGATGACGTTAGATTTCTTACCTCTAATAACTACATCTTCTTTAACTTTAGTGATTTTAATATTATTATCTTTAATATATCATTACACATAGGCGCAATATGTCTCCTTTATTTTTGGTTTAGTCACTTAAAATGATAGAGGCATTTGCGCTATTTTTGTACAAAAAAGCAGTATGACTTATGTCATCCCACCATAAAAAATGAAGAACCTTTTTTGCTTTTACTGGCTTTTTAAGGAAGTAGCCAATGAGTTTGCGTATGATGATGTTAACTATAAATATTGTGTATTAGTAAAACTTGATAGTTTACCAGTTGATATCGAGATTGATTCTATCGTCGTGTGTGTTTATAAATGATTGTCTTTTATCTTGCAATTCGTTGCATTGAACTGTCTGAGCGTCTTACAATTAATATATTAAGGAGTGGTAACATGGATATTGGTAAATTTAAAGTTGATGCATTAGATGGTGGCTTTACACAAATGGATGGTGGGGCCATTTTTGGTGTTGTACCTAAACCATTATGGGAAAAACAATATGCAGTGAATGATAAAAATCAAGTTCCGTTAGTCACGCATCCTATTCTAATTCGGACAGGCGATTGTAATATTTTAATTGATGCAGGTATTGGCAATCATAAATTAACTGAGAAGCAATTACGTAATTATGGTGTAATCAATGAGTCTCGTATTAAGGAAGGATTAGCGCGTTTTTCATTAACACCTGAGGAAATAGATCTTGTCTTAATGACACATATGCACTTTGATCATGCGACAGGGCTTACTGACGCTGAGGGGAATGCACAGTTTCCAAATGCGCGCCATTATATACAACAAGATGAGTGGCATGAATTTATAGCACCTAATATCAGAAGCCGAGCAACATATTGGCCAAGTAATAGAGGTACGTATGAAGATCGAATGATTTTATTTGAAGATACGATTGAACCCTATCCGGGCATAAAGATGAAACATACCGGCGGACATAGCTATGGCCATGTTTTAATTGAAATAGAAAGTGATAATGAAAAAGCTGTACACATGGCAGATATTTTTAGCACAGCGGCACATCGTAATCCACTTTGGGTGACTGCCTATGATGATTATCCGATGCAATCGATTAGAGAAAAAGAGCGCTTAACACGTTACTATGCGGCAAACGAATATTGGTTTTTGTTTTATCATGATGTTGAATATTTTGCGGTACAATTAAGTGATGACTTAAAAAACATTAAAGCGCAAATCTTGAGATAATAAAAAAGGGTGGACATTAAATTGTGTCCAATCCCCTCAGCTATATTTCTATAATGTCAATGATTTGGCCATCATATGCGTCAGCGATAAATTCATAATGGTAAATTTTACCATTGCGCTCAGCACTGATGCCCCCTTTGTATACCTCATATTCGATACCAAATTTACGATATGTTGTCGGTTCATAAAGGATATAAGACCCTGTGACATGTTTAAAGTAGCTTTTAACAGAATCTATGACTTTATTGGCTGGGATATATTTCTGTTTATTCATATTCAGCACATAAAAATAACTTCCTGCAAGAACCACGCCGATTGTGATTGGTATCAATAAAGGCCAGTTTTTTTTCGATAACATAATTCACATCTCCTTGTTGAAGACTTAATTCTAGTTTACCACAGTAGAGATGATATACTAAATAAAGAGACTAAAAAAATAAGGAGTGTGCGATATGACAACAAGTACGATTGAAAAAATTAAGACTTTAACGGAACTACACGGTGCTCCTAATTTTGAACATCGCGTACGTGAATATATGAAAGCGAGTATGACACCTTATGTTGATACATTTGTATATGATCGAATGGGCGGATTTTACGGTGTAAAGAAAAGTAAAAATAAAAATGCGAAACGTGTAATGGTTGCAGCCCATATGGATGAGATTGGATTTATGATCACAGAAGTAACGGCACAAGGTTTGATTAAATTTACGGCCCTTGGTGGAGTGGCAAATGATATTTGGCAAGGGCAACGTCTTAAAATTTTGACACAACAAAATGAAGAAATCATCGGTGTAGTGGCGAATATACCAAGCCACTTTAGAACAGGACAAGAAGGCGCGCCACGCATTGAAGATTTACTTTTAGATATTGGAGAAAGTTCTAAAGAGGATGTTTTAAAGCGAGGCGTACAATTAGGAGACCCTATTGTACCGCACACAGAATTATTACAGTTGTCTGAACACCGATATGCAGCAAAAGCATGGGATAACCGATACGGCTGTGTCATCGGTCTAGAATTACTCGAACAACTTAAAGACGTTGAATTAGATTTTGATTTATATGTTGGCGCGAATGTACAAGAAGAAGTAGGTTTACGAGGTGCTGAAGCGGCTGCTCGTCTGATTAATCCAGATGTCGCTTTTGTTGTTGATTGCTCACCTGCTAACGATATGAAAGGGCGACAAGGTCTTTCGGGTGTACTAGGAGAAGGGGCGCTGTTACGAATTAAAGATGGTACGATGCTACTCAAACCAGCCTTTAAATCTTATTTACAACAAATTGCAGCAGAACACCAGATTCAATATCAACATTATATCTCACCTGGTGGTACTGACGGCGGTGTAATTCATAAATCGAATATTGGTGTGCCAACTGCTGTGATTGGCGTGTGTGCAAGATATATTCATAGTGTGGATGCTGTTTTTGATATTCGTGATTATCAAGCAGCGAATGCATGGTTAACGGCGTCTATCCGTCAATTAGATGATGAAACGATAGAACGATTACAATATCAATAGGAGTGATAGTGATGATTCAATTAGAAAGTGAACAACAATTTAATGCATTTGCGCAAAAAAATACCGTTTTCTTATTTAGTGCAGGTTGGTGTCCAGATTGTCATGTCATTGAGCCGGGTTTACCTGGACTGGAAGAAAAGTACCAACAATTTGACTTTGTAAAAGTGGATCGAGATCAATTCATTGATTTAGCGATTGAGCACGGTATTATGGGCATTCCAAGTTTCTTAGTTTATCAAAATGGTAAGCAAGTGGGTTCTTATATTGGAAAAGAACGAAAAACAGTAGAACAAATCGATGAATTTTTGAGTCAATTTTAAATAGATTTTAACCCTTGGGACATAGTTTTTCTCTAGTCCTAAGGGTATATTTATTGTAAACTAATAAAAGGCATGAAATTAGGAGTGAAAAAATGAATGTCTTTAAAATGAGAGATTTGATTAAGTCACGATTAGAAGATTTAGAGGTTCAATATCAATTTAATCGTAAAGAAGAATCTTTGAGAATTTATCGAACTGATAATCATAAAGGCTTAACAGTTAAACTTTCCCCAATTGTTGCTAAATTCAACAAAGGGCAAGAAAATATTGTTGATGAAATTATTTATTACATTGAAGAAACCATTCATCAAATGAAAGATGAATCCTATAAAGCATTAGATGAAATACGTGTGATGCCTGTCATACGTTCGACAAGTTTTAATGAGAAAACAGATGATGGAAAAGTGTTTATTACTGAACCGCATACTGCTGAAACACGTATTTATTTTGCTCTTGATCTAGGAAAATCGTATCGTCTCATTGATGAAACACTTATGACATCTTTAAAGTTGTCCAAACAACAAATTAAAGAAATGGCGATGTTTAACGTACGTAAACTTGATAATACGTTTACGACAGATGAAGTAAAAGGGAATATCTTTTATTTTATTAATCAAAATGATGGCTATGATGCAAGTCGCATCATGAACGCAAAGCTATTAAGTGAATTTGAAGAACGATGCCAGGGTGAAATGTTAGTCGCCGTTCCACATCAAGATGTGCTCATTATTGCAGATATACGGAACAAAACAGGTTATGACGTGATGGCACATATTACTATGGACTTTTTTGCTAAAGGATTAGTTCCGATAACCTCACTTTCGTTTGCTTATCAAGAGGGGCACTTCGAACCTATCTTCATTTTAGGTAAAAATAATAAGCCTAAAAATCAAGCACATCCTAATGTCGTACATCACTTACGCGCAACTAAAGATAATGATAATCAAAATGAGGAGTAATGAATATGAATTTATTTTATAACCCAACAGGAGTTGGAAACGTTGCATTTTTACAAATTGATCAAGTGGAAGGACCATTTGAATATGAAAGTTATGGAGATGTCGTTGCAATAAAAAAAGAAGGTGAGATCGTCGGCTTTAACCTTTTCAATGCGACAAATCACTTGAGCCTTTCTGGAAAAGGTCATATTAAATTGACGGCATCACATATTGATGACATTCAAAAAATGATTGATGAAACAGATTTGGATTATCAACTTGAAGCGGATTTATCTCCGAAATTTGTAGTAGGTTATGTACAATCAAAAGAAAAGCACCCAGATGCTGATAAACTGAGCGTTTGTCAAATTGATGTGGGTTCTGAAACGTTACAAATCGTCTGTGGTGCACCAAACATTGAGCAAGGTCAAAAAGTTGTTGTTGCCAAAGTTGGAGCTGTAATGCCAAGTGGTATGATTATTAAAGACGCTGAGCTAAGAGGTGTCGCTTCAAGTGGTATGGTTTGTTCAATGAAAGAACTGAACTTGCCTAATGCGCCGCAAGAGAAAGGAATCATGGTTTTAGAAGATAGTTATAAAGTAGGTCAATCATTTTTCGATGAATAAAGGAAGGTTGTGAAATCAATGAGCTGGTTTGATCAATTATTTGGTGAAGATGATAAAAGCTATTCATCACAACGTTCAAAACGAAGAAAAAGCGAGCAACAGAAAAGTCAAATTAAAAGTGATCTTGTACCGCAAAGTAACGATATTTACCAAAGACCAAGAGGTAAATTCCGCTTTCCAATTCATATGTATGAGCAACATAGAGAGCCAACACAAGATCATACTGCAACAGCTAAACAACATAAAGAAAACGTGTCACAACATACACCACACACTTTAATTACAGATCGTAAACAGCGTCGTCATCGCGGTATGCATCAGCAACCATCGCAAGCCTCTGAACAAGTATCTAAACAAGATAACATTCAATATTCCAACAATCAGCGTTATCATAAAAATCAGCATGTCGGATCGCAATATACACGCCATGCTAAAAATCATTTTCCTGAAAAGCCAAATTATCACCAGAAGGAATTTAGAGCAAGTGAGGTACCTTCAGCGATATTTGGAACAAAACAACATAAGAAAATTGAAAATAGTGGATTAAAGCAACCACCTGGCACGCGTCATGCTGAAGATACGCATGAAGCATCAAAGGTCAAATCAACAAGTTCAAGCAATAAAAACGAAACTCAATCAAATAGCAAAGCACAAAATTCTCAAAAAGGTACACCTTCTGGTCCAAGAAGTAACACCGTTAATATTGAAAATATTTATGCGTCTCAAATTGTTGAAGAAATTCGTCGTGAACGCGAGAAAAAAAGTGCTACAAAAGAAACGTTTTCAAGAGGAACTTAAGAAAAAACGTGAACATCAAGCGAATGATACACAAAATGAGCTGCAAAAAGCGATTGACGATATGCATTCGGCACAAGCACGTCAGTTATTAGGTGAGCAATATGATACATCTATAGAGGACGCCGATGATGACGTTCCTACAACGGCTGAAGATACGCCACAATTAAATGTTGAAGAAACTGAATCACAAGATCAGAATCATGATTATACGTATGAAGAAGTTGATTTGGCACAATTTGATGAGCCATCTTCTGCAAGTGTAGAGACAGCTGAGGACTTGTCAGTACAACAACCGCGAGAATTACAAACATCTGAGGAAACGACTGATAATACGGCATTAGAAGACTATGAAGACAATTTTGAAAGTGAATGGCATCAAGAAAATGAGAATGATGCAATGGATAGTAATGCCACAGATATGAGTAATGCCTCTGACAATGAGGATATTGAAGAAAATGAAAACACTGTGGCGAGCTTTGAGGATAAGGATGTAAAAGCTAAAGATACCGTCCAGTTAGAACCTGTGCTAAAACCAGAGCTTCATCGTGATAAAACGAATGAATCCAATCATGTAGAGGTCCAAAAAACGACAGATTCTAATGATGAAGAAAGTCAATCAAATGACGATAAAGTCAATGCGACAACTGATAAAAAGCAAACAAAACCGACTATCACGCCGATACGTAAAGGAAGCAAGCCTTTTAATGTTGTTATGACACCGTCAGATAAAAAAAGAATTATGGATCGACAAAAGAAAATCCAACAGTTCAATCCAAGTCATAACGAAGTGAAAGATGATAGACATCAACAATCATCACAAGCGGAAGATGCAATTTCAAATGAAAATACACAAGGTGCAGTAATTGCTGACAATCCAACGCAACAAACATCTGTTAATGAAGATTTGTCTACTACGTCAGAGCAACGAGAAGTTGAATCTTCAATGACGACGGTACATAATCAAAATTTTGTTGAAGATACCCAATCTACAGCATCAAAACAAGAAGAAAAGGTTGTTCGACGTGGGCCTAATTTGAATTTGCCAAGTATTGCACTACTGGATGAGCCTGAAATTCAAGAACGTGATGAAGCCTGGATTTCTGAGAAAAAACAAGAGTTAAACGATGCCTTTTATTATTTCAATGTTCCAGCAGAAGTTGTCAATGTTATCGAAGGTCCAAGTGTGACACGTTTTGAATTATCTGTTGAAAGAGGGGTAAAGGTTTCAAGAATCACTGCTTTGCAAGATGATATTAAAATGGCGCTTGCAGCGAAAGATATACGTATTGAAGCCCCTATACCGGGTACAAGTTTGGTAGGTATAGAAGTCCCTAATCAACATGCGACAAAAGTTAATTTAAGATCGATTATCGATACACAAGTATTTAAAAATGCGGAATCAAAATTAACAGTTGCAATGGGAAATCGAATCAATAACGAACCGTTACTTATGGATATAGCTAAAACACCGCATGCTTTAATAGCAGGTGCCACGGGTTCAGGTAAATCTGTCTCTATTAACAGTATTTTAATTTCATTGTTGTATAGAAACCATCCAGAAGAATTAAAACTACTTTTAATTGACCCTAAAATGGTTGAACTTGCACCTTATAATGATTTACCACATCTCGTTGCACCAGTCATTACAGATGTAAAAGCTGCGACGCAAAGTTTGAAGTGGGCTGTGGATGAAATGGAAAGACGTTATAAGCTTTTTGCACAAGCACATGTCCGTAACATATCAGCATTCAACAAAAAAGTGTCCTATGATCAACGCATTCCTAAAATTGTGATTGTCATAGATGAGCTTGCAGATTTAATGATGATGGCGCCTCAAGATGTAGAGCAATCTATTGCACGATTGGCACAAAAAGCACGTGCATGTGGTATTCATATGTTAGTGGCAACACAAAGACCATCAGTCAATGTCATTACGGGATTGATTAAAGCAAATATACCTACTCGAATTGCATTTATGGTATCATCGAGTGTGGATTCTAGAACCATTTTAGATAGTGGTGGCGCCGAACGCCTTCTTGGTTATGGGGACATGTTGTATCTTGGTGGTGGCATGAATAAGCCGATACGTGTTCAAGGAACTTTTGTGTCAGATGATGAAATTGATGCTGTGGTTGATTTTATTAAATCACAACGAGAGCCTGAATATTTATTCCAAGAGCAAGAGTTATTACAAAAAACGGAAGCACCTGTTAAGGATGAATTATTCGATGACGTATGCGCATTTATGGTACGAGAAAACCATATTTCAACTTCCTTAATACAACGCCATTTTCAAATCGGTTATAATCGAGCAGCACGTATCATTGATCAATTAGAACAACTGGGTTTTATCTCTGGGGCAAATGGATCAAAACCACGTGATGTATATCTTACAGAGTCTGAATTAAATGAGCTTTAGTGTGGAAAAAGAGAAAGGAGCGATGAAACAATGACGAAATACCATTTTGTTGGTATTAAAGGTGCTGGGATGAGCTCATTAGCGCAAATTATTTATGATTTGGGCTATGATGTTCAAGGATCAGATATAGACCAGTACGTTTTTACTGAAATTGCATTAAAAAATAAGGGGATTAAAATATTACCATTTACCGCGGATAATATTACTGAGGGGTTAACCATTATTCAAGGTAATGCATTTAATGATTCACATGAAGAAATCGCTCGTGCACATGAACTCGGTTTAAAAGTGATTCGTTATCACGATTTTTTAAGCGAAGTCATCAACCAGTACATATCCGTTGCAGTGACAGGTGCGCACGGCAAAACTTCAACGACTGGTTTGTTGTCTCATGTAATGAATGGTGATAAAAAGACGTCATTTTTAATTGGTGACGGTACAGGTATGGGGCTGCCTCAAAGTGAGTATTTCGCTTTTGAAGCTTGTGAATACCGACGTCATTTTCTAAGTTATCAACCAGACTATGCGATTATCACGAATATCGATTTTGATCATCCAGATTATTTCAAAGATGTGGATGATGTCATTAATGCTTTCCAAGGGATGGCAAACAATGTTAAAAAGGCGATTATCGCATGGGGTGATGATCCTTACGTTAAAGAAATTAATGTGAATATTCCAGTTTATTATTATGGCTTCGATCCATCAATGGATGTTTCTGCACAAAATATCGAAGTTACAGATAAAGGAACAGCATTCGATGTTTATATTAAAGGTGAGTATTATGATCATTTTGTCTCACCACAATATGGTGATCACAATATTTTAAATGCCTTGGCTGTATTAACTGTAAGTTACCTTGAAAAGTTAGATGTAGACAATATTAAAGAAGCGTTGATTACTTTCGGTGGTGTAAAACGTCGCTTTAATGAAACATTTGTACAAAATCAAGTATTAGTAGACGATTATGCCCACCATCCAAGAGAAATTAGTGCTACAATTGAGACAGCTAGAAAAAAATATCCTAATAAAGAAGTGGTTGCGATTTTTCAACCACATACTTTCTCTCGAACAAAAGCATTTTTACAAGAGTTTGCAGATGTGTTAAGTGATGCAGATCAAACTTATTTGTGTGATATTTTTGGTTCCATTCGTGAAAATCAAGGTGAATTGTCAATTGAAGACTTATTACAACGGATTGATGGGGCACACTTGATTTCAGAAGATAATGTTGACCAATTAGAGAAACATGACGATGCTGTACTTCTTTTTATGGGTGCAGGAGACATTCAAAAGATTCTCAAAGCATACATGGAAAAAGTTAGTGTTGAACATGGGTTTTAATGTTTGAGTTTCAAGAGGTTGGGTATTAAAGTAAAATAAATAGCATATTATTTAATGTCATTAGGAGGCGTTTACGAATGGAATGGATTTTACCTATTGCAGGAATCATCGCAGCAATTGCATTTTTAATCTTGTGTATTGGTATCGTAGCTGTATTGGTTTCTGTTAAAAAGAACTTGGACCATGTGGCTAAAACACTTGATGGTGTTGAAGGTCAAATTCAAGGGATTACACGTGAATCAACTGACCTGCTACACAAAGCAAATCGTTTAACTGAAGATATCCAAGACAAAGCAAATCGCTTAAACTCTGTGGTTGACGCAGTAAAAGGTATTGGTGATTCAGTGCAAACATTAAACGGTTCAGTGGATCGTGTAACTCACTCAATTACACATAACATTTCACAGAACGAAGACAAAATTTCACAAGTTGTTCAATGGTCTAATGTTGCAATGGAAATTGCTGATAAATGGCAAAATAGAAAAAGCCGCCGTGGAAGTGCAGCTTATAAAACGAACAACGTAGCAGATGATGCAAATCGTGGCCAAGGTCATCAACATTCACATTCTTTATCTAACGATGAATTAGTGAATAATGAATATAAAAATAAAGACTTAAACGATTTCTCAACTGACCCAGAATCAGTAAATACAAAGTATACGACTTTAAATGACTCTGATTCTAAACACAAATAATAAGTTCAGATTTTGAATAGGCTTTAAACAGAATGCACTTAAATGAGTTTAATACTTGATTTAAGTGCATTTATTAATAGGAGGGGACGATTGGATGGAAAAATATAATCGAGACTTATACACTAAAGGTTTAGAAAGTTATGAAGTGCCTCATTATGAAGAAGGAAACAAAGGTTTAGATTTCGTATTCGGCTTTGTAGCAGGTGCTATTTTAGGAAGTGCGTTAGGTATTGTTTTAAAACCAGGATCAGCACAAAGAAAGAATAAAAATCGCAATCAAACTGTGAACGTCAACGAACAATCTGTACAATTGAGAGAAGAAGCACAACGTAAAGCAGAAGCACTTAAAGCGCAAGCAAGACAAATTAGAGATGAAAAAGCAAGTGCTACACAAAAACCTGAAAATAAAGAGAACGTAACGTCTTCAGAACTAGAAGCGCAACGTCGTGCGATTCGAAGCGAAGTGGATTCAGATCGTTTAGAACAACCTACGCGTAATCATGATCAATCAACAAAGTCTACTGACCTAAAAAATCATAAAAATGAAAGTGTAGCAACAGCGGCTGCTACGCCTGTTCAACAAGAAAATTCTCAATCATCAACAGCTACAAAAACGCAAAACAAACAAGCTGTACAAGATGATACCGTTGCAGCACAACAACGCGCGATTCGTAATGAAGTCGATTCAGATCGTTTAGCGGGTCAAGCTGCTGATCAAAACAATGGTAAAGCACAAGTAGATGATAAAGGTCAAAAATCAGATAGCCAGGCACATGCTACAGCACAATCATCAAATAAACCGCAACCGCATAGTGAAGCACAATTTGAAAATGGTGTGATTACGCATGATACTTCTCATAAAGAGAACAAACAAAAAGATGACTTTAAACTTTCATCTGAACATAATCAAGCTGTATCTGAAGAAGCTAAAAAAACAAATAGTAAAGTAGACAAACATACTTTCAACAATAAATAACATCAATTTAAAATAACGAAAATGAGACATTAATCTCAAAAATAATAGCGCTAAGATGATTTTTAATAGAAAATCGTTTTAGCGCTTTTTTATGATATGACTTCACTTTATGAGATGCAACAGCCTCAATTTGTCGTTTCCGCTAATTCTATTTTAAATTAGGCTTATTGCTCATTGTTTAAGCCATTCAATATCCTCAACTAAACTAAAATGTGCCCACAAATCTGAATCGTTTTCTCTGATGCAAGAAAAGTTTATAATAAAACTAGAAAATGGTATAATTGATATTAAATTTTAAATTTTCTGTCAAAATACATTGACTTACTGCGCAATATATTCTACAGTTTTAATAATTAGTAGTTTATGTTTATATATTATTGTGGAGAATGGGTTGAAATTAAGGGATATTATTGATAATATACTCAATATCCACTTGAAGTTTTATTGCTTTAAAGCAAGTTAGAAAATGATTGGTTGAGGTGAAAGATATGACAAGTAAATTAGAAGCATACAGAAAGCAGATTGAAGATATCAATGGACAAATTTTAGATTTATTATCAAAACGTGGAGAGCTTGCTCAAAAAATCGGTGAGGAAAAACGTAAACAAAGCACAGTAGTTTATGATCCGCAACGTGAAAAAGAAATGCTCAATACATTAATTGATAAAAACCAAGGTCCATTTAATGATAATGTAATTAAACAACTGTTTAAAGAAATATTTAAAGCCTCAACAGATTTACAAAAGTCAGATAATGAAAAGCACCTCTATGTTTCTCGTAAACTGAAACCTGAAGATACCATTGTTCATTTTGATAATGGTGGCATTATAGGAGAAGGTGTAAAATCATTTGTATTTGGCCCTTGTTCTGTAGAATCATATGAACAAGTTGAAGCTGTTGCTAAGAATTTACACGCCAAAGGTGAAAAATTCATTCGTGGTGGTGCATTTAAACCACGTACATCTCCGTATGATTTCCAAGGATTAGGAGAAGAAGGCCTTAAAATATTAAAACAAATTAAAGATAAATATGATTTAAATGTTGTCAGTGAAATTGTACATCCAAACGATTTTGAAATTGCAGATCAATATTTAGATGTATTTCAAATCGGTGCACGAAATATGCAAAACTTCGAATTATTAAAAGAAGCTGGTCGTACGAAAAAACCAATTTTGTTAAAACGTGGATTATCCGCAACAATTGAAGAATTTGTTTATGCAGCTGAATACATTGCTTCAGAAGGTAACCAAAATATTATTTTATGTGAACGTGGTATTCGTACATACGAAAAAGCAACGCGTAACACTTTAGATATTTCTGCTGTTCCAATTTTGAAGCAAGGCACACATTTACCAGTTATGGTTGACGTGACACATAGTACAGGAAGAAAAGACATTATGTTACCAACTGCTAAGGCAGCATTAGCTGTAGGTGCGGATGGTGTTATGGCTGAGGTACACCCTGAACCTTCTGTTGCGTTAAGTGATAGTGGTCAGCAAATGGATTTAAATGAATTTGATGCATTCTACAATGTACTCAAACCGCTGTCAGATTTATATAATCAACAAAAGATTAAATAATTTTTGTGTAACAACCTTTATAAAAAACCAAGACAAACCAAGCTAAAATTCAATATGATTTTTCCTAAGCGGCGAAGCTATTTTTTGATGAATGGTTTCGTCGCTTTTGGTGCTTTATATTTAAAATAATTATTTCCATTATATATATTGATAGAAAAGAAAATAAGATATCAATAAAACAATGAGTATATATATCATTTTGACAATAATTACGTTATAATATTATTTTTAAATATGACAAAAATTTGACAAGAAAGCGTTTTAGATTTCTAAATTTGTCAATTTATGATAAACTTTGAAAATGACATGAAAACGTATTAAAATAAACAATAAAGCGTTTTCGAGGAGGGACTTTCAATATGACTGTAACCATTTATGATGTTGCTCGAGAAGCACGTGTCTCGATGGCAACAGTGTCAAGAGTTGTGAATGGGAATCAAAATGTAAAACCTGAAACAAGAGATAAAGTAAACGAGGTTATTAAACGTTTAAACTATAGACCTAATGCCGTTGCGAGAGGTTTAGCAAGTAAGCGTACGACGACAGTTGGCGTTATCATCCCTGATATTTCTAATATCTATTACTCTCAATTAGCGCGAGGTCTAGAAGATATTGCAACGATGTATAAATATCATACAATCATATCAAACTCTGATAACGATCCTGAAAAGGAAAAAGAGATTTTTAATAATTTATTAAGTAAACAAGTAGATGGTATTATCTTTCTTGGGGGCACTTTAACGGAAGATATTAAAGAACAAATTAGCCGCGCTTCAATACCGGTTGTGGTTTCTGGTACGAATGGTAAAGACGACGGTATTGCTTCAGTTAATATTGATTTTGTTAAAGCAAGTGAAGAAGTCACTGAAAAGCTTGTTCAATCAGGTGCAACGAAATTTGCTTTTGTGGGTGGAGGCTATTCAAAAAAAGCACAAGAAGATGCATATGATGGACTTAAAAAGGCGTTAGAAAAACATAATTTATCTGTGGATCAACATCTGTTATATGTAGGAAATGAAACTTATAAAGATGGGTTACGCGCATTTGAGAAATTAAGTGAATATCGTCCAGATGTTGTGTTGTCTATTAGTGATGAACAAGCAATAGGCACTGTTCACGCCGCTTTAGATTATGGTCTAGAAGTACCTAAAGATATTCAAGTTGTTAGCTTTAACAATACACGCTTAGTTGAAATGGTACGGCCACAATTATCAAGCGTCATTCAACCTTTATACGATATTGGTGCGGTAGGGATGCGTTTACTTACTAAATATATGAATAACGAAGATATTGAAGATCATAACGTTATTTTGCCACATAAAATTCAATATCGTGGTACGACACGCTAATATTCAATTCAAACTCAAAGAAGCTGTGAAGACATTTATGAAAATAGATTTCTTCACAGCTATTTTTTTAAGATTTTGGTTATTAAAACCAGCTTAAAATGTTAGAGGCCACTTGTTCATTCTGTTTCGTGATGGCTTCTCTTCTTGGAATTTCTTGATAATCTTCAAACTGTTCCTCCCAGTATTCAGGAATTGGAACAGGACTATAATGGCGCCACTTGTTCAGCCAAGCTTCTGGTAATTTTCCTGATAACGGTGGTTGGTGTATTAAGCTTAAATAAATATGACTCCAAGCTCTAGGTACGACACGCCAAATATTATAACCACCACCGCCTAACATGATTTGCTTTCCGTCACAATATTTTTCTGCTAAATCCGTAATAATATAAGGGATTTCATAAAGTGTATTTAAGTTGCAACTCATATGTGTCAGTGGATCTAAATAATGAATATCTGAACCATTGACACTCACAATGAAATCAGGTTGAAATGCTTCTGCAACCTTTCCTACTGTTTTTTTAAAGACATCGATAAAAGAATCATGCTCTGTATAAGGTTCTAAAGGCACGTTGATACAATAGCCAAAACCTTGATCGGTGCCTCTCTCAGTGTAGTGTCCTGAACCAGGAAATAAAAATTTTCCTGTTTCATGAATTGAATAATTCATAATTTGATTTGAAGTAAAAAAACGCCATTGCACACCATCCCCATGATGCGCATCAGTATCAATGTACAATACGCGTTGATGGTATCGTTCATTGAGATATTTCATGTAAATGGCTGCATCATTATAAACACAAAAACCACTTGCTCGTCCTTCGTGTGCATGATGAAGCCCTCCAGCAAGATGACAACCATTTCTAAACTGGCCTGTCATGATGGCATCAACCAGATTCAATCCGCCTCCGATAATGGTAGCTGTGCTACGATGAATCGTTGAAAATACATGTGTATCCTCATCCCCTAAACCATATTTTTGTTGTTCGTCAATAGTTAAAATATTCTTTTCCCCACGTTTTACGGCTTCAATATAGTCATAATTATGAACGGTTGCAATCTCATTTGTTGTGGCTTGTCTTGGCTTAATAATCTGTGAATCTGACAAGTAACCCGTTGCTTTTAATAATTCGGTGGTTAACTTAACACGCATTTGATTAAATGGATGTTTATTATGGAAGCGATACCGTAAAAGCGCGTCTGAATAGACATAACCTGTTTGTTGTGACTGTTCTTTCATGCCACACACCCCCTAGAAAAAGAAACGATTCATAAACCGTATATTGTCGAATTCTGTCATTTGATCGACTGTTATATTTTTGCCAATTCGAGCCATTAAGCAGTTTGCAGGATGACTCGTAATTTCAGGGTCATCTGTAGCAAATACTTCCAATCCGCCATGCGACATCATTGCTTGCATCAGTTTTTTATATTCAAAAACATCTAAACCAGAATTTTTCAAATCCCAATGCCAATAATATTCAGTTGTGATGACAATGTAATCCTCAAATTCAGGACTGCGTGTACTGACTTTTAATAACGCGTTTCCTAATCCTAGACCACGATAGGGTAGGCTAATTTCTATAGCACCTAGTTCAAGTAAATAAGGGAGATTTCCTGTTGACCATCTTTCCATTGGATCAGGATATAAATAAGTGACATAACCAATAATATGCTGGGCTTTTCTAATGATATAAATGCGACCTTCGTCTAAAGTACTTATATCTTGGATGGCTTCGAATTGCGCAATGGGTATACGAAACGCATCAAGTCCTTCGTCAAATGTCATTGTTTGTAGATAATCTTTTGAAACAGGACCTTCAATCACAAAGGTTTGACCAGCTTTTTCGTAACTTTCAAATTCGTATGTTTTTACATGAGACATGACGGTAGCTCCTTTCTTACGTATTACACTACATTTATTATAATGTAACTTTTGTGAATTTTCATCTTGTAGTCAGAATAAGTATAATATTTTGAAAACAATAGTCGAGTACGCTATAATATTTTTGAAATCGATTACAAAAGGGGGTACTCGTGATGAAAGTCGAAGTATACAAAGGGGAACAAGGAGATTTCAACCTAACGAATTATCAAGAAACATATCAAAATTTCGATTGGAAAGAAGTCGAAAAAGCTTTTTCGTGGTATGAAACTGGAAAGGTCAATATGGCATATGAATGTATCGATCGCCATGTGAATGAAGGTAAAGCGGATAAAATTGCTTTAAATTATAAAGATGAGAATCGAAAAGAAAGCTACACATTTAAAGAAATGCAAGATAAAACAAATCAAGCCGCAAATGTGCTCAAAGAACAAGCGCATGTTCAAAAAGGAGATCGCGTTTTTATTTTTATGCCAAGAACGCCTGAACTCTATTTCGCTTTCTTTGGTATTCTTAAGATAGGTGCAATTGTTGGACCGTTATTTGAAGCATTTATGGAAAAAGCAGTGAAGGATCGTTTAGAAAATAGTGACGCTAAGGTTATTATTACAACGAATCAACTATTATCTCGAATTCCTAAAGACCAACTGCCGCATTTAGAAACAATTGTGGTTGTAGATGACCACGTTGAAGCTGATTATGTCGATTTTAATCAAGCATTGGCCGAGGCGGATACGTCATTCGACATCGAATGGTTAAACCGTGAAGATGGTTTAATATTACATTATACATCGGGATCGACAGGTCAACCAAAAGGTGTATTACATGTTCAGAACGCAATGTTGTTACATTATATTTCAGGTCGTTATGTTTTAGACTTTCATGAAGATGATATTTATTGGTGTACTGCTGATCCAGGTTGGGTTACTGGTACATCTTACGGTATTTTTGCACCGTGGTTAAATGGTGTCACAAACTGTATTGCTGGTGGCCGCTTTTCACCTGAGGGTTGGTACAGCATGATTGAGGATTTCAATGTGACCATTTGGTATACAGCACCGACTGCTTTAAGAATGTTAATGAGTGCTGGCGATGATTTGGTGGCAAAATATGATCTTTCCTCTGTTAAAAGTATTTTATCTGTAGGTGAACCTTTGAATCCTGAGGTCATTAAATGGGCTAAAAAAGTTTATCATAAACGTGTTTTAGATACATGGTGGATGACAGAGACTGGTGGTCACATGATTGTTAATTATCGCAATATGGATATTAAATTAGGTTCGATGGGTAAACCGTTACCAGGTATTGAAGCTGCAATTATCGATAACGAAGGTCATATCTTACCACCAAATCGCATGGGGAATTTGGCGATAAAAAAAGGTTGGCCGTCAATGATGCGTGAAATTTGGAAAAATCCTGAGAAATATCGCTCTTACTTTATTGGTGATTGGTATGTTTCGGGTGATTCCGCATATCAAGATGAAGATGGTTATTTCTGGTTCCAAGGTCGTGTTGACGATGTCATCATGACAGCTGGTGAAAGAGTGGGCCCATTTGAAGTTGAATCTAAGTTAGTCGAGCATGAAGCTGTTGCTGAAGCGGGTGTTATTGGGAAGCCCGATCCTGTACGTGGAGAGATTATCAAGGCTTTTGTTGCACTTCGTCAAGGATACGAACCTTCTGACGCATTGAAAGAAGATATTCGGAAATTTGTTAAAGAAGGGCTTGCTGCACATGCTGCACCGAGAGAAATCGAATTTAAGGAAAAACTGCCTAAAACGCGATCAGGTAAAATTATGCGTCGTGTGCTTAAAGCTTGGGAATTAGATTTGCCAACTGGTGATTTAAGCACAATGGAAGATTAAAGTGTTTATTGAAAAATTCATCGAACTTTATAAATTTAAATCAATAGCAGCATGAAATGCATAAAGATGTCTAGATTGTGCAAGGCTTGGATAGTTAAAGCTTTGCTCAATTCTAGTCATCTTTATTTTGGGGAGGACAATAAAATGATATTGCCAATCAAGACGCTGTTTAAAGATTTTTTCATTTTTTAAAGACGATTTACTTTATTTTTATATTTTAAGGGGACTGATTGATTAGGCTTAGTATTATAAGGGATTAAAAAAACATTATTGCCGAATAAAAATACAAGGATTTAAGTGTGAGGTTTTCCAAAATATGTTTGATATTTTGTTCGACATTGTCATCATTGTCCGTTATGATGAGTGATAAAGGGCGGGTAATATATACACACTCTCTTTCTTACAGTTAAGTGATGTAGATTGAATATTCGCGTTGAGTTCAATTTTTCACATGCTGTTCTGTTTCTAAACATTGATTTACATACTAACACTAAATTTTTAAAGGGGTTGACTATGGTGAGTCATTTATCAGATTTGGAAATTGCGAACCAATCGACATTAAGACCAATTCAAGAAATTGCTGAACGTGCAGGTATTTCTGAGGATGCCTTAGAACAATATGGGCATTATAAAGCAAAAATTGACATTTCTAAAGTAGCAACGAAGGGGACGAAAGGTAAAGTAGTCTTAGTGACTGCGATGAGTCCTACACCAGCTGGTGAAGGTAAATCAACTGTAACGGTTGGTCTTGCTGATGCATTTAAGCAAATTAATCAAAATGTCATGGTTGCTTTACGTGAACCTGCCTTAGGTCCGACATTTGGTATTAAAGGCGGCGCAACAGGAGGCGGATACGCACAGGTGTTGCCGATGGAAGACATTAACCTTCATTTTAATGGCGATTTTCATGCGATTACTACAGCCAATAATGCTTTATCTGCATTTATTGATAATCACATTCATCAAGGAAACGCATTAGGTATTGATCAACGACGTATTGAATGGAAACGTGTGTTGGACATGAACGATAGAGCATTACGTCAAGTCATTGTTGGTCTTGGTGGTCCAACGCAAGGGGTACCACGTGAAGATGGTTTTAATATTACGGTGGCTTCTGAAATTATGGCAATATTATGCTTAAGCACAGGAATAAAAGATTTAAAAGAAAATATTGCTAAGATTACAATTGGCTATACACGTGATCGTCAACCTGTCACTGTTAGAGATTTAGAAGTTGAAGGTGCTTTAGCGATGATTTTAAAAGATGCGATTAAGCCAAACCTTGTTCAAACAATTGAAGGAACACCTGCATTGGTACATGGTGGACCATTCGCGAATATTGCACATGGTTGTAACTCTATCATCGCAACTGAAACAGCACGTGACTTAGCTGATATCGTCGTCACAGAAGCAGGTTTTGGTTCAGACTTAGGTGCTGAAAAGTTTATTAACATTAAATCAAGAAAAGCTGGCTTTGAACCTGATGCAGTTGTCGTTGTTGCAACAATACGTGCGCTAAAAATGCATGGTGGTGTAGCGAAAGATCAACTAAAAGAAGAAAATGTAGATGCATTAAAAGCAGGTATTCAAAATTTAGAGCGTCATGTTAACAATATTCGTAAATTTGGTGTGGAACCCGTTGTAGCTTTGAATGCGTTTATCCACGACACAGAAGCCGAATTTGAGTATGTTGAACAATGGGCTAAAGCGAACAATGTACGTCTTTCTCTGACTGAAGTGTGGGAAAAAGGCGGTAAAGGTGGCGTTGATTTAGCAGAAAAAGTGTTAGAAGTCGTCAATACGCCAAATGACTTTAAACGACTTTATGAATTGGAGTCACCGCTTGAAGAAAAAATCGAAAAAATCGTTAAGGAAATATATGGTGGTTCTAAAGTGACATTTTCTTCAAAAGCACAAAAACAATTACAACAATTTAAAGAAAATGGTTGGGATCACTATCCAGTATGTATGGCAAAGACACAATATTCTTTCTCAGATGATCAAACACGATTAGGTGCACCGACTGGGTTTGAAATTACAATTCGTGAATTAGAGGCGAAAACGGGTGCTGGTTTCATTGTTGCATTAACGGGTGCGATTATGACTATGCCAGGATTACCTAAAAAACCTGCCGCATTAAATATGGATGTGACAGATGACGGCCATGCCATTGGCTTGTTCTAAATGGATGTGCAAAAGCAATAGTTAAATTAAATAAAAATAAGGCAGGAATCAGAAGGGTTTGACTTCGATTTCTGCCTTTTACTGTGTTCGATAGAGGTGGTTGTATATATCATAGGATAGGGCGCGTTGATATTGTTGAGATGAAATCATTTTTTCGACACGCATGCGTTTGAGTACATAATGTTGTCTGTTAATAGAAAGATTAACTGCTTGCTTATCTTTCAACTGGCCATCTTTAGTGAAAGGGGTATATACATAAGGGCTTTGTAGTAACCCTGTAATATAAGCTGATTCAGCGATGTTAAGGTCATGGGGTGGTTTGCCAAAAATACCGTATGAAGCAGATGTAATTCCTGTAATGTTTTGACCGTGTGTATCTAAGCCAAAGGGAACAAGATTTAAATAAGTATAAATGATTTCTTGCTTGGTCATAATATGCTCAATTCGCGACGCATACATAATTTCTTTTGCTTTTCTATCGTAGGTGCGTTCATTCGTGAGTACTTGATTTTTTACAAGTTGCTGGGTAATGGTGCTCCCACCTGTCGCAAATTTAGTGTCAAAAATATCTTGATACATTGCACGTAATATCGCTTTCGGTAGAATACCATTATGTGTATAAAAATCTGCATCTTCAGAAGCGACTAATGCTTTTGTTACATAAGGGGACACCTCGGCTGGACCTGCAATTAGAGGTGGTTCTTGTTGATTGTAGACTGCAATTAAATTCTCCTTTTCGGGATGCGCCAAGTTCAGTTCTGGAAGGCGTGTAATTTGACGCATCAATTCATGGTTATCAATCGACTTTGCATCTGAGACAATACTTGCAAAGTAACCTAGAGTAAGGCCGGATAGAAAAATCAGACCTAATAATATAAATATAATAAAGGAAAAAATTGTCTGTTTGATTCTTTTAAAATAATAATCATACCGCTCTAGAAATGAAGTCGCTTGATTTGGATAATTTGTTGTTAACTTCATACGCCATGACCTCCATATATTAATCAAAGTATAGCATATTTTAAAAAAGGTGTCCGAAGTCACTTTTAAGTTGTATTTGACATCGATTTTGGAAGGTTATATAATAAAATGCAATTACATAACGTATTGAAATTGAGGACAAGTAATTTTTGTAATTATATCAAGAGAGTCAGTGGGTGGTGCAAACTGATTATAATACATTAATGAATACACCTCTTAATTGAATTTCATCGTTTGGCAATGAACGTATCATTGTAAGAGTTCCAAGTATGGTGGTAACGTGCTTCAAAGCGCCCTTACAGTTTGCATGTAAGCGGTGCTTTTTATTTTTGATAATTTTAATTAGGGAGGTTATTTTTATGACAAATGCATTATTAGAAGAATTAAGCTGGAGAGGTTTAATTTATCAACAAACAGATGAAGAAGGTATAGAAGCGCTTTTAAATAAAGAGAAAGTCAAATTATATTGTGGTGCAGATCCAACTGCTGATAGTTTGCATATCGGGCATCTCTTACCTTATCTTACTTTACGTCGATTTCAAGATGCGGGTCATAGACCGATTGTCCTTGTCGGTGGCGCTACTGGTATGGTAGGAGACCCATCTGGTAAATCTGAAGAACGTTTATTACAAACTGAAGAACAAGTTGAACGAAATGTTCAAGGAATAAAGAAACAAATGGAGCAATTGTTTGATTTCAATACTGAAAATGGTCCTATTTTAGTAAACAATAAAGACTGGTTAGGACAAATTTCATTGTTAACATTTTTACGTGATTACGGTAAACATGTGGGTGTCAATTACATGCTTGCTAAAGATTCTATCCAATCACGACTCGAACGTGGTATTTCATATACTGAATTCACGTATACGATTCTTCAAGCCATTGATTTTGGTCATTTAAACCGTGAATATGACTGTCGAATTCAAATTGGTGGCTCTGATCAATGGGGAAACATTACAAGTGGTATTGAATTAATGCGCCGTATGTTTGGTGTGAATGATGTCTATGGCCTTACTATCCCATTAGTCACTAAAGCAGATGGGAAAAAATTTGGTAAATCTGAATCAGGAACAGTATGGTTGGATAAAGAAAAGACAAGCCCATATGAATTTTATCAATTTTGGATTAACACTACAGATGAAGATGTCATCAAGTTCTTGAAATATTTTACATTTTTATCTCAAGATGAAATCGCTGACTTAGAGGTTTCTGTTCAAACAGAACCGCATTTGAGAAAAGCACAAACAACATTAGCGGAAAGTGTAACACGCTTCATTCATGGTGAGGATGCTTTAGAGGAAGCGAAACGCATTTCTCAAGCCTTATTTTAAAGGGGACCTTAAAGCATTAACTTCACAAGAAATCAAAGCCGGATTTAAAGATGTACCTCAAGTGACTTTATCTCGTGAAACGACAAACATCGTGGACGCGCTTGTAGAAACTAAAATTTCACCATCTAAGCGTCAAGCACGTGAAGATGTTAATAATGGTGCAATTTACATTAACGGGGAAAGACAGCAAGCTTTAGATTATACATTATCTGAATCAGATCGTTACGATGATACATTTACAATTATTCGCCGTGGTAAGAAAAAATACTTTATGGTGAATTTTGAGTAATTGAAATCAACTAAATAGGCTCATTATTCGCTAATGCTTATCGTTTTTAATTGACTTTGATATGATGCATTATAAATAAGCATTTCGATATAAAACCCAAACTCAATAGCGCTAAGATGGTTTTTAATAAAACCGTCGTAGCGCTTTTTTTGATGTCTTTTAGGTTGAATGGGATGATTTTTTTCTTAACTAGACAACTTCAACGCTTGTATCATTTCAATCATCTGGGTAGCAAGTTTTGAATTAACTTTAAAATAAATAAGGAACTGTTCAAGAAAAAATCCGAGATTTTCGTGATATTTTACGAAAACCTCGGATGATGCCGATGATTAAACTGTTTTTACGCCAAGCTCTTTTGTAAAGACTGGGTATAGCTCATTTATGAAGTTTTATTTGACTCAGATAATTTAACATCCACATCTTTAGTTTTGCCGTCACGATTAATTTTTAACGTGATATGTTCGCCTGGTTTTTTGTTTTTATACAGATAGGATCTTAAATCTGTGTCACTATCTACCTTTTTGCCATCAATTCCTGTTATGATATCACCTTTTTTGATATCAATATCACGACGTTGAACTTCAGCAACATAAATACCAGAATCAGAGTGAATACTATTGCGATATTGTTGAGGTATTTCTGAAATATTGATTATACCGATAGATGGTCGTTTCACTTCGCCATGCTTAACTAATTCTTCAATCACAAGTTTCACTTCATTACTTGGGATTGCAAAACCAATGCCTTCAACTTGAGGTGCAGAAATTTTCATCGAGTTAATGCCGACTAAGTTTCCGTTAATATCAACCAGTGCGCCACCAGAGTTACCAGGATTTATCGCAGCATCTGTTTGAAGCACTGTGACTTTATTTGGCCCTGCCGAAGTGTTAGCCTCAATTGTTCGTTCATTTGCAGAAATAATACCTGAAGTGACTGTATTTGAAAATTCTAAGCCTAATGGGTTACCCATTGCAAACACGCTATCCCCAGTTTTAACTTTTGATGAATCAGCGAAAGTGATTGCCTTAATATCATCTCGGTCTTTAATTTTAAGCACAGCAATGTCAGTTAATGGGTCTGTTCCAACTAATTTAGCATCTACTTGTTTAGAATTATGTAATTGCACTTTAATTGAAGAAGCGCCCTCAATCACATGGTTATTAGTGACAATAAATGCATCCCCATTATTTTTTTGATAAATGACACCTGAACCAATTCCTGTCGGTTCGGCTTTAGTCGATTTGCCTCTTAACAGATCTTCAAGACTTTGTGCTTGTTGTTCATTGATCACACCTACAATTGCAGGGGATTGATCTTTTATCATTTCATTCACAGATTTGTATTTGTTGCTCTTTCCATCTAACGTATTGCCACCATTATCATTTTTGGCCACATTTACTTGCGAGCCATTATGACCTTCGAATAGTGAGCCGTTTGAAAAAAGTCCTGCCACGCCTAATACTATTAAACCGCCTAACAATCCTGCGATTAAAGAAATCAAAACGATTTTGAGCCAAGGCAGTTTCGGTTTTCGAGGAGGAGGTGGATTATAACTGTGAGTTGAAGAGAAGCGTTGATCACTGCTTCTTTGATTTAGATTTTCGTTTTCATGTGGTGTCCCATGATTTTGTTGTTCATTATCAAAATCTCGCATAAAATTCCTCCTTTAATTCATATTATGATTGTTTTCAATCTATATTACCAGTATGATGTTATCAGACTTTAGATGTATCTTATGGAATGGTTGTTGAATCACAATCGAAGTGATAGAATTTAAAGGGTTAAAAAATGATAAAGCAGGTGTGAGAATGTTATATAAAATTATAGGTAATGTGATTGATTTCATTATTGTGAAAGTATTGAGAAATTTAGAGGTGTTAGGAAAAGAAAATCAACCCGCAAACAATCAGTATGTGGTGACATGCAATCATGAAAGTTACAATGAAATCATTTTACTGGGTGTAGCTTTATTACCGAATCAGATTCACTTTATGGCTAAGCAAGAACTATTTCAAAATAAATGGTTTGGTAAGTTTTTAACACAGTTAAATGCATTTCCAGTTAATCGTGAAAATCCGGGACCGAGCACGTTAAAAATCCCCGTAAAATTATTGAAAGAGAATAAAACGGTTGGAATTTTTCCATCTGGTCACCGTACGAGTGAAGAAGTACCTTTAAAGCGTGGGGCATCTACGATTGCGATGCTTGCTAAACAGCCTATATTACCTGCAGCATATGTAGGACCTACTCAAATTAGAGGGTTATTTACTAAAAAAGCTTATATTAAATTTGGTGAACCGATTAGTACTACGGATATCCCTAAAGAATTAAATCGCCAAGAAAAGGTTGATTATATTACACAGCAAATCAGCGCGCGTACAAAACAATTGCAAGATGAATTAAACGCATATGTTAACCAAAAATAGGTTTTAAAATCAACGGAAAAGTATAAAGAGATGCTTTTCTGTTGTTTCTATTTAAAGTAGTGCCTATTAACAGGTTTAATTATAGCCAGATTGATACACGGGGATTTTCCTAAAAGAAAATCATGTTATAATAGTTTTGTCAGAATTTTCAGTTAGAGGAGGGGTAGGATTGGTAAAAGCTGTATTATTTGATGTCGATGGTGTATTTTTAGATGAATCTCGCTGTTTTGATGTTTCGGCATTGACAGTCTATGAATTACTTTATCATTCTTCATATTTAGGGTTAAATGAACGCAACACAGATTTGAGTCAATTGACGGATGAAACAATAGCGAACATTAGAACTCAAATATTTAAGAATGATCAAATTCTTAATCAATTAAAATCACTTGGTATTAACTCAAACTGGGATATGTTATTTGTCGTTTTTTCAATTCATCTTATCGACTATCTTAAACAATTAGCGCCAAAAGAAAGGGAAGCATTTTTGCAAAGTGAGACATGGACTGCTGATGCATTATGTGCTGTTGGGAAGATAAAGCCAGATTTCCACATTTCTTTTGAACAACCATTGGCATTTATTGAAAATGTTGAGCCTGGTAAAAATCATATTTATGAAGCTTTACAAAGTCATGCGAAAGAACAACTTAATACAAATCAAACGTCTCTTTTTGATATGAAAAGTCCATTGTGGCATTTGGCACAAGAGCTTTATCAAGAATGGTATTTAGGTCATGAATTATATGAAAAAGTCGAGCATAAAGTGCCTAAAACACAATATAAAAAAGGATACATATATCACGAAATTGCACTCGCACCTATTGAGCCGATTAAAACATTATTAACAGATTTAAAACAAGCAGGTTATCTCATTGCAATTGCAACGGGAAGACCACGTACAGAAACGATTGTTCCTTTTGAGGCACTTGGCTTGTTAGATTTATTTGATCCACAACATATTGTTTCGGCAAGCGAAGTTTTAGAAGCGGAAAAAATGTTCCCTGATTTAAAACCACTTGGAAAGCCTAACCCTTTTAGTTATATCGCTACATATGAAGGGAATCAGCTTGAAAATTATTTTGATTATGCAACAGAACAAGAAGGACGTATGCATCCAGACTATGTCACAATCGTAGGTGATTCCTTAGCGGATTTATTGAGTGCTAAAGTGCTTAACGCAAGATTTATAGGGACATTAACTGGCTTAAAAGGCCAAAAGGCAGCAGATGAACTCAAGCAACATGGGGCAGAGATACTTGTTGACAATGTCCTTGATATACGACCATATTTATTAACATCATCACATTAATAATCAATGCTTAAAATACGATATAAGTTGATTGAAGAGACGATAAAAAAGATTAATTAAATGATCGCAAGAACCAAGAACGAGTCAGGATAGCTTCTCCTGATTCGTTTTTTGCCCTATGACTATCAAGTTAATTTGAGAAGTTTATAGTGCATATGAAAGGAGGGATTGGGCCATTAATCCCAACGTAAAAAGTGCTAAGATGACTATCAACAGAAAATCGTCTTAACACTTCTTTTTTATAAGACCGCGTATTGTATGACTTCGCTTAATTATGCCTCATTCTTCGCGTAGTGGTTGTCTGACTTTACATACGCTCAAGTTCGCATTTGCGACGTTGAGTCAACATAGATTTAAGACTTTATACCCATTGCAAGTATGTGCATTGAGGCAAGGGTATCAAAAACTTTATGTCCAGAATGCCCCATATTTTGTTTTTAAGAATCATATTAATTGGAAGGATCTAAAATAACTTGAACTACATTTTGAAAGCCATCAATTTCTAATAAGGCTTTACGGACATCATCATTAATCGGATGGTCAATAGAAAGAATCATCATCGCGTCACCACCGAGTTGAGTACGTCCTAAATGCATAGAAGCGATATTGACGCCATGTTCGCCTAGTATTTGACCTGTTTTACCAACGATGCCTGGACGGTCAAAGTGATTAATAATTAATTGATATTGTTCAGGCTTAAAGTCAACAGGATAGTCATTAATGCGCACAATTCTTGGACCAAAACCATTTAAAACTGTGGCACCAATTTTTAAACTATCCGCTTTATTGATTAATTCAAGCTCAATATAATTGCTAAATCCTTTTTTCTTTTTCGTCTTTTCAATCGTATAAGTAACGTTTTGTTCATTAAGTAAAACTAAAGCGTTTATCAAGTTAACATGATCACCCATATCTTGTTGTAAAACCCCAGTGACAAGATTTCGAGTGATGAGACTCGTATCGTCTAATGCGATATCACCGGCGTATGTTATTTTAAGTGTTCTTGGTGCTTTAGGTAATATTTGAATACCGACTTGACCTGTAATTTTAGCAAGTTCTACAAAAGGTTTTAACTCTTCATCTTCATTAAAGACGCCTTTAGGTGCATTAACTGCATGTTTGACATTCCCATTTTTCAAAATGTCGATAATCTCTTCCGCGACAGAGACGGCAACTTTTTCTTGGGCTTCGATTGTCGACGCACCTAAATGAGGTGTCACAATAATTTTTGGATGTTTCACAACTGCGGATTGATGCGCAGGTTCACTTTCGAAAACATCAAGCGCTGCTGCTGTAATTTTATTGTCATCTAATGCTTCAATCAAAGCTTTCTCATCAATGATGCCCCCACGCGCAACATTAATAATTTGCAGGTTCGGTTTTGCTTGATTAAAGAAAGATTGATTAATAATACCTTTTGTTTTTTCTGTAAGGGGCGTATGTACAGTAATAAAGTCAGCATGCTGCGCGATTTCGTCAATTGATGCGCGTGTAAATTCAAGTTCTTTTGCTTTTTCTTCACTTAAGTAAGGATCATAAGCCAAAACTTTCATACCGAAACTTTGCAATCGTTTCGCAACACCCGTTCCAATGCGCCCTGTTCCAATGACACCGAGTGTTTTTCGATACAATTCTGTTCCTCTGAATGTTTTTCTATCCCACGTCCCATGACTCAATGACTGATGGGCTTGAGGGATATTTCGCGCCATACTTAACAACATTGCAACTGAGTGTTCAGTAGCGGATATCGTGTTACCGTCAGGTGCATTGATAACAATAATACCTTCTTTTGTAGCAGTATCGATATCAATATTATCAACACCTACACCAGCACGAGCGACTACTTTTAATCTAGAGCCAGCCTTTAATACCCCGGCTGATACTGTTGTTTGACTACGCACGATTAAAGCATTGTAATCTTTGATTTCATTTATCAATGCTTCTTCAGTTAATGCGGTCTGATGTATCACTTCAAATTCTGGGTCCTCATTTAAACTTTTAAGACCTTCTTCTGCGATTGGATCTGCGACTAAAACTTTATATTTCATTATGAACAACCTCCAAAAATGCTTGTGTTGCTATACCGATATAAGATTGATTTCGGTATTTTGTTAAAATCATTTCTAACCCTGCAATAAAAGGTAATAAATCGAAAGGTGAGATGAAGCCCATATGCCCGACTCTCAAAATTTTTCCTTTTAGATGGCCTTGACCTCCAGCAATTGTAATATTAAACTGTGATTCTAATTGTGATTTAATGTGCTTCACTTCTGCTTCATCTTTAGGTACAAAAGCAGTAACGGTTGGTGACGCATATTGATCTTCAACCAAAAGAGGTAAATCCAATTTTTTTAATGCTGCGCATACAGCATCTCTAATTGTTGAATGACGGCGAATGACGTTGTCAAAACCTTCTTCAGATATCATTTTTTGAAATTCGATGACCCCTCTAAATGTCGAAACATTAGGCGTAAAAGGTGTGGAATGTTTTTCGAGAGCATTGTGATGCTTGGCTAAATCCAAATAAAAGCGTGGCGTTTTTACTGATTTGAAGCGTTCCAATGCGCGATCGTTGTATGCAACAAAAGCAATGCCGGGTGGCAACATTAACGCTTTTTGGCTTCCTGAAACGAGGACATCAATATCGTCGCGTGTTAAATCAACATCGACTGCACCAATACAGCTCACACCATCAACAACATAGTATATATTTGGATCGTGTGCTTTAAGGGCATGGCCGAGTTCAGCAACAGGGTGTAATACAGCGGTAGAGGTTTCGCAATATTGTGTAAAAACGGCATTCACAGGTGTCTCTATATTTTTAATAAATTCGATGACACCATCGACTTCAAAAGATTTTCCCCCATTCGACTTCATAGACGTGAACATGATTAAAATAAGTTTCAGCAATTTGTTTGTAACGGTTACCAAATGCGCCCGAAACAATGATAACTACTGTATCATCTGGATTTACAATATTTAACATGCTTGCTTCAAGTGCACTTGTACCGCTTGAAGTTAAAATCATAACGTCATTTGTGCTTCCGAACACTTGTTTAAGTGACGAAAATGCTGCTTCAGCGATTGTTTCAAATTCAGTTGACCGGTGACCGACCATAGGTAAGTTCATTTGTGCTTGGATACGTTGGGGTACTGGGGTAGGACCGGGTGTTAAAAGTAAAGAATGATGTGTATACATAGAGAACCTCCCTTAATAATATTTTTTAATTTTATCAAATTTTCTGACATATTAACAGGTATCAATACAAAATTTTGGATTTGTTGGTGCTGAAAGGGGATGTGGAATGAGATCGAATGGAAGCTCTTACCGCATCCCGACAAGGATAAATGCGGTTTTGGAAAATATAGATAAAATAGTTGTAATACATTATCTAATCGCACCGTTGTATAACTTATTTATTATTTTGATTTCTTAATTAGATGGTTAGAATTTGAAGATGACTGAGAAGATTGAATTTTAATTATTGGTTCAGTTTCAACCGCAACGTTACCTCTTACACTATTTGAAATCATACAATTTTGATCTGCAATTTTAATCAATTGAGACAACCGTTTTTCTATTTGATCCTTCTTGGATAGTTGGTCAACAATAATTTTAGGTTTATGTATGATTTTGACCATTTTAAATCGTTGTTGTTCAAATTGTGCTTCACCGTAACTCTGCATATTAATTGCTATCGGTGTTAGATGCGCACGCTCTAAAGTTGCAGCTAAAGAAATTGTCATACAACTTGCGGCTGCACTGACTAAAAGCTCATCAGGATTTGTGCCAATACCGACACCTCCAAGTTCACTTGGGATAGAAATCTTATGTTGGATATGATTTCCTGTTACTTCTCCAACACTATCGCGTCCACCAGTCCACTTCACTTGAACTGGAAATTGATGATGTGCCAAATGTCTCACTCCTTATAAAAATATGTTAAGTTAAGTGTAGTAGAATATAGATAGAATTGAAAGGAAGACTCATTGTATGAAATTGATTCAACTACCCAAACATTTTCAAATCGTAGCGCACAGAGGTTTTTCAAAAATGTACCCTGAAAATACGAAATCAGCATATCAAGCTGCACTTGGCAGACATATTCAAATGTTAGAAATTGATTTGCATATGACAAAAGATGATGTGCTCGTCTCTATTCATGATGATACGATTGATCGTACATCGGATCATACGGGTGAAATTAAATCCTATACTTTAGATGCATTACGAGAATTTGACTTTGGAAGTTGGAAAGCGGGGAGTAAGAAAGAAGAAATAATGACGTTTGATGAGGTTTTGACACTCGCTAAAAATTTTTCGAAAACGTTGTTGATTGAAATTAAAAAGCCTCATCTCTATCCAGGTATTGAAGAGGCAATCGTGCAAACCATTAAAAAACATAATTTTCCTTTTAATCGTATTATCATACAGTCTTTTGATCAGAAAAGTATTCAAAAATTGCATGACTTAGCGCCTTACATTCAATTAGGCGTGTTATTAAGTAAAAGAAAGTATTGGTTAAAACAACCAGCATTTCAAGAGCTTGCTCAATTTGCAGATTTTGCGAATCCTAACTTCAAATTGGTGAATAAAAAATTTATCTCAAAAGCGCATCAACATCACTTAAAGGTTATACCGTACACTGTTAATCGTATGGAAGATGCAAAGAGATTGATACAGCTTGGTGTTGATGGGATAATTTCTGATGCACCTAATGAGTTATTTAAAGTATAAGTATGCTTATAGATAAAAAGGAGCAGAAGAGTGACAGCGGTCGAGTGGACTTCTGTTGCTCTCCTGCTCCTTTTAATCATGGATAAAGTGAAAATGTCGGTCGTTACTGTTTTTTTGTTAGACGTTCATATGCGCCTAAAGCAACCGCAAGATCAAAGTATGCGGCACCGACACATTTAAAAACAGTGATACTCTCATCATTTGAGCGTTGCAATGTACCATTAAGTGACAATGATTTTAAATCACCATCATAATCTTCAAATTTAAAAATACCTTTTTCATTTGCTTCGATGATTTCACCTGCTTCTTTTTTAACGCCTTCGACATCATCAAAGATGACTTTATCTGCTTTAGGTAAGATACGATTATCAATTTCTTTCATATCTGGACGATATGAGCCGATGCCATTAATATGTGTCCCCGGTTTAACAGTATCCGCATCAAAAACAGGCTCAGCTGAAGAGGTTTGACAATTGATAATATCAGATTGTGTTACTAACGTTTCCACATCATCAACGATTTCAACTTCATAATCTGAATACGTTTTCAAAATACGTGCTTTTAAATCTTCTGCTTTATCTTTGGATTGATTATAAAGCAAAATACGTTGAATGGGTCTTACTTCAAGATTTGCAATTAATTGTTCAAAAGCCATGCCGCCTGTACCAATCATGCCAATCGTCTGTGCATTTTCTTGACTTAAATATTGTGTGGCAATACCACTTAACGCGCCCGTTCTTAAGCGTGTTAAATAACTTCCATCGATACTCGCAACATGTTCACCCGTTTTTAAATCCGTTACAATGATTGTCCCTTGTGTCGTTGGACGATCATGGTCTGGATTTTCAGGTGTAATAGAAGTAATTTTAATAATACCTAGTTGTCTGTTCAAGTGGATACAAGGCATATAGAGCATTGATTTCGCACCTTCACCTGTAGGAATTACAATTCTTTGTGCTTGACGAACGCCCTCCATATCTTTAAATAATGCCTCAATATCTTGAATCGCATCTCCAATATGATAAGCATTTTTAACTGCTTCCTCATTAAAAACTTGCATAAATCGTACCTCCTCAGTTTATGTTTCTATCTCAAAGTATAAAATAAAGAAGAAACGATGTGAAATAATAAAAGCGATACAGTTGATGAGTGCGTGTATAGGAAAATAACAAATTTATGTCTCTTTTTACGAAAATTTAATTGACCAAAATTTTGGAACAGAAGAGGGGACAAACCATGATTTTAAAAGGTTCTTCATTTTTTATGGTGGGATGACATAAGTCATCCTGCTTTTTTGTACAAAAATAGCGCAAATGCCTCTATAATTTTAAGTGACTAAACCAAAAATAAAGGAGACATATTGCGCCTATGTGTAATGATATATTAAAGATAATAATATTAAAATCACTAAAGTTAAAGAAGATGTAGTTATTAGAGGTAAGAAATCTAACGTCATCTTTGGTACCCTTTCATACAAGCCTATGACTTGTCCTCACTGTTATCATACGAATCCAAACCGAATACACAAATACGGAAAACGTTTATCGCGAATTACTTTTTTAAGATTCCAAGAGATAGCAGTGTATTTAAATCTGTTAAAACAACGTTTTAAATGTAGGGTTTGTGGTCGGACTTTTACTTCTAAAACAAATGTTGTTGAGGATAACTGTTTTATCTCAAACCATGTTCAGAAAGCCATTATAGATAAAGCAACACAAGTTCGCTCAGAAACTGATATCGCAAGTGATTGTAATGTTTCTGCATCTTCTGTAAAACGTGTGATTCATAAAGTAAGCAATGCCACTTTTCAATAGTGAAATTGCTTAAATAGATTGCGTACCGAGTCGAGACTCCCGAGGCATAGAGCCGAAACCGAAAATCCATTTTGGCTTCTTATGAGCTACAATAAAAGCCAAAATTAGTTGAGGTAAGGCGCCTGGGAAAGCGAGACTCGAAGAAGCAATCGGAAGTTTGCGACTTAATTATTATAGACACATAACCACCATATAAAGTGTACAGCCTTTTAAAATAAGGGACCACTCAACGAAGTGTTGATGAAGAGATGTCTGAGGGAACTGGACGAGCTGAAGCTTACAGGCTGGGGCATGCACCTTGGAAGGAGAAGTCATAATTGTCGTCTCAAGCTCTGAATAAAAAAACACCAAGTATGAATTCATACTTGGTGTCATATAAGCTAACGATTAACGTGAGTAGTACTCAACGATTAATTGCTCGTTGATTTCTGCAGGTAATTCGCTACGCTCTGGAAGACGAACGAAAGTACCTTTTAAGCTATCAGCATCAAAGTCTAAGTAATCAGGTACGAAATTGTTAATTTCAACTGATTCTTCGATGATAGCTAATTTTTGTGATTTTTCACGTACTGAAATCACTTGACCAGGTTTTAAAGTATATGATGGGATATCTACACGTTTACCATCTACTTCAACATGACCGTGACCAACTAATTGACGTGCTTGACGACGTGTACGTGCTAAACCTAAAGAATATACAACTGCATCTAAACGGCTAGCAAGTAAGATCATGAAGTTTTCACCATGGATACCGCCTTGTTTACCAGCAGTTTCAAAAGTGTTACGGAATTGACGTTCAGTCATTCCATATAAGTAACGTAATTTTTGTTTTTCACGTAATTGTAATCCATACTCAGATAATTTTTTACGTTGAGTTGGACCGTGTTGTCCTGGTGCGTAAGGACGTTTTTCTAATTCTTTACCAGTACCTGATAATGAGATACCTAAACGACGAGATTTTTTCCAGCTAGAACCTCTGAATCGAGCCATAATGTGACTCCTCCTTTTTCTTTTTTGTTGTTATGAAAAAACAAAAAAGAGTGTTGAATGCTCAATAGGATATAATGTTTTATGTGTCCTCGCCTCATAGCTCCGGTTACACGGCACGTCCGCTTCGGGAACATTATAGTGCCTATTAATATACAACTGCTATTTTCGTTAATTCACACAAAATTCATTGTACCATTTTGATAGGAAATGTCAAACATAAAATTAAATCAATTTACAAGTGTGATTCTAAGACGTGAACGATGTTTTCAAGTCCTGCTTCATCATCTGCACTAAAACGATTTTGGATAGGGGCGTCAATATCTAACACGCCGACAACTTCACCATTTTTATGTAATGGAATAACTATTTCTGATTGGCTATTCGCATCACATGCTATGTGTCCTGGAAAAGCATGAACATCTTCAACGCGTTGTGTTTTACCTTCTTGTACAGCTGTGCCACAAACTCCTTGTCCCACTTGTATATGAACGCATGCTGTTTTCCCTTGAAATGGTCCAAGAATCAGCGCACCTTCTTTCATTAAATAAAAACCAACCCAGTTAATTTGGTCTAAATTTTCATTGAGTAAAGCCGAAGTATTACTTAAATTGGCAATTAAATCCGTTTCTCCTTCTAGAAGCGCATCCAATTGTCTAGCTAACAATTGATAATCAGTAGACTGTGTCATTTTTTTCACTCGCTTTCAATCAAATTTTATCAATATTATAGCTATCTCAATGCGAGTGCGCAATTTTCTAATACGATTAAAATAAAAATTTGGAAAATGTCTATATATTTTGAGATTTTATTTTAATGCGCCATGAAATTACGTTATAATGGTTTTATGTATTTAGGAGGAGACGAGTGGACATGGCACTATATATTATACTAGCGATTATCATCATTATTTTGACTGCAATCGGAATCTTATTTTATATGCGTTCAAATAAAAGATCGATTATTCAGTCTGCTGAAGAGCGACGCGAAAAATTGAATGCATTGTCTTATGACGAAAGTTTAGAAAAATTACAGACATTACATTTATCTGGGGAGACTAAAACACAGTTTGACGCTTTAAACCAAAATTGGACAGAAAGTTCGACTGAATTTTTAGTTCCTGTAGATGAAAAGATTCATGAAGCGGAAGTTAATCTTGATAAATTCAAATTTTCATTGGCTCAAACTGATATCGATGATGCCCATGCATTAATGGATCAATATGAAGCGAGACATCAGGAGTTAATCGGAAAAGCAGACAAAGTTTTTCAAACACATCAGGAAAGCGATACCATTTATGAGAAAGCAAAAGATGAGCATCGCAAATTAAAAAGAGATGTTTTAGCCAATCGTCATCAATATGGTGAAGCAGCAGGACTATTAGAAAAAGAAATTGAAGCGTTTGAACCTGAATTTGAAGTTTATGAATCGCTTAAAGAAGAAGGCAATTATCAAGAAGCGCATTCGCATATTAAAGCATTAGATCAAGATATTTCTTATTTAAAAGAAGATATGGCTGAAATTCCTGATTTAATCAGAGAAGCACAAAAAGAGTTGCCAGGACAATTTCAAGATCTTAAATATGGTGTACGTGATTTAAAAGTAGAAGGTTATGACTTAGATCATGTGAAGGTGGACAGCACACTCCAAAGTTTGAAAACTGAGCTGAGCTTTGTCGAACCTATGATAAGCCGTCTAGAACTTGATGAAGCCAATGATAAACTCGTTGAAATCAACGACCAACTTGATGAAATGTATGACTTAATCGAGCATGAAGTTAAATCAAAAAATGCAGTTGAAGAATCAAAAGAACGTATTACAAGCGATTTATTTCATGCTAAAGATATGAACTATACATTACAAACTGAAATAGAATATGTGCGCGAAAACTATTACATAAATGAGAGCGATGTTCAAAGTGTTCGCCAATTTGAAAATGAAATTCAAAATTTAATTTCAGTTTACGATGAGATTTTATCAGAAATGGCTAAATCAGCAGTGAGATATAGTGAAGTACAAGATAACTTAAAATATATCGAAGATCACGTTGAGGTCATTAATGAACAACAAGAAAAGTTACAAAATCACTTAGTTTCATTACGTGAAGATGAGGCGGAAGCAGAAGAGCATATTTTACGTGTACAAGGTAAAAAGGAAGAAATCTATCGACGATTACTTGCTTCTAACCTCACAAGTGTTCCAGAACGCTTTATCATTTTAAAAAATGAAATTGATTACGAAGTGAGAGATGTAAATAAACGCTTTAGTGAGCGCCCAATTAATGTTCAACAGTTAAAAGACAAAGTGAATAAAGTCGTTCTTCAAATGAATAAATTTGAAGATGAGGCGAATGACGTATTAATCAACGCTGTCTATGCTGAACGTTTAATTCAATATGGTAACCGTTATCGAAAAGATAATCACGATTTAGATAAAAGTCTTAATGAAGCAGAAAGACTCTTTAAAAATAATCGTTATAAACGTTCAAGTGAAATTTCTGAACAAGCGCTTGAATTGTTAGAACCAGGTATCGCGCAATATATTGAAATAGAAGTTTTAGAGCAACAACCTTAAAATGTAATCAAACAATAGGGTTTAAAACCGAGTGAACGATTTAAAATAGGTTCACTCGGTTTTTTTGAGTGCAGGACTTGACCTTAATCAATAAATTTTAGAAAATAGCGATTGTATTTTACATGTAACGGTTGAGTTGTAGTACAATGAAACATGATATTTAAAGAGAGGGAGTTTATAACATGTTATATTTTGATAACGCAGCAACGACGAAACCCGATGCTTCTGTGTTGTCGAGCTTTGTTAAGGTCAATGAACAATTTTACTTCAATCCCAATAGTCCTCACGATAAAGGTTTAGAGGCCGGTCGTTTATTAGAAAATGCGAGAGAACAAATTAAAGCGTCTTTACAGTTGAAAAATGAAGTACTCATTTTTACAAGTGGTGCGACTGAATCTAATAATATGGCACTCAAAGGCGCTGCTTACCAAAAAAGAGCGTTTGGCAATACGATTATTACTTCAGTGCTCGAACATCCTTCCGTATTAGAAGTGATGCGTGAACTTGAAAAAGAAGGGTTTAATTTAAAGTATGTCAAAGTGACTGGGGAAGGTAAAATCAATATTGATCATTTGAAATCTTTACTTTCTAATGACGTCATTTTGGTTACATGTATGCAAGTCAATAACATCATGGGACAAGTGCAACCGATCAAAGAAATAATAGATGCTTTAACAGATTATCCAAAAGTTCATTTTCACGTCGATGCTGTTCAAGCAGTAGGAAAGTATCCTATTCAAATGGAAGGGATTGATAGCCTCTCTATTAGTGGTCACAAGTTTAACGGACTTAAAGGACAAGGGCTCCTTGTATTAAAGAATGTTCATCACATCTATCCAACAATACAGGGTGGTGGGCAAGAATTTGGTTTGAGAAGCGGTACTGTCAATGTGGCAAATAATGTTGCTTTAGCTAAGGCTATTCGGTTAGCTATTGAAAAACAACAAGACACAATGCAATCACTTGAAAGCGTGAATCAATCATTAAGAGATTGGTTAAAAGATTATGAGGGTGTCTATATTAATTCACCTCATGATGCATCTCCTCATATATTGAATTTAGCTTTTCCAGGTGTACGTGGAGAAGTACTCGTGAACGCATTTTCTAAGCATGGTGTCATGATTTCAACGACAAGTGCTTGCTCTTCTAAACATTCAAACATCAACGAAGTATTGCAAGCGATGAATATTTCTGTTGATCGTATTTTAGGAAGTATTCGTCTGTCTTTTGATCAACATACACGTGATGAAGACATTGAGCAATTTAAATCTATTTTTGATCTGGTATATCGGGAAGTTAAGGAGTTGTTAAAATGATTTATGATCATATTTTAGTCAGATATGGCGAATTAACATTAAAAGGAGGAAATCGAAAAACATTCGTAAGCCAATTACGTTCAAATGTAAAACGTGCGCTCATGCCGTTACAAGGGTATGACGTTAAAGCGAATCGTGACCGGATGTATATACAATTAGAACCGAATGCAGATATAGAAGAAATGATGTCACGAATTTCTAAAGTGTTCGGTGTCCATTCGATCAGCCCTGTTTTAAAAATTGAAAAATCAATGGATACGGTTTATCAGCATGCGAAGCTTTTTGCAGAAAGTTATCAAGAAGGCGACACATTCAAAATTGATGTGAAACGCTCTGATAAAACGTTCGAACATGAAACGTTTGCAATTCAACGTATGGTAGGTGGTGCAGTACTCAAAAGTGCACCGCAATTAAAAGTGGATGTAAGAAACCCGAAGCATGAAATTAAGATAGAAGTCAGAAAAGATGCCATCTATATGTATGATCGCATTATCCCCGCTATTGGCGGTCTTCCTGTAGGCACAGGTGGAAAAACTTTACTAATGTTATCGGGAGGTATTGATTCTCCAGTTGCAGGTATGGAAGTGATGCGACGTGGTGTCACAATTGAAGCAATTCATTTCCATAGTCCGCCTTTTACAAGTGAAAAAGCGAAAGAAAAAGTTATTGAATTGACAAGAATTATGGCTGAAAGGGTAGGTACGATTAAATTGCATATCGTGCCATTTACAGAGGTACAAAAACAAATTCATAAAGTCGTAAATGAACGCTATACGATGACTTCTACACGCAGAATGATGTTAAGAATTGCAGATAAAGTCGTTCATAACATTGGTGCAGATGCGATAGTCAATGGTGAAAATTTAGGCCAAGTGGCGAGCCAAACACTCAAAAGTATGTATGCCATTAACGCGGTAACAAACACACCGATATTGAGACCTTTGCTCACTTTAGACAAAGAAGAAATTATTAAAAAAGCGAAAGCAATCGGTACATTTGAGACTTCAATTCAACCTTACGAAGATTGCTGTACGATTTTTACGCCTAAAAATCCGATTACAGAGCCACAATTTGATAAAGTGGTTCAATATGAATCAGGATTTGATTTTGAAGATATGATCAATAAAGCTGTTGAAAACATTGAGACAATCGTTGTCGATAAAAATTACAATGCATATCAAGCAGAACAAGAAGCATGGGATGGCGATTTGTTCTAGTAATTAAGGGGGCTTGACGATGATATTCGAAGTGGATGGGACATTGATTTTAATTGTGATTTTATTAGGGTTTTTGGCTGCATTTATTGATGCTGTGGTCGGTGGTGGGGGCTTGATTTCAATCCCTGCCTTGTTAGCCATTGGTATGCCACCAGCCATGGCCCTTGGAACTAACAAACTGGCGAGCGCATTTGGTTCTTTGACCAGTGCGATTCGCTTTATTCGTTCTGGAAAAGTAGATTTAAATATTGTACTTAAATTATTTCCTCTTTCATTTATTGCGGCCATTATTGGCGCATGCCTCGCTGTGTTTTTACCAGCAAATTTGCTCAAACCTTTAGTAATTTTCATTTTAACGGTTGTTTTATTGTACACACTTTTAAAAAAAGATTGGGGCAGTATTCGGACATACGAAACGCTAACGCCCTTCAAAGTTCTGCTATTGATTGGTTTGATTACAATTATCGGTTTTTATGATGGATTTTTAGGAGGCGGAACAGGCTCCTTCTTATTATTTGTATTTTTATTATTTGGTTTTGATTTCTTAAGTGCAGCAGGCAATGCTAAAGTATTAAATTTTGCATCCAATTTAGGCGCATTATTGCTCTTTATATTTCTTGACCGTGTAGATTATGTTTATGGCTTGATTATGGCGATAAGTATGATTGCGGGTTCATATTGTGGTGCATGGTTTGCTATTAAAAAAGGTGTAGGCTATGTCAAAGTCTTATTTATTGTGATCACGCTCGTTTTAATCTTAAAAAATGCATTCGATTATTTTCAGAGATATTTATAACAGTGAACACGTTCATCAATAAAGTAAAAATGTGAAGAGAAAGTAAAGGTTTTAACAAAAATTCAGCATTACAAATAATCATTTTAAGAAATATCGCGAAAAAAACTTATATTTGTTATTATGAACGTAACCTAAAGGAAAGGACGTCAAAAATGTCGAAAAGAATTATTGCAATAATTTTAGCGAGTGTCATCATAATAGGAGGAATTCTTACCAGTGCATTGACCTCAATTGTTTCTTCTTTTTTTAATGGAGAAGTAAATATTAATGCTGAAGCCCCAAGTACAGTTGTACAAGAAGGCGACAAGTCAAATCAAATTGCAGAAATTACAGTCAATGGTGCAATACAAGATACAGGTGCACCCAGCTTATTTGGTGGCGGCGGTGAGTATAATCACCAAGTAGCTTTAAATCAACTTGAAACAATTAAAAATGATGATTCAATAAAAGGTGTATTGTTAAATGTGAACAGCCCAGGTGGCGGTACATACGAAAGTGATGAGTTTTATCATAAATTGAAAGCAGTTAAAGATGCGGGTAAAAAGATTTACGTACAAATGGAAACTTTAGCAGCTTCTGGTGGTTATTATATTTCGGCACCAGCAGATAAAATTTATGCAGGACCTCAAACATTGACTGGATCTATTGGTGTAATTTCTGAGTCAAAAGATTATTCAAAATTATTGGATGATCTAGGTATTAAGACCAATACGATTAAATCAGGTGCACATAAAGATATTTTAAGTGGCTCTCGTAAAATGACAGATGAAGAGAGACAAATTCTTCAGTCAATTAATAAAGATAGTTTTGATCAATTTGTTGATGTTGTTAAAAAAGCGCGTCACATGTCTGAAGCGAAAGTGAGAAAGCTCGCTGATGGTCGTATTTATAGTGCACAACAAGCAAAAGCAAATGGTCTAATAGATCAAATTGCGTATAAAGATCAAACGTTAAAAGACTTAGAGAAAGCCATTAAAGCAGATGATCCACAAATCATCACTTTTGATCAAAACTCAAGTTATTTAACAAGTTTTCTAGGTATGAAATCATTTGTGAATGGTTTACGCTCAGATGTTCAAAATATCAAACAAATCTTGAACAATGAAGCTCAAACGAGACCGATGTATAAATATGAAGGGTAGGTCGTATGATGGACAGATCAATACAGCAAAACTATAATCCTTCGCAACCAAACTATCATGATATGAATAGTCAGCAGTTTCAACATGGCAATCAACGTGCTAAAAAAACGATAGAACAATATCAATATGAATTAAACGCCTTCTTTTATGCAGGGTTTTGGAGACGTTTCATCAGTTATTTGATAGATTTAGGAATATTGTGGGGGATAACACAAATTGTCCTCAATCCACTCTATGCACTGACGGGTATCGATGAATGGAAATTATGGATTGACTATTTTAGTGTAGGTCATATTTTGGATGCATTGATATACTTTGGTTACTTCGTCTTAATGACCTATTTCTTTCAACAAACAGTTGGAAAGATGATTATGGGGCTAAAAGTATATACGGTCGATATTCATCAACCTAATTGGACGGATGTTCTTTTTAGAGAATGGATTGGTAGACTGATTTCAAATGTCTTGTTCGGTTTGCCTTATCTTGCGGTGATATTTACACCGAAGCATATCGGTATACATGATTACTTTGCCAATACGGTGGTCGTAAAGAATAAATATCTTCATTACATTAAAGAAAATGAAGGTGTCTGACGTGATAACATCATAGCAAGACGATATAATAAAAAAGTAATCTTTTAAGGAGGCACAATAAATGACACAAATTACATTTAAACAAAATCCTATTCAATTATTAGGTAAAGAGGTTAACGTAGGCGATCAGGCACCAGATTTTACTGTCGTTGATAACAGTTTACAAGGTGTGTCTCTCTCTCAATATGATGGGAAGAAAAAAATGATTAATGTCGTACCATCTCTTGACACAGGTGTTTGTGATCAACAAACACGTAAATTTAACGAAGAAGCAAGCACAGAAGACGGTTATGTTTTAACAATTTCGGTTGACTTGCCGTTTGCACAACAAAGATGGTGTGCATCGACGGGCTTAGATAATGTGATTACATTAAGTGATTACCAAAACCATTCATTTGGTGAAAATTATGGTTTAATCATGGAAGGTTTACAATTACTAGCACGCTCTGTGTTTGTTTTAGATGAAAACAATAAAGTGGTTTATAAAGAAATTGTACCTGAAGGCACAGATTTTCCGAATTTCGAAGCGGCACTTGAAGCTTATCGAAACGTTTAAACTGGTATTATTAGGGCAATCATAGTCATTATTGGGGGAGATGAAGAAGTCCCAATTGTATGGATAGACTTCTGATTCGTCCCCTGTTTTTGTGAAAGGATGATTTGATGACAGAATCAAAATCGATAATGGAAAAATTGTTCCAACAAATCGATGAATTGACGCAACAATTAAATGAAGAAAATGGTCAAAGCTTTATCGAAAATTTAGGTTTAGCGATGGAACGTATTTATACATCGCAACGCGAATTGTTAGAGCAAGCGACATTACAAGATAGAAGAAAAGCTTTTCAATTTGCATACTTAAATCAGTTGCAAAAAGAAGAAGTTCAAGCGAATCATCAGATTACGCCTGACTCTATTGGATTGATTTTAGGTTTCTTAGTTTCTCAATTTCAACAAGACCAGTCCGAGTTGCACATTGCTGATTTAGGTAGCGGTGCAGGTCATCTAAGTGCGACAATTCATGAGGTGATGACGGATTATACATTGATGCATCATCTTGTTGAAGTAGACCCCGTGCTTTCAAGAGTCAGTGTGCACCTGGCTAACTTCCTAGAAATTCCTTTTGATGTATATCCACAAGATGCAATTATGCCTTTACCTTTTGAAGATGCAGATGTTGTTGTAGGAGATTTGCCTATTGGTTATTATCCGAATGATAGTCGAAGCGAACAGTTACAGTTAGGCTTTGAAGAGGGACACAGTTTCTCACATTATCTATTTATTGAGCAAGCGGTTCACGCGGTTAAGCCATCAGGATACGTTTTCTTAGTTGTGCCAAGCCTAATTTTTGAAGGCGAGCATGTGAAACAGTTAGAAAATTTCATTGCAACAGAAACAGAAATGCAAGCGTTTCTTAATTTACCAAAGAATTTATTCAAAAATGAGCGTGCGCAAAAATCAATCTTAATTTTACAACGTAAGGAACAACACGTCACAACGCCTGCAGAAGTTTTACTCGCAAATATTCCAGATTTTAAAAATCCACAAAATTTTCAACAATTTTTATCTGAACTAACGGCTTGGTTGTCACAAAATCACCCTAAAAATTAAGCTGTTGCACTCTTGAAATCAAACTGTATTAATGGTTAAATAGATTTAAATAAATTAAAAATATTGGAGGCCGTTTACATGTCAAAGTTAATTTTGGCGATTAACGCTGGTAGCTCATCATTGAAATTTCAATTAATTGAAATGCCAGAAGAAAAACTTATCACAAAAGGTTTAATCGAGCGTATTGGTTTAAAAGATTCAATTTTTACCATTGAATTCAATGGCGAAAAATTTAAAGAGGTAGAAGATATTAAAGACCATGAACAAGCTGTTAACATTATGTTAGAAAGCTTACAAAAACATGGTATCATCAATGATATTAATGACATTGACGGTACAGGTCATCGTGTGGTTCATGGTGGAGAAGTTTTCCCTCAATCAGCGCTTGTTAATGACCAAGTTGTAAGTGATATTGAAAGCTTAACAGATTTGGCACCACTTCATAATCCAGCGAATTTAATGGGTATTTTAGCTTTTAGAAAGCTTTTACCAAATATTCCGCATGTGGCTGTGTTTGATACATCTTTCCATCAAACAATGCTTGAATCTGCGTACCTTTATAGTTTACCTTATGATTACTATAAAAAATATGGTATTCGTAAATATGGCTTCCACGGTACAAGTCACAAATATGTATCACAACGTGCAGCAGAAATTTTAAATAAACCTGTTGAAGAATTGCGCATCATTTCATGTCACATTGGTAACGGTGCTTCAATTGCTGCGATTGATGGTGGAAAATCAATTGATACCTCAATGGGATTCACGCCATTAGCAGGTGTGACAATGGGAACACGTTCAGGTAATATCGACCCAGCACTTATTCCATTCATCATGGAAAAAACAGGTAAAACTGCAGATGAAGTATTAAATATTTTAAATAAAGAGTCTGGTTTATTAGGTATTACAGGCACTTCTTCTGATTTACGTGATATTGAAGGTGATGCAAAAGAAGGCAACGAACGTGCAGAACTTGCATTAGAAGTATTCGCTTCACGTATCCATAAATACATGGGATCATATGCGACACGTATGCATGGCGTTGATGTAATTATCTTCACTGCTGGTGTGGGTGAAAACTCTGATACAGTACGTGCGCGTGTATTAGAAGGATTAGAATTTATGGGCGTTTATTGGGATCCTCGTAAAAACGAAGGATTACGTGGTAAAGAAGCTGAATTAAACTACCCACATTCACCGGTTAAAGTGTTAGTGATTCCAACGAATGAAGAAGTAATGATTGCACGAGATGTAATGACTTTTGGTGAGTTAGCTTAATTTGTTGGAAAAATTAGTTTACATCGTATAAGCGACTTAAGTTATAAAGAATTCAAACTATGAAATCACATAATAAGGATGACGTAAGGGTTCGTGAAACGTGTTTAGTCACGCGCGTCATCTGATTGAGGTAGAACTGAAATCAAAACGATTTTAGCTCTACCTTTTCTGTTTTAGGAGAGGGGGGGCGAAGAGGTTTTTGAATGCATTTAATTATTAAAATAAAACAGTGAGCGACTATTAATTCGCTCACTGCATAAAAAGATGTGCTCTAAAAATATGACATCTTTAAATATAATTCACTTTATTAAGATTAGGTTTAAATGCTAAAGTCTTTCAAAAATTCTTCAGTCGCAACTTTTGGTTCAAAGTTTTCTGGGATTTGTTCAGTACGAACGACAAGTACGTCACAAGTTGCATGGCGAACAATCGCTTCAGATACTGAGCCGACAATAAAGCGTTCAACAGCATTAAGCCCTGAAGTCCCACACATGACTAAGTCTACGCCTGATTCGTCTTCACTTGCTAACTTAGGAATAATTGATTTTGGAGATCCGAATTCTAAACGTGTTTCAACATTATGAACCCCTTCATCTTCGGCAACTTGACGGTAGCCGTCCAATAATTTTTCGGCAAATGATTTTGATTTTTCAGTAAAATGTGAATCATATACTTCAAATGATGTGTAAGTTCTAGAATCAATGACATTCACTACTGTTAACTTTGCATCGTTACGTTTTGCAACGGCAAGTGCTTTATTGAACGCCCATTCTGCTTCATGAGAACCATCAACAGCAATCAAAATATTTTTGTACATAAACATAGCGAAAACCCCCTTTCTTATTTCACTTTTATTATATCATAAAATTTTGCAAATGAATCGGATTTTAAATGTGTTGATTTTACAAAAATTTAATGATTGCGCTTACATAATGTATGCGTTATCATGAGTTTGGAGGTGCAAGGAGTATGAGAATTGGAATTCCAAGAGAAATTAAAAATAATGAAAATCGTGTAGGTTTATCACCAAGCGGTGTGCACGCTTTAGTTGAGGCAGGACATGAAGTCCTTGTAGAAACACGTGCCGGTGAGGGGTCTTATTTCGAGGATATTGACTACGTTCAAGCGGGGGCTGAAATCAGCGATAGTCAATCACAAGTTTGGGACGTAGATATGGTCATTAAAGTAAAGGAACCATTATCAGAGGAATATGCTTATTTTAAAGAAGGTCTCATTCTGTTTACTTATCTTCATTTAGCGAATGAACCAGAATTAACTCAAGCACTCATCGATAAAAAAGTGGTAGCCATTGCATATGAAACAGTGCAATTAGCTGATCGAACATTACCACTTCTTACACCAATGAGTGAGGTTGCAGGACGGATGTCGACTCAAATAGGGGCGCAATTTTTACAACGTTTTAACGGTGGCATGGGTATTTTATTAGGGGGTATCCCCGGTGTACAAAAAGGTAAGGTAACAATTATTGGTGGGGGCCAAGCAGGGACTAATGCTGCAAGAATCGCGTTAGGTCTTGGCGCAGATGTTACCATCCTTGATGTAAATCCAAAACGTTTACAAGAGCTTGAAGATTTATTTGATGGTCGTGTTCAAACCATCATGTCTAATCCATTAAATATCGAGGCACATGTTATCGAAAGTGACTTAGTGATTGGTGCTGTCTTAATTCCAGGAGCAAAAGCACCTAAGTTAGTTACTGAAGCGATGATTAAAAAGATGAAACCTGGCTCAGTTGTTGTTGACATTGCCATTGATCAAGGTGGTATTTTTGAAACGACAGATCGTATCACAACGCATGATAATCCAACTTATATTAAACATGATGTTGTCCATTATGCTGTCGCAAATATGCCAGGTGCAGTACCACGTACATCGACAATTGGCTTAAACAACGCGACCTTACCGTATGCGTTGCAGCTTGCGAATAAAGGTTATCAACGTGCACTCATAGAGAATGAACCACTCTCACATGGATTGAATGTGTTTGCTGGCCAAATTACAAATAAAGCTGTTGCTGATGCATTTAATTACAGTTATACGTCTGTAAGTGATGCATTAAAAGAGACAGTATAATATTTGATAAAGTAAGAAGCGGAACAGCGATTTAATCGATGCTGTTCCGCTTCCTTATTTGTATGAATCTTTCCACTTAGGTTTTTGTTTAATAATTTATTTGCTTTAACAGATTACTGATCTAATGGTGTCTCATAATCTTCATTTACAATCGCGCTACCGTGTACTTCTTGGAATGGAAACAGCTCTAAAAGGTGGGGTAAGTTTTGATAGTTGATACCGCCACCAGGCATGATTTCTATTCTTCCTTTTGATTGTGTCACAAATTTTGCGATGCGTGGTAAGTTATCAATTAAATCAGTATCAGGTAGTCCGCCGTGAGTCAGTAATCTTTGTACACCAAGGTCTATTAGCTCTTGTAATGCTTTTGTTTGTCCTGCTGGATATATATAATCAAAAGCCATATGACAGACAGTAGGGATTGGATGTGCAAGTGATATGAGTGTTTTCATTTGAAATGTATTTAAAGTTTGATCGGGCGTTAAACAACCGAAAACAAAGGCATCGACGGAAAGTGACTTCAACAGTTGAATATCTGCTTGCATCGCTTCAAATTCATACCAGTTGTAACAAAAGTCACCACCTCGTGGTCGAATCATGACTGCGAGTTCTGCACCATGAAGTCGACACATTTCACTTGCAATTTTCACCATACCGTAACTCGGTGTCGTTCCCAATTGAGTCATGTTGTCACAAAGCTCAATTCGATGTGCACCTGCTTTTAACTTCGCCTCTACTTCACGTAACGACGATGCGACAGCTTCCTTTATCATTTTGGATAATTCGATAAGCGGACATGACCATTTTCAGTAACGAGAATATCATCTTCAATTCTAACGCCTGCAACGCCAGGAACATAAATTCCTGGTTCAATTGTTAAAACCATACCTGCTTCTAATAAATGATCGTTTGTATGAGAAATGTCTTGATACTCATGCGCTTCAAGTCCTAAACCATGTCCAAGACGATGCGGGAAGTATTCTCCAAACCCTGCGTTTTCAATAATACCCCGTGCTTTGCGATCAAGGTCGCTAATTTTAACGCCCGGTTGAATGAGTTCGATTGCTTCTGTCTCAGCTTGTAATACAATTTGATAGATTTCTTGTGCTTTTTGGTCTGGATTGCCAAATGGAATCGTGCGGGTAATATCACTGCAATAATGGTTGTAAATGACACCCAAATCGAATAACACGTATTCATCATTTTTTAGTTTTCTGTCACCAGGTGTACCATGTGGTGCAGCAGCATGGTCACCAAAAAGAACCATAGTATCAAAACTCATTTCTGATACCCCGTAATGTTTAATCTCGTTTTCGATATGATTGACAACTTCACGTTCGGTTACACCTTCTTTTAAAAAGGCTTTACCAATTTCCATACATTTGTCAGCCAGGTGTGCAGCTTCTGCTAACGCTTTAATTTCATCATCTGTTTTAACATTACGTAATTGCTTGATTGTTTGATCAATTGGCGCAAATGTTTTTGTGCCAAACGCCTCTTTCAAAGCATGATATCTTTGAACTGTTAAATGACTTTCTTCTATCAACAATTTGTCATAATGATTTGGGTGCTTGTCAAATGGATTTTCAGTATCTAAATAACCAATAATTTGACCTTCAAAAGGTGAATTTTTAACTTCTTCCACTTCGAGTTGTGGACAGAACAAAATAGGTTCACCCTCTTTTCTAACAAGCAATGCAAATAAGCGTTCATGAGGATCTGATTTATATCCTGTAAAATAGAAAATGTTGATAGGATGTGAAATCCATGCGGCATCCGCTTCATTTTCTTTTAATGCTTGTACGAGTTGATCTAACTTTGACATAAAAGCGCCTCCTTATATCTTTTCTTCTATTTTATTCTAGCTCATCAAAGAATGCAAAATAGAGGGTATCGTTTTTTCGTTTATGAATTGCAGCATAAAGAAGATAAAATAAAAAATAGCCGAAGTAGAACAATAAAATTTAGATTTCAAAGGATTAACTTGTTAATATTGAGGTATAGCTATAAAGAGGCAAAGATGGTTAAAAGGAGGATACAAACATGAAGTTATCATTTCATGGTCAATCAACGGTTTATTTTGAAGCGAATGGGAAGTCAGGTATTATAGATCCTTTTATTACAGGTAATGACTTATCAGATTTAAATGTTGAAGATTTAAAAGTGGATTATATTATACTCACACATGGACATGAAGATCATTTTGGTGACACAGTTGAACTTGCCAATCGCAATCATGCCACTGTGATCGGTAGTGCTGAAGTAGCTAATTATTTATCTACGGCCAAAGGTATTGAAAATGTACATCCTATGAATATTGGTGGAAAATGGGAATTTGATTTTGGTGTTGTAAAATTTGTACAAGCTTTTCATAGTTCAAGTTTAACGAACGATGAAGGTATTCCAATCTATTTAGGCATGCCAATGGGTGTGATATTAGAATTAGATGGAAAAACGATATATCACGCAGGAGATACAGGTTTATTCAGTGATATGAAATTAATCGCAGAACGACACCCTGTTGATGTTTGTTTCGTGCCTATTGGAGATAATTTCACAATGGGAATTGAAGACGCAAGTTATGCAATCAATCATTTAATTAAACCGAAACTCACAGTACCGATTCATTACAATACGTTTCCTTTAAATGAACAAGACCCGGTTAAATTTAAAGAAGCGGTTTATGAAGGTCGCGTTCAAATCTTAAAACCAGGTGAAGTTGTCGAATTTTAATCAAATAAAGACAAGGAACTTGAGAATAGAATCACTTTTGATTTCTATTGCTCATATCCTTGTCTTTTTGTTTGTAGTTATTAAAACAGTTGAGGTGTCTATCGTTTTTGTATGGTTACCACAAACGCATTTACAAACGATTATTTAACGATAAGGACTGGGATTTTAGCACGTTTTGCTACTTTATGACTCACACTGCCTAAGACGAATTTTTGAGCTGCTTCTGCTTTGCGATTACTGAGCACAACAATATCATATTGACCACTATTCGCATATGTCACGATTTTTTCTTTTGGATTGCCGCGCTCAATCACTTCTTCATATTGAATACCATGTTCTTCTAATGTTTCTCGTGTAGGGGCCATTTGTGTATGGCGAATATGTTTGAGCTCATCAATATGTGTCCCCATTTTTACTGAGGCTTGGGCGTCCTGTTCTGCGATGATATTGAGCATTGTTACAGTTGTCGTCTTACCTGAAAGTTTCACAACTTCTTGCAATGCTTTTGTGTTTTTTAAATCTGTGTCAACTGCCAGTAAAATATTTTTATGCATCTCTATCATCCTCCTTATATCCAGTCTAAACAAAATTAAAATGAAATGCCATCTTTTATAAGTATGAATATGCATGACGATAACTTCGCAATACAATTTGAAAAACGTTATAATATACAAGTAATCCAAAATGTATGAATAAAATTAAAAGATAAAGCCGAAAAGTAAAAAAAATAAACACACTTTCGTTTGGATGTCAGACGACAGATGAATGACTAATTCTTTTTTATAGTCACGAGGTGTGTATGCTGGTTGAAACTTTTCATATTGTCGTGACAAATGTAGAATCATATAAAATTTAATCAAATCGAGGGAGACACATGACAAAGCATGAGCAAATTATTAAACATATAGAATCGTTATCAGTGGGCCAAAAAGATATCCGTACGCAAAATTGCAAAAGACTTAGATGTGTCGGAAGGAACGGCGTATCGTGCCATAAAAGATGCAAATCAACGCGGCTTGGTTGCAACGATTGACCGTGTTGGAACAGTGAGAATAGAGAAAAAAACAAGAGCAAAAGTAGATCATTTGACGTTTAGAGAAATTGCCAAAATTGTGGATGGCCATTTGATTGCTGGCAGAGGCGGTCAATTTAACTCTTTAACAAAATTTGCGATTGGTGCAATGGAAGTGGATAATGTCGTAAATTATGTATCGAAAAACACATTGCTCATTGTCGGAAATCGTCTCGATGTGCAAAAAGCGGCACTTGAAAAGGGGAGTGCAATACTCATTACAGGTGGTTTTGATACAACAGATGAAATTAAAACGATGGCAAATGATCAAAATCTGCCTATTATTTCATCAAATTATGATACTTTTATGGTAGCCAATATAATTAATAGAGCAATGTATAATCAAATGATAAAGAAAGAAATTATGGTTGTTGAGGATATTGTGATTCCAATTGAAGAAACATCTTATTTGTATGATGAAATGACTGTTGCCGATGTTGGGAAAAAGTCTCATGAGTCTTCACACTCACGTTTTCCAGTAGTGGATCGCTATGAAAAATTAGCCGGACTTATTACAAGTAAGGATATTATTGGTAAAAATCCTGAAGAAAAATTACATAAAGTCATGAAAAAACCAGCGATTAGTGTACAATTAAATACTACAGTTGCAAGTTGTGCACATTTAATGATTTGGGAAGGAATCGAATTGCTACCCGTTATTAATGCACAAAAACGATTAATAGGTGTCATTTCAAGGGAAGATGTCTTGAAAGCAATGCAAATTGTTGGACGGCAACCCGCAAGTGGGTGAAACAATAAACGATCAGGTTGCTAAACATATCGAAATTAGAAACAATCAAATTGTAGTAGAAGTTACACCTCAATTAACCAATCAATTCGGAACTTTAAGTAAATCTGTCACAGTGGCAATTATTGAAGAAACAATTAAGTCAGTTATGCGAAAACATAAAAAATTAGAGGTTATGATTGAAAGTTTGAACATTTTTTATATTCGTACGGTACAGATTGAAAGCGAAGTTGAAGTCCTCTATACCATTTTAGACATGGGAAGAAATTTTGCTAAAGTTGAAGTTTCAATGGAAAGTGCAAAACAACCTGTGGCTAAAGCTTTAATTATGTGTCAACTACTAGACCATTAGGGAGTGAATATTATGAAATTAATAGAAGAAATTCAAAATAAAATTCAGGCATTTGATACGATTATTATTCATCGCCATGTGAGACCCGATCCAGATGCGATGGGATCACAAATGGGATTAAAATATTATTTGAAAGCAAAATATCCTGAAAAATTGGTTTTTGCAGTGGGACAAGTAGAACCTTCACTTGCGTTTATGAGCGATTTAGACCAAGTAGAAAGTGAACAATATCAAGATGCACTTGTCATTGTATGTGATACTGCAAATGCACCGCGTATTGATGGTGCACGGTACAGCGAAGGTCAAGCGTTAATCAAAATCGATCATCATCCACCGGTAGATGATTATGGTGACATTAATTATGTCGATGTCGATGCTTCGTCTACGAGCGAAATCATCTTTGATATCATTCGACATTCTGGAGATCTTGAAATTTTAAATAAAGCCATCGCATCATCGTTATATCTTGGAATTGTTGGAGACACGGGACGTTTCTTCTTCAGTAATACGTCTCCTAAAACGATGGAAATCGCAAGTGAACTTTTAAAATATGATATCGGGCATGATCAATTACTCAATCAATTGGGTGAAAAAGAACCCCGTTTAATGCCATTTCATGGGTACGTGCTCCAAAATTTTGAATTAGATGAAAAAGGTTTTTGTAAAGTTAAAATCACGGCAGATGTATTAGAAAAATACCAAATTCAACCGAATGAAGCATCACTCTATGTCAATGCGGTTGCTGATTTAAAAGGATTAAAAATATGGGTATTTGCTGTTGATGAAGGTAAAGAAATACGCTGTCGCATTCGTTCTAAACAAATAACGATTAACGATGTCGCTGCACAATTTGGTGGCGGGGGGCACCCCAACGCAGCAGGTGCTTCTGTACATTCTTGGGATGAATTTGAAACGCTTGCCACGAAATTAAAAAATAAATTGTAAAAGAAGGTGTCTACGATGGTTACCCATTTAAATATTCATACTTCATATGAACTTTTAAATTCAAGTATAACAATTAAAGGGGCAATTGCGCGTGCGATTGAATTAGGCTACTCAGCTATTGCGATTACAGATTTAAATGTCATGTATGGTGTGCCTCAGTTTTATGACGAGTGTACTAAAAAAGGCATTAAACCGTTGCTTGGGATGACGGTATATATCACAGATCAACTGAACGTTTTAGAAGTGGTTCTCATCGCTAAAAATAACGAAGGTTTGAAAAATCTTTTTCAATTGTCAACAGATATTCAAGTCAACCAACGGGAACAAGTATCGATTTACGATATTCAAGCGTATCTACAACATAATGTCGTTATTTTTAAAAATATGACTGAGCAAACATTGCATTGGTTAGACGAAATACCTATAGAAAGTTCATATTATGTGAATCATCATTCCGTTGTAGACCATGCGATACCTCGTGTTTATTTGGAAAGTGCTTTTTATTTAAAACCCGAAGATAAAGATACATTAAAAGTCTTAAATGCCATTCGTGATAATACAAAAGTGAATTTTGTAGACAACGAAGATGGACCTTCACGTCATATGTTTACCATAAACGAACTAAGTGAAGCTGAAATCAATGCACAATATGTGAACGCTACGGATGAGGTGGCAGATTTATGTGAGGCAAAACTTGAATATCATCAAGCACTGCTTCCAGAGTTTCAAACACCTGATGGTAGCTCTGCTGATCATTATTTATGGCGGGTATTGGAACAGTCGTTACAAAATATGGGGTTATCAAAACCGGATTATATGGAACGGTTAAAATATGAATATCAAGTCATCACTAAAATGGGTTATGCCGATTATTTTCTCATAGTGAGTGACTTAATCCGTTATGCCAAATCAAATGGTGTCATGGTAGGACCGGGTCGGGGTTCATCAGCAGGGTCTTTGGTCAGTTATTTACTCAATATTACGACCATTGACCCCTTGAAGTATGACTTACTTTTTGAGCGCTTTCTCAACCCTGAGCGTGTCACAATGCCAGATATTGATATCGACTTTGAAGATACACAGAGAGAAAAAGTCATCCAATATGTACAAAACAAATATGGTGATTATCGTGTGGCAGGTATTGTCACTTTTGGTCATTTACTTGCCAAAGCAGTGGCAAGAGATGTGGCGCGAGTGATGGGATTTGATGAAACAACGTTGAGTGAAGCTTCTAAACTTATTCCTAGTAAATTAGGTGTGACCCTTGATGAAGCTTATGCACAAGAGAATTTTAAAGCATTTGTGCATCGAAATCATAGAAATGAACGTTGGTTCGAATTTTGTAAAAAACTTGAAGGTTTACCTCGGAACACATCTACGCACGCAGCGGGTGTAATTGTCAATGACCAGCCATTATACGAATCCATTCCGCTTACTGAAGGTGACACAGGACTTTTAACACAGTGGACGATGACTGAGGCTGAAAAAATCGGTTTATTAAAAATTGATTTCTTAGGATTACGTAATCTCACAATCATTCATCAAATCATTAAACAAATTAAACATGATATGAAAATCGATTTAAATATTGAGGAGATTCCTTTTGATGACAAGGAAGTATTTCGACTTCTTTCAAAAGGCGAAACGACAGGTATTTTCCAATTAGAGTCTGACGGGGTTCGCCGTGTATTGCAAAAACTACAGCCTGAGCATTTTGAAGATATAGTAGCTGTGACCTCTTTATATCGACCTGGCCCGATGGAAGAAATTCCAACATATATTCGACGACGTCATGATCCTTCGCAAGTTCAATATTTACATCCAGATTTAGAACCGATTCTAAAAAGGACTTACGGCGTGATTATATATCAAGAACAGATTATGCAAATTGCGAGTCAATTTGCAGGTTTTTCATATGGTGAAGCTGATATTTTAAGACGTGCAATGAGCAAAAAGAATAGAGAAGTATTGGAAAATGAACGCCAGCATTTTATGGATGGTGCAATGAAGAAGGGCTATGCTAATGCGTTGAGCAGTCAAATTTTTGATTTAATATTGAAATTTGCTGATTACGGTTTTCCTAGAGCCCATGCCGTGAGCTATTCGAAAATTGCTTATATCATGACTTATTTGAAAGTGCACTATCCAACTTATTTTTATGCCAACATATTGAGTAATGTCATTGGAAACGAAGCAAAGACACAATTAATGATTCAAGAAGCTAAACAACAGCAGATTAAAATTCATGGCCCGCATATTAACTGGAGTCAATGGCGCTATGTCGCCACACAAAAAGGTGTTTATATCTCATTAGGTGCTATCAAAGGAATCGGATATCAAAGTGTACAAGCTATTGTGTCAGAGCGCATCGAGCACGGGCCTTTTAAAGACTTTTTTGATTTTTGTGATCGTATCCCTAATCGAATACGAACGAGACGCTTACTTGAAGCACTTATTTTAACTGGGGCTTTAGATTGTTTCGACAAGAATAGAGCGACACTTTTACAGTCCATTGACAAAGTAACCGACTCTAACAGTGATATTGATCAAAGTTTTGTAGATACGTTTGCAACAATTAAAAGAGATTACCTTGAAACAGAAGAAATGCCAGAACAACAGTTAAGTGACTATGAAAAGCAATATCTCGGCTTTTACGTTTCGATGCATCCAGTGGAGAAACAATTTGTGAAAAAGCAATATCTCGGCATTTACCAATTGAATAGCAAATTAATCAATCAACCTATTTTAGTAACAATGGATGCGATTCGTGTTATCCGAACAAAACAAGGGCAACAAATGGCTTTCGTTGAGTTGAATGATGGGGAACACACTGTAGATGGTGTCATCTTTCCAAAAGTCTTTCAAAGTTTCGCGGAACTTATTCAAGAAAATGCTTATTATATTGTTTGGGGTAAATTTGAAAAAAGAAATGAAAAGATGCAGATGATAATTCAAAAGATAACGCCGCTTGAACAATATGAAGAGGAAAAGAAGAACGCTGTAAATCGAATTGTGATTAGGGAAACAGTACCGGAAGGGTTACAAAATCAACTGTTTTCAGCAAAATCGAAAACGACAGTGCCGGTCTATTTCTACAACGAATCATCGAATCAATTTCAGCCTATAGGTGATATTGAAAAGAACTCTGAGCAACTGACGCAGTTATTAAAAGCGATTGAACCACAACATATTCGTTTGTTATAATGGTATATAATTTTGTAGGGTATCTTCTATGTACTTGCTGTCAGAAGGTTACTTTGACATGTTTTTAGAATGTGCTATATTATAATGGCGATAAAATAAGGACTTATTCATAAAAAATGAATTTATATTATAATTGGAGATGATGGTGAATGTCTTTAAGAGACGATGCATTGCATATGCATAAAGAAAATCAAGGTAAACTAGCTGTTTGTCCAAAGGTTAAAGTAACAAATAAAGAAGAACTTAGTTTGGCCTATTCACCTGGGGTAGCAGAACCCTGTAAAGATATTCATGAACGACCAAGCCGTGTCTATGATTACACGATGAAAAGTAATACTGTAGCTGTCATTTCAGATGGGACAGCTGTTCTAGGATTAGGAAACATTGGTGCTGAAGCAAGTATTCCTGTTATGGAAGGTAAAGCCGTATTATTTAAAAGTTTTGCGGGTGTCGATGCAATTCCGTTATCTCTATCAACGAATGATACAGAAGAAATTATTCGTACTGTTAAACTTTTAGAACCTAATTTTGGTGGCGTCAATTTAGAAGATATTTCTGCACCGCGTTGTTTTGAAATTGAAGAACGTTTGAAAAAAGAAACAAAAATCCCTGTTTTTCATGATGATCAACATGGGACAGCAATTGTAACTGTTGCTGGACTCATTAATGCGCTTAGAATTGTTAACAAAGACTTAGCAGACATTAAAGTGATTTTAAATGGTGCAGGCGCAGCAGGTATCGCTATTGTTAAATTATTATATTCTTATGGTGTTCGAAATATGATTATGTGTGACTCTAAAGGTGCCATTTTTGAAGGTAGATCATATGGTATGAATTCTACTAAAGAAACTGTTGCGAAATGGACAAATAAAGACAAGCAAGAAGGTAAATTAGAAGACGTGATTAAAGACTCAGATGTCTTCATTGGTGTATCAGTTGCAGATGCGCTTTCAGAAGACATGGTGAAATCAATGAATGAAGATGCTATCATTTTTGCGATGGCGAATCCAAATCCAGAAATCACACCAGATAAAGCTAAAAATGCAGGGGCTAAAGTTATCGGTACAGGCCGTTCTGATTTTCCAAATCAAATCAATAACGTACTCGCATTTCCGGGTATATTCCGTGGTGCGTTAGATGTTCGCGCAACACATATCAATGAAGATATGAAACAAGCCGCTGTTGAAGCGATTGCGAACTTAATAACAGATGAAGAAAGAAATGCTGATTATGTGATTCCAGGACCATTTGATTATCGTGTAGCACCTTCTGTTGCAAGAGAAGTTGCACGTGCTGCAATGGAATCAGGTGTCGCAAGAATCGAAGTTGATCCAGAAGCGGTATACGAAAAAACGTTATCACTTACTGATTTAAATAAGTCAAAATAAGCTGATTGATAGCCGATGGTTATGTGGAGGTAATAGAGATGTTCAAAGATTTTTTTAATCGTAATTCTAAAAAGAAGAAATATGTTACGGTTCAAGATTCAAAACAGAATGAAGTTCCAGAAGGCATCATGACAAAATGTCCTAACTGTAAAAAGATAATGTATACAAAAGAGCTAACTGAAAACTTAAATGTTTGTTTTAATTGTAATCATCATATACAACTTTCTGCATATGATCGAATTGATGCCATTTCGGATGAAGGAACTTTTGAAGAATTTGATAAGGGGATGACCTCTGCAAATCCATTAAACTTTCCTGGCTATGAAGAAAAACTTGAAAAAGACCAAGAAAAAACAGGATTAAATGAAGCAATCGTAACAGGCACTGCCGAACTTAATGGGAATAAGTTTGGTGTAGGTGTCATGGACCCAAGATTCAGAATGGGGAGTATGGGTTCAGTTGTCGGGGAAAAAATTTGTCGTATCGTTGACCATTGTACTGAAGAACGTTTGCCGTTTGTTTTATTCACGGCTTCTGGTGGTGCACGTATGCAAGAAGGTATTATTTCGTTGATGCAAATGGCTAAAACGAGTGTATCTTTAGAAAAGCATTCAAATGCTGGCTTATTATTTATTTCTTATATGACACATCCAACAACTGGTGGAGTTTCTGCTAGTTTCGCTTCTATTGGAGATATCAATCTTGCTGAGCCAAAAGCTCTGATTGGCTTTGCAGGTCGACGTGTGATTGAACAAACGATTAACGAAAAATTACCGGATGATTTTCAAACCGCTGAATTTTTATTGGAGCATGGCCAATTGGATAAGGTTGTACACCGTAGCGAAATGAAAAAAACACTTGCTACATTATTTGATATGCATCGTGAGGTGAAAAAGTAATGCTTGATTTTGAAAAGCCAATTCAAGATATTATGAATAAAATTGAATCTTTACAGGAGACTCAGGCAAAAAATGATGTTGATTTGTCTGATGAAATTGAGATTCTTGAAGCAGCATTACAAACAGAAAAAGAAAAAATTTATACATCTTTGAAGCCTTGGGATCGTGTACAAATAGCAAGATTACCTGAAAGACCTACTGTTTTGGACTATATTCCATTTATCTTTGATGATTTTATAGAACTACACGGCGATCGAAACTTCAGAGATGATCCTGCGATTATCGGTGGATTAGCATATTTAGACGGCCGTCCAGTAACAGTAATTGGGCATCAACGCGGGAAAGATACGAAAGATAATATTTATCGTAACTTCGGTATGGCTCATCCAGAAGGATACCGTAAGGCTTTGAGATTGATGAAAGAAGCGGAAAAGTTCAACCGCCCTATTTTTACATTTATCGATACGAAAGGTGCTTATCCAGGTAAAGCTGCCGAAGAACGCGGTCAAAGTGAATCCATCGCACGAAATCTCGTCGATATGGCGGGGCTCACTGTTCCTGTAATCTCTATTGTTATTGGAGAAGGAGGAAGTGGGGGTGCACTTGGTTTAGGTGTGAGTAACCGATTATTAATGTTAGAAAATAGTACATACTCTGTTATATCTCCTGAAGGTGCAGCAGGCATTTTATGGAAAGATAGTGCTTTAGCAAAAATTGCGGCGGAAACAATGAAAATTACAGCCTATGATTTATTAGAGCTTAATATAATCGATGAAGTGGTCAAAGAACCTCTTGGTGGTGCGCATCATGATGCAGAAGCCTTAGGTAAAAGCATTAAAGAAAAATTCACGCGCCATTTAAAGGCATTTGAAAACATGACATCTGAAGCGATTAAAGAGGATCGTTTTGAGAAGTTCCGAAATATTGGTTCTTTTGTAGAATAAAATCTATCGTTTAAATTGAACTTCAAATATGCAGATGACATGAAATTTGTATAATGATAGTGCCATTGTAGAAATTTTGAATAAGATAAATCTGAGCTAAAACCCGAGATGATTGTTTTAAAAAATCTCGGGTTTTAGCTTTTTAAAGTAAATATTCCGTTCTACTTTTGTTTTGCTTAATTATATTTATTATTTGAAGCCTTCATTTAAAAAAGTTACACTATTGGACGGTACGGTTATTCATGCCAAAAGGAGATGTCATAGGGGCAAATGAGATATTCTGAAATACTTATTTTCATTTTGATAAGCCTAGACAGCTCTCTAAAAGATGCTTTTTATTTTAAAGTCAACAGTAATTGCATCGACTAAACGTTAAATTGACAATACCAAAAATTAAGTCATGATATAAAATAAAATAGAATTATAACTTGGTTAATTTTTATATGAAAATGTTATGAAAACGCCATTTGTGGCGGATTCATGAATTCATATTAAAAAACCGTTTTCATTTTTATTTGCACCTATTTTTGATGGAATGCATCATCAAATTATGGTATTTTTAACTTAACAACTATGCAAGAAAGGGTATGTCTACATGAAAAAAATTGCAGTTTTAACGAGTGGTGGAGATTCTCCAGGGATGAATGCAGCAATTCGTGCTGTAGTAAGAAAAGCGATTTATCATGATATTGAAGTGTATGGTGTTTATCAAGGATATCAAGGCCTTATCAATGATGATATTCGCAAATTAGAGCTTGGTACTGTGGGTGATACAATTCAACGTGGTGGAACTTTCTTATATTCAGCACGTTGCCCAGAATTTAAAGAAAAAGAAGTACGTCAAAAAGGAATTGAGAATCTTAAAAAACGAGGCATTGAAGGGCTTGTTGTCATTGGCGGTGATGGTAGTTACCGTGGTGCGCAACGTATTAGTGAAGAATGTAAAGAAATCCAAACGATTGGAATTCCAGGTACGATTGATAATGACATTAATGGTACTGACTTTACAATTGGATTTGATACAGCACTAAATACTATTATAGAGTCTGTCGATAAGATTCGTGATACCGCTTCAAGTCATGCGCGTACATTTATCATAGAAGTTATGGGACGAAATTGTGGTGACCTTGCTTTATGGTCTGGATTAGCAGTAGGGGCTGAAACAATTATCTTACCTGAAACAAAAGTTGATATTCAAGACATTGCTGAAAAAATCCAAAAAGGGATCGATAGAGGTAAAAAGCATTCCATTATCATTGTTGCAGAAGGTTGTATGACAGGCCAAGCATGTGCTGGTGAATTGACAAAATTCATCAATGTAGACGCACGTGTATCTGTATTAGGACACATTCAACGTGGGGGTAGCCCTACCGGTGTTGACCGTGTACTCGCTTCTAGATTAGGTGGCTTTGCTGTTGAGCTTCTTATGGATGGTGAAACAGCGAAAGGCGTTGGTATTAAAGATAACCGCCTTACAGCGACAGATTTTGATACAATTTTCAATTCAACTGAGCATCAAATTAATCAACACATGTTAGAATTAACTAAAGAATTATCTATTTAATTTTAGGAGGCATTTCCAAATGAAAAAAACTAAAATCGTTTGTACGATTGGACCAGCATCAGAATCAGAAGATATGTTAGAAAAGTTAATGAAAGCCGGCATGAATGTGGCACGTTTAAACTTTTCTCATGGCTCTCATGATGAGCATGCAGCACGTATCCGTTCAATTCGTAAAGTAGCGAAAAAGTTAGAAAAAAATATTGGTATTTTACTTGATACGAAAGGACCTGAAATTCGTACGCACAATATGAAAAATGGTGCGATTACTTTAGAAAAAGGTTCACATGTTACAGTAAGTATGCATGAAGTAGAAGGTACACCGGAAAAGTTCTCTGTCACATATGAAGAATTAATCAATGATATTGAAATCGGTTCATTTATTCTATTAGATGACGGATTAATTGAATTAGAAGTTGAATCAATAGATCATGCTGCGGGTGAAGTACACTGTAAAGTTCTTAACACAGGTGAACTTAAAAACAAAAAAGGTGTGAACCTACCGGGCGTGAGTGTGAACTTGCCAGGTATTACTGAAAAAGATGAAGAAGACATCCGCTTTGGTATTGACCAAGAAGTTGACTTTATTGCTGCAAGTTTCGTCAGACGTGCAAGTGACGTTTTAGAAATCCGTAGAATTTTAGAAGAAGTGAAAAACGATACAATCAGTATTATTCCTAAAATTGAAAACCAAGAAGGTATTGATAACATAGATGAAATTCTTGAAGTTTCTGACGGTTTAATGGTTGCCAGAGGTGACATGGGTGTTGAAATTCCACCAGAAACTGTACCAATTGTTCAAAAAGACTTAATCCGTAAATGTAATAAATTAGGTAAACCTGTTATCACTGCAACGCAAATGTTGGATTCAATGCAACGTAATCCACGTGCGACAAGAGCGGAAGCTTCTGACGTTGCCAATGCCATTTATGATGGTACAGATGCGGTTATGTTATCTGGTGAAACAGCTGCAGGTGCTTATCCAGAAGAAGCAGTTAAAGCGATGAATAACATTGCATATGCTGCGGAACAAGCACAAGATTATAAAAAGCTCTTATCAGATCGTACTAAACTTGTAGAAACTTCACTTGTAAATGCAATTGGTGTTTCTGCTGCACACACAGCATTGAACTTAAAAGTCAATGCAATCGTTGCTGCAACTGAAAGTGGTACAACTGCACGTACAATTTCTAAATACAGACCAAAATCAGACATTATTGCAGTGACACCACTTGCGACAACAGCACGTCAATGTACACTTGTTTGGGGTGTTTACCCTGTTGTACGTGAAGGTAACTACACAACTGATGAATTATTAAACAATGCGGTTGCAACAGCCATTGAAACAGAACGTGTTGAAAAAGGCGATTTAATTATCATCACAGCTGGTGTGCCAACAGGTGAATCAGGAACTACAAACTTAATGAAATTACACCTCATCGGTGAAGATTTAGCAAACGGGCAAGGTATCGGACGCAACTCAGCTGTAGGAAGAACAGTAGTTGTGAATGATGCATCAGAATTAGAGGGAGAAAATCTTGAGCAAGCTGTTATCGTAACACCTTCAGTTGATGAAAAAATGGTACCTTATTTAGATCAAGCAGTCGCACTCGTTACAGAAGAAGCAGGTTTAACATCTTCAAGCGCGATTTTAGGTTTAGAAAAAGGTATTCCAACTGTCGTAGGCGTTGAAGACGTAACTAAAAACATTCCAAGTGGTATTTTAGTAACAGTGGATGCTGCACAAGGTAAAGTTTACGAAGGTTATGCTAACGTACTTTAAAATTAAATAGAATTCGCAATAAGGAAGAACGGAACACAGCGAGATGATTTTTAAATCGATAACCGATTTTAATGATTTCGAGTGTTTGTGTGGGGGCGAAACTAGGGTGTCTAAATGTAAAATTTAGGCCGTAGTTTCGTCCTTTTGTTTTTATAAAATAGTTACATAAAAAGCGTTATTACACTTAAGGCGCGAAATTTTAATAAATCCGAGTCATCAAATCTTTTTATTATGAATGATAAAGAATGCAAATAATTATACAATGGTGCTATGATTAAGAATGAAAAGACAAAAGAAAACGCTTTATATCAGCGTTTTCGAAAAATATGAAATATATATTTCTGAGTTTGAAATAAGATTATTTTTACATACGACCGTTCTTAAAATGTTCACAAATTGCTTCATATTGGCTATAATAATATATGAAAGCCATTACAAAGAACGAATATAAAGTAAAGGGGAAATTCATATGGCAGAATTAATGAGAGGTCTTGAAGGGGTAATCGCTGCTGAAACAAAAATCAGCTCAATTATTGACAGTCAATTAACTTATGCAGGTTATGATATTGATGACCTGACAGAAAACGCACAATTTGAAGAGGTTGTTTTCTTATTGTGGAATTATCGATTACCTACAGAACAAGAATTATCTGAATTAAAAGAAAAGTTATTTAAGTATATGACTTTAAATCCAAGAATGTACAGTCATTTTGAAGAATATACAACAGATGAAGTACATCCAATGACGGCATTGCGCACATCAGTTTCTTATCTCGCTCATTTTGATGAAAATGCGGACGATAATGGGGAAGAAGCATTACAAGAAAGAGCGATTCGAATTCAAGCAAAAATTGCGTCACTTGTTGCATCATTTGCTCGAGTAAGAGATGGGAAACAACCTGTAAAACCGGATGCATCGTTAAGCTATGCGGCAAACTTTTTATACATGTTACGCGGTGAAAAACCAACAGATGTTGAAGTTGAAGGTTTCAATAAAGCGTTAATTTTACACGCTGATCACGAATTAAATGCGTCTGCTTTCACAGCGCGATGTGCCGTATCATCATTATCTGATATGTATTCAGGTATCACTGCAGCAGTTGGTTCACTTAAAGGACCTTTACACGGTGGAGCGAATGAACGTGTAATGAAGATGTTAACAGAAATCGGCTCTATCGATAATGTGGAACCTTATTTAGAAAAAGCATTTAAAAACAAAGATAAAATTATGGGATTTGGTCATCGTGTTTATAAAAATGGTGATCCACGTGCCAAATATTTAAAAGAAATGAGTCGAAAAATTACCGACGAAACAGGCCAAAGTGATCTTTACAAAATGTCAGTTAAAATTGCTGATATTATGAAAGAAGAAAAAGGCCTTCTCCCAAATGTAGACTTCTATAGTGCGACTGTTTATCATAGTATGGGGATAGAACATGATCTCTTTACACCTATCTTTGCAGTCAGTCGTACTTCAGGGTGGACTGCACATATTTTAGAACAACTTAGAGATAATAGAATTATGCGTCCACGTGCAACTTATGTTGGTGAAGTTGATCGTAAATATGTTCCAATTCAAGAACGCTAAATCTATTGCATTTAAGATGATTTAAAAATCGGAGGTATATAACAATGAGTGAAAAGATCGTAAAAACGGATAATGGTTTACAAGTTCCTAATCAACCTATCATTCCATTTATTATTGGTGACGGTATCGGACCTGATATTTGGAAAGCAGCGAGTCGTGTGATTGATGCAGCTGTAGAAAAAGCATATTCTGGAGAAAAATCAATTTCATGGAAAGAAGTGCTCGCAGGTCAAAAAGCATATGATCAAACAGGAGAATGGTTACCTTCTGAAACGCTCGATACAATCAAAGAATACTTGATAGCGATTAAAGGACCTTTAACAACACCAATCGGCGGTGGTATCCGTTCATTGAATGTTGCATTACGTCAAGAATTGGATTTATTTACATGTCTACGCCCAGTACGTTGGTTCCAAGGCGTGCCATCACCAGTGAAACGTCCACAAGATACAGACATGGTCATCTTCCGTGAAAACACTGAAGATATTTATGCAGGTATCGAATTCAAAGAAGGTACAGATGAAGTTAAAAAAGTAATTGATTTCTTACAAAATGAAATGGGTGCAAAAAATATTCGCTTCCCTGAAACTTCTGGTATTGGTATTAAGCCTGTATCAAAAGAAGGAACTGAACGTTTAGTACGTGCTGCGATTCAATACGCTTTGGACAATCAACGCAAATCTGTAACACTTGTGCATAAAGGGAACATTATGAAATTTACTGAAGGTGCCTTTAAACAATGGGGTTACGATTTGGCAGAAAAAGAATTTGGTGATCAAGTCTTCACATGGCAACAATATGACCGCTTAGTTGATGAAAAAGGTAAAGATGAAGCTAATCGTATTCAAGATCAAGCTGAAAAAGACGGTAAAATTATTATTAAAGACTCTATTGCAGACATTTTCTTACAACAAATTTTAACACGTCCAGCTGACCATGATGTTGTGGCAACAATGAATTTAAATGGGGACTATATTTCTGATGCGCTTGCTGCACAAGTTGGAGGTATCGGTATTGCGCCAGGCGCAAACATCAACTATGAATCTGGTCACGCTATTTTCGAAGCAACGCACGGAACAGCGCCAAAATATGCAGACTTAGATAAAGTTAATCCTTCTTCTGTATTATTATCAGGTGTATTAATGTTAGAACATTTAGGTTGGCAAGAAGCTGCGGATTTAATTACACAAGCAGTTGAAAAAACAATTGCTTCTAAAGTTGTAACTTATGATTTTGCACGCTTAATGGAAGGTGCAACTGAAGTTAAAACATCTGAATTTGCAGACGAATTAATTAAAAATCTTTAATCATTAAGATGATATACAATGGGAATCAAACCGAGCTTCAATGTCATATTGAAAATCTCGTTTGATTCCTTTTTTAGTGACTCGAATTCACCCTTTAATGAAATACTGTATCTCGCTTCAATGCCATCATCACTATTTCACTAAAGCATTTGTATAGCGAAAGTAAGTTTCATTATTCACGCTTATTGTAAACTATAAGAATCTCTATATAATTGATTCATGTATAACGAAGTGCTTTTATATTGAAATTATTAACGTTATATTAAGTTATTGTAAAGTTACTTAACTATATATTATTTTTAAGTTCATTTTAAGTTATAATGAAATTAATATCATAAGGAGGTAGATGTATGGCTCAAAGAGTGCTTGTCGTTGATGATGAACAATCAATCGTAACATTATTAAAATATAATCTTGAGCAAGCGGGGTATGTGGTAGAGATTGCCCAAGATGGTGAGGAAGCATTGCAAAAAGAAAAAGAAAAAAAGCCCGATTTAATTGTTTTAGATGTCATGTTACCTAAAAAAGACGGTATAGAAGTCTGCAAAACGATTCGATCAGATAAAAATCAAGTTCCTATTTTAATGTTAACTGCTAAAGATGACGAATTTGATCGTGTGCTTGGTCTCGAATTAGGTGCAGATGATTATATGACCAAACCATTTTCACCAAGAGAAGTTGTTGCGCGTGTCAAAGCGATTTTGCGTCGTTCATCTGTCGTTGATTCCGTAAAAAATGAAGACGATGATGAAGATATTGTCATTGGAAATATTAGAATTCGTCCAGACTTTTTTGAAGTTTATCGTAATGATACATTACTAGAGTTAACACCTAAGGAATTTGAATTATTATTATATTTAGTCGAACGACAAGGCCGTGTCATTACACGTGAACATATGCTGAATTCAGTTTGGAATTATGAGTTTGCGGGTGATTCTAGAATTGTCGATGTCCATATTAGTCATTTACGTGATAAGCTTGAAGAAAATCCGAAACAGCCCCAGTTGATTAAAACGGTACGTGGTTTAGGGTATAAATTGGAGCGACCAAAATAAATGATAAAATTTTATCACAAGCTTTTAATTATACTTACAACAATCACTGTTGTAAGTTTTCTTTTATTAGGATTTATCGTGCATAATAGCATTTATTCAAAGTCAGTAGAGTATGAGAAAAAGTCTTTAATAAAAGAAGCGAAGCAAATTATCACTTTAAATAAAGAAAACAACCCCCAACGTATCCAAGAACTGGCACGTATTTATGATACGAACATGCTGATTATTGAAAAAGGGCAAAGAACGGAATTCAAGACGAATCACGATAAAATAGATTCACAAAAAGAAAAACAAGTTTTACAACAATTAAAAAGTGACAATAATGCGTATGAATTGGATGCTAAAACAAAAAAATATTGGTTTGGTTATCGTAAAGATGATACGACGTTATTGATTAATGGCACTTTTGACATGGTTTACGAATTACAATTACAATTTTGGAAGTATTTAATTTTGGTTGGTATGTTGATCATTGCACTCCTCTTTTTTACAGTACGTTATATCAACCGGACGTATATCCAACCGATTAATGAAGTCTCGTATGCTGCTTCACTTCTCACTGACGGTAACTATCGAGTGAGAGTGCCTGAGAGTAGTGTTAAAGAAATGAGAGAGCTTTATGTAACAATTAATGTTTTAGCACGAAGATTAGAACAACTGAACAGTGATCAAAAGATTCAACGCAATCGTTTAGTTACAACGCTCGAAAATATCCCGAGTGCAGTTTTAATGATAGATAAAAGCGGGAAAATTGTGGTAGCCAATCAAACCTACTATACAATTTTTAATGAGTCACATAATGTTGAAAACCAAGATTATGAGAAATATCTACATCCAACATTGAAAAAACTCGTTGTAGAGGGTTTTCGAACTGAAAAAGCGGTATATAAACAAGTTGAAATCTTAATCAATCATATTCATCAGAAATTTTTCGATACTTCATGCGTGCCTATTTTGTCTCGAACAAAAAAACATTTACAAGGGATGGTTATTGTACTTCATGATATTACGCAGCTCAAGAAACTTGAAAATTTAAGAAGAGACTTCGTAGCCAATGTATCCCATGAACTCAAAACACCGATCACGTCTATGAAAGGTTTTACAGAGACATTGATTGAAGGCGCGAAAAATGATGAAGCATCTTTGGATATGTTTCTCAATATTATTTTGAAAGAGTCAAATCGAATTCAATCTTTAGTCGAAGATTTACTTGATTTATCTAAAATTGAGCAAAATACGACGATAGAAAAACATCGAATTGATCTTTCTGAAGTCGCAAAGTCTTCTTTTTCTGTTATAGAACATATTGCCAATGAAAAATCGATACGCTTAGTTGATGAAATTGAACCACATATTTTTGCGATGGCAGATGAAGGTAAAATTTCACAAGTGATTGTCAATTTAATGACAAATGCCGTCAATTATTCTCCAGAAGACAGTACTGTGAGATTATTAGTCTATCAAGATGACATGCATCCGGTTATCGAAGTCATTGATCAAGGTATTGGAATTGGTGAAGAAGAAAAATATCGTATTTTTGAAAGATTTTATCGCGTCGATAAAGCGCGTAGTCGAGAGTCCGGTGGCACAGGTTTAGGACTGTCGATTACTAAACACATTGTTGAATCCTATCAAGGAAGTATTGAAGTAGAGTCAGAATTAGGTAAAGGCTCGAAATTTAAAGTTGTTTTGCCTGAGTAATCTTAAAAATAGAGATCCCGCATCACGAGAGAATGAGACGATGAAACTGTAACGAAAAATAGCAAAGCTAAATTTTGACGTTACAGTGGCAATTAGATTTCATCAATGCCCAACTGGAGGGTTTAACGAAATCTTAATTATCATCGCTCATTCTTTTTATGTATTGATAGCTAATGTGATCGTCAAATCAGAATATTTTTTAATCGAAAGAGGTGTTTGCTAATAAAAGAGTTAGATGACATCTCTATGCCTGAATATGATAAAATAAAGACAAACGATAATGGAGGGAATTGCGTGGATAAACTCATATTAATAGATGGTAATAGTCTAAGTTTTAGAGCATTTTATGCCTTGCCATTATTAAAAAATAAAGCTGGCATTCATACAAATGCCGTCTATGGCTTTGCACGATTATTAGAAAAGATTTTAAAAGAAGAACAGCCGACTCATTTTTTAGTTGCGTTTGATGCTGGAAAAACGACATTTAGACATGACACGTATAAAGAATATAAAGGAGGTCGTCAAAAAACACCGCCTGAGCTCAGCGAACAGTTACCTTATATTCGTCAACTGCTAGATGCCTATCAAATCAAGCGGTACGAGTTAGAAAATTACGAGGCTGATGATATTATCGGTACCTTGAGTCAAGCTGCTGATGAAGCAGGTATGCAAACCATTATTATTACAGGAGATCGCGATTTGACTCAATTAGCGACAGAGAATGTCACAATTTACTATACCAAAAAAGGGGTTACGGATGTCGATCACTATACACCGGCCTTTATTTCAGAAAAATATAATGGATTAACGCCTAAGCAAATTATAGATTTAAAAGGATTGATGGGAGATACATCAGATAATATTCCTGGTGTTGCTGGTGTAGGTGAAAAAACAGCAATCAAGCTTTTAAATCAATTCGATACAGTTGAAGGTGTTTATGCACATCTTGATGACGTGTCTGGTAAAAAGTTAAAAGAGAAACTTGAAAACAGTCGTGAAGATGCATTAATGAGTAAGCAATTAGCAACCATCAATTGTGAAAGCCCGATTACAGTGACATTAAATGATGTCAAACGACCACAAGAAATCGACGAGTCTGAAAAAGTGTCACTATTTAAAACACTAGAATTTCGACAACTATTAGAAGAAATCGATATTGAAACAACTCAAGCTATTCCGTCAAAAGAATTTAAAGTCACACAAGATATTTCCAAATTAGATTTAGCTCGATTAAAAGAAGCGGCCATTCATGTTGAGGTTGCAGGGCCTAATTATTTAAAAGATGATTTACTCACATTTGGCTTATTTGATGGACAAAATTATTTTGTCATCCCATTTAATCAGTTAAAAGAACATTCAGACTTAGTCCAATGGTTAGAAGATGAAGAGACTGAAAAGTGGGTCTATGATGCGAAAAAAACATATATCGCAATGAAACGAAATGAGATTGCAATTCAAAATATTCGCTTTGATGTGATGCTGGCAAGTTATATCATTGATCCTTCTAGAACGATAGATGACATTGCTTCGGTTGTATCTCATTTTAAACGTACTTATGTAAAAGACGACATTGCTATTTACGGTAAAGGAAAATCATATCACGTACCAGAAGAGGAAATTTTGTATGCGCATATTGCTTCTATTTTAAATGCAATTCATGAAGTCCAACCTCAAATGATGGAAATTTTAGAGGCACACCAACAAACAGCACTGTTATCTGAAATTGAACTCCCACTCGCTTCAATATTAAGTGAAATGGAAGCGGTAGGGATTTATACAGATGTCGAAACATTAAAAAATATGGAGCAAGATTTACAAGCGCAATTGGATGATTTGATTCAAGCGATTCATGACCTTGCAGGTGAGTCCTTTAATATTAATTCACCCAAACAGTTAGGTGTCATTTTATTTGAAAAATTAAAGTTACCGATTATTAAAAAGACGAAGACAGGTTATTCCACAGCGGTCGATGTTCTTGAAAAGCTTCAAGGTGAACATCCGATTATCGAATATATTTTAACTTATCGCACACTTTCTAAATTACAGTCGACATACGTCGAAGGTTTACAAAAAGTGATTTGGGATGATCAAAGAATTCATACGCGTTTTAATCAAACACTTGCACAGACAGGTCGACTGTCATCTGTCGATCCGAACTTGCAAAATATTCCAATTCGCTTGGAAGAAGGTCGAAAAATACGTAAAGCGTTTAAATCGACCCATGATGATTACGTTATTTTAGCAGCGGATTATTCTCAAATTGAATTACGTGTTTTAGCACATATTACAGGAGATCCGACTTTACAAAAAGCATTTATCGATAAAGAAGATGTTCATATGACGACAGCGATGAAAGTGTTTAATGTGGATGCAGATCAAGTAACGTCGATGATGAGAAGACAAGCGAAAGCTGTTAATTTTGGAATCGTTTATGGCATTAGCGATTACGGCTTAAGTCAAAATTTGGGTATTAGCCGAAAAGAAGCGCAACGATTTATCGATGATTATTTGAACCATTTTCCTGGCGTGAAAGATTATATGGATAATATTGTTCAAGATGCGAAACAAAATGGTTACGTAGAAACGCTTCTAAAACGTAGAAGATATATTCCGGATATTACGAGTCGGAACTTTAATAAGCGAGGTTTCGCGGAACGAACTGCGATGAACTCTCCAATTCAAGGTAGTGCGGCAGATATTATTAAATTGGCCATGGTTAATTTTGATAAAAAAGTTCGTGAAACTGAATTTAATGCCAAATTATTATTACAAGTGCACGATGAGCTTATTTTTGAAGTTCCGAAAGATGAAGTGGAAGCATTTAGTAAATTTGTTGAAGATATTATGGCAAATGCGTTAGAATTGGATGTTCCATTAAGTGTAGAATCAGATTATGGACGTACATGGTATGATGCTAAATAGAAAGTAGGTCAGTTCGAAAATGCCAGAATTACCAGAAGTTGAACACGTCACAAGAGGAATCAAACCATTTGCTTTAAACCAAAAGATTACGGATGTGTCTTTTTCTCAACCTGTTATTTTAGGAAAAGAAAATGGAAAAGCAACGATCATCAAAGGAATTAGTCTTGATGACTTTAAACGATATACAGTGAACTATACGATTACCAATATTCAGCGCCGTAGTAAATATATTTTATTTGAGATTCAACATGAACAATCAAAACGTATTTTAATATCTCATCTAGGCATGGCTGGTGGATTTTTTATCGTAAATGAAATCGGTGATATACCGATATTAAATTATCGAAAACATTGGCAAGTGGTCTTTCATTTAGAAAATGGTATGAAACTGGTGTATAGTGATATTCGTCGCTTTGGTGAAATTAGAAATGTGGAAGCGTTAACGGATTATCCATCTTTATTAGAAATAGCACCAGAGCCATTTGAAGATGAGGCTTTAGCACATTTTCTGTCTAAAAGTAATGAAAGAAAATACTCAAAGATGGCAATAAAGGCATTTATTTTAGACCATCGTGTGATTGCCGGATGTGGTAATATTTATGCGTGTGAAGCTTTATTTGATGCGAAGTTGAATCCTAACACGAAAGTGAATCAGTTATCAGCTACACAAAAAACAGCAGTATTCGATAGTGTTGTGAAAGTGCTTAATATGGGTATTTTGAATGGTGGGACAAGCGTCTCAGATTATGTTCATGCAGATGGACAAAAAGGAACAATGCAAGATTATTTAAATGTTTATAAGAAGAAAAACTGCACGTCTTGTGATTCGGCAATAGAAACGGCGATTATTGCAGGGCGCAATACACATTTTTGTCCGGTTTGCCAAAGATAGGGAAGAGGGAGATTATGCCAAAAGTAATTGGATTAACAGGTGGAATTGCAACAGGCAAATCCACAGTTGCAGCGTTATTAGAAGTTCATGGATTTAAAATTGTGGATGCAGATCTTGCATCTCGAAAAGCTGTCGAAAAAGGTTCTGAAGGTTTACGACAAATACAGGAACAGTTCGGCGAAGAAGCCATAAATGAAGATGGCGAAATGGACCGCGCTTATATCGCGCAGCAAGTTTTTTTTGATGATGAAAAAAAGAAAACAACTGAATCAAATCGTTCATCCGATTGTGCGTGAATTGATGCAACAAGAGCGAGATCATTATTTAGCTGAAGGCTATGATGTTGTCATGGATATTCCGTTATTGTATGAAAACGGACTTGAAGATACAGTTGACGAAGTATGGCTTGTCTATGCATCAGAGCCAATCCAAATAGATCGGTTAATGGAAAGAAATCAGTTATCAATTGAAGATGCTAAAGCACGTATATACAGTCAGATTTCCATTGATAAAAAGAGCAGAATGGCCGATGTCGTTATTGATAACTTAGGCTCTAAGCTTGAATTAAAACAAAATTTAGAACAAGTCTTAGCGGAAAAAGGTTATTTAAATGCTAATGATGATTCTAATGAAAACGATAAAATAACTTAATATGATTTTTCAGCAACGCCCTGTGGTAGCATATGTCAAAACATTTTTTAGCATTTTTGGCATACGTGATGTGTTACAACGGGGCGTTGTTTTTATTAGAAAGTTGTGACAAACAATCTAGTATAAGTAGCGATTTAAGTGTGAAGAAAAATGTTTCAGCGATAGGTTTTCCACTATAGCTCGTCTTTAATATATCATGCTATTTGGCCGATATGTGAAAAACACATACATCAAATGTTATTTATTGAAAGTAATAAGAAAAAATTATCAAAGAAAACGGTTTCAAATTGACTTTAATATGCTATACTAATTTCTATAAGTATAACACATTATTAAGGAGTGCTTTTATCATGACGACAAAGATTGCGATTAATGGTTTAGGGCGAATTGGCCGTATGGTTTTAAGAGTAGCATTGAATAGAGAAGATGTTGAAGTAGTGGCTTTAAATGCAAGTTATCCACCTGAAACGATAGCCCATCTTCTTAAATATGATACAACGCACGGTCGTTTTAATCAGACTGTTGAAGCAACTGAAAATGGTATTAAAGTAGATGGAAAAGAAATTAAACTCGTTTCAGATCGTAATCCTGAAAATTTGCCATGGGGTGCGCTTGATATTGATATCGTAGTGGAAGCAACAGGTAAATTTAATCATGGTGACAGAGCGAATGCTCATATCAAAGCAGGGGCGAAAAAAGTAATTTTAACGGGACCTTCAAAAGGGGGAGAAGTGCAGACAATTGTGAAAGGTGTAAATGATCATGAATTGGACGTCATGCAATATGATGTGTTCAGTAATGCTTCATGTACAACGAATTGTTTAGCACCTGTCGCAAAAATTTTAAATGATCATTTTGGGATTGAAAATGGTTTAATGACAACGGTTCATGCTGTGACAAATGATCAAAATAACTTGGACAATCCGCATAAAGATTTAAGACGCGCACGTGCTGCCTTTGAAAGCATTATTCCGACTTCAACGGGTGCAGCCAAAGCATTATCACTCGTTTTGCCAGAGTTAGAGGGTAAATTACATGGTATGGCACTTCGTGTACCAACCAAAAATGTATCTTTAGTCGATTTAGTCGTTGATTTAAAACAAACAGTTACAAAAGAAGAAATTAATCGTGTTTTTAGAGAGAATGATTTAGATCAAGTTGTTGCAATTTCTGATGAGCCATTGGTTTCAGATGATTTTACGACAGATGCGCATTCTGCAATTATTGATGCTGAGTCTACGATTGTAATGGGGGATAAAAAAGTTAAAGTACTCGCATGGTATGATAACGAATGGGGTTATTCCACAAGAGTTGTCGATGTATTACAGCAAATCGCATCACAACTCAAAGTTAAAGTTGCATAACATTCTAATGTGTCAATAAGCGAGCATGAGACTGAGAACACTTCACATCAAAATATTTATATTAACTAATATCAATATAAAGGTTGAGACGATTTTGAAATTGTCTCAGCTTTTTTTGTGCAAAAAAGAAAAATTACGATTTCAATTGCGTTAAAATAGGCGTAACTTTTGAAATAAATAGGTTTGTAGTATAATTAAACAAAATTAAGATGAAGAGGGTGACAAAGTCGTGAAATGTCCAAAATGTAATCATACGCAATCTCGAGTTGTAGATTCGAGACATGCAGATGATATGAATGCTATTAGAAGAAGACGTGAATGTGAACATTGTGGGACACGTTTCACTACTTTTGAACATATAGAAATGAGTCCGCTCATTGTTGTGAAAAAAGATGGTACAAGAGAACAATTTAATAGGGAGAAAATCTTAAACGGACTTGTACGTTCATGTGAAAAACGTCCCGTCCGATTCCAACAACTCGAAGAAATTACGAATCAAGTTGAATGGAAATTACGCGAATCGGGTATTGCTGAAATTTCATCACGAGAAATAGGGGAGCACGTGATGGATTTATTGATGCATGTTGACCAAGTTTCTTATGTACGTTTTGCATCCGTTTATCGAGAGTTTAAAGATGTTGATCAGTTATTGAAATCAATGCAGGGGATTTTGAAAGAAAACAAGCGGAGTGAATAAATAATGAGTCAATTCATTTATCAAAGCCAATTAAGTCCACACGATGGATTTATCGTCATGCGCCGTTTCCATTTTCACGCGGTGCATTACGATGTGTTAAGCCGTCTGTTCACACCTTTAATTGGTGCCGAAGCAATTGGTGTATATCAATTTTTAAACCAATTTGAAGGTGTATCTTTTGAAGAGGGCTATACCCATTATACAATGATGTCAGAATTAAAAATGGGCTTAAGACAGTTTAGAGAGTTTTTAGATTTACTTGAAGGAATAGGACTATTAAAAACGTTTGTTCAACAATCTGAGAATACAACTCAGTTCGTTTATGAATTATTGCCACCTCCTTCGGCACAGCGCTTTTTTAATGATCCAATGTTATCCATATACTTTTACGAAGTAGTTGGTCAACAACGCTATCACCAAATTAAAAAGGCATTTATACCTACATCTAAAGATTTAACAGGCTTTACAGAAGTAACTAAAAAATTTACAGATGTATTTAAAGTACCAAAATATCAAATGGTGACACCAGACGAAAATCTTAAAGAACAGCAATTTGAAGGTTTGGACTTAACAGACGTTTACTTTGATTTTGAGTTGTTAGCCGACATGTTACAATCTCATTATGTAAGTAAAAATATTCTTTCAGAGCCAACGAAATCTTTAATTATCCAACTGGCAACATTATATCGTCTATCACCGGATGTGATGAAAGCGATTATTTTAAAATCACTCAATGCCGATCAATCATTGTCAGTTACTAACTTAAGAAAACAGGCACAAAGCTATTATCTTATGGAACATCAGCAAGAATTGCCAGCGTTACAAGCACAGAATCTTGAACTCGCAAGTGATGAACCAAATCAGTCAACCGAAGCTAATGTAGTGTCAAACTGGGATGAATGGTTTGATTTAATGGATCATACAAGTCCGATTGTGATGCTGACATCCTATGGTGGATCTGAACCTCCACGCTATCAAAAAGAGATGATAGAGGAGTTGATGCAGCGAGAAGGATTTAGTTTTGGTGTTATTAATATTTTGTTACAGTTTGTGATGCAAAAGACGGATAATAATTTACCAGAAAAATATGTTTATTCTGTTGCATCGACTTGGAAAAAAAGTGGTGTAACCGATGCACGAACAGCGTATGAGAAAGCAATGGAAGTTCAAAAAAAATCAAGATAATGCAAATCAAAAACGCTTTGAATCCACTGCTCCAAAGCAAAAGCGTGGCTACCGTCAAGCATCATCAGAAAAACAACCACGTTGGATTACACACCCGGAAGAATATCAACAAAAAGAAGAAGATCAAGAAGCGTTAGCAAAAGATAGAGAGGCGTTTCTTAATAAACTAAAAAATAAAAGACGGGCAGGTGAAGATTAATGAAAAGTTTCAATAGTATTATGGGAAACCATCAAAAACTTGATCAAAAAATACAAGAGATTAAACGACAAGTATTAAATGATCCAGATGTAAAAGCTTTCTTGAATGCACATCAATCAGAAGTAACGAACAGAATGATTGATGAAGATTTAAATATTCTTCAAGAGTATAAAGATCAACAAAAGCATTATGATGGTTCGCACACGTACGAAAACTGCCCAAACTTTGTAAAAGGTCATATTCCTGAACTTTATATTGAAAACCAGCATATTAAAATTCGTTACAAACCTTGTCCGTGCAAAATAAGACATGACGAAGAGCAACATGCTAAAAGTATGATTACATCTTTCCATATGCATCCAGATACACTTAATGCTAAAATCAAAGATATTTATATGACGAGACGTAATCGCTTGGATTTAGCTATGAGGCTAGATGATTTGATTGATGCGATGATTGATAAACGGCCTGTGAAAGGACTCTACTTATACGGAGAGTTCGGCACAGGAAAGTCCTTTATTTTGGGTGCAATTGCGAACGAATTAAAGGATAACCGGGTGCCTTCAATGATTATTTATGTGCCTGAATTTATACGTACATTAAAAAATGGTTTTAAAGACGGTTCGACTTCCAAACGTATTCAACAAGTGCGTGAAGCGCGAGTTCTTTTTTTAGATGATTTAGGTGCAGAAGATATGACACCTTGGGTACGTGATGAAGTTTTAGGCCCTATTTTACATTATCGAATGATTCAAGAACTCCCAACGTTTTTCAGTTCGAATATGAGTTTACAAGAATTAGAAGATCATTTGGCGACTACAAAAAATGGGACAGATGTGATGAAAGCGAAACGTATTATGGAGCGTGTCAAAACTCTAAGTGATGCGTATTTATTAGAAGGAGAAAATTATAGAAAGCATTGAAAAAATAAATTTTAGCGTTATAATAAGGATAAATAAATATTGATTTTAAAGTTTGAGGATACGATACGAATGAAGTTATGGTACAGAGAGCTACTGGCGATGAGAATGTAGTGCATAACCCTTTGTGTTACTCCCTCTATAGATTGGTGTTTGTAATGAATACCCGGCTCAAGACCGTTATCTTATGTAGAGATGTCATTGCAGTAATGTATATGGCAAATTAGGGTGGTAACACGAAGACCTCGTCCCTTTGTTGGGATGAGGTCTTTTTTATTTTCAAAACTTTAACGACAATCAATGATAGGAGGAACATTATGTCAGAAATTAAAGTACGTTTTCCAGATGGAAGTGAGAAAGCTTTCGAACATGGTATAACTACAGAAGAGATAGCACAATCCATTAGTCCAGGATTGAGAAAAAAAGCGGTTGCTGGTAAATATAATCAACAGATGGTGGATTTGACTCGTCCATTAGAAGAAGATGGAACACTTGAAATCATTACACCAGGTAGTGAAGAAGCTTTGGAAGTACTAAGACATTCTACAGCGCATTTGATGGCACAAGCTTTAAAACGTTTATATGGTGACGTTAAATTTGGTGTCGGTCCTGTAATCGATGAAGGTTTTTATTATGACTTTGATATGGAAGAAAAAGTTTCGAGTGATGACTTTGAAAAAATTGAAAAAACAATGAATCAAATCATTAATGAAAATCAAAAAATCGAACGCCGTGTTGTTTCAAGAGATGAAGCTAAAGCGTTTTTTGCGAACGACCCGTACAAATTGGAATTAATAGAAGCCATTCCAGAAGATGAGTCTGTAACACTATACAGTCAAGGTGAGTTCACTGACCTTTGTCGAGGTGTCCATGTACCTTCAACATCAAAAATTAAAGCTTTCAAACTTTTATCAACTGCTGGCGCTTACTGGCGTGGTGATAGCAATAATAAAATGTTACAACGTATTTACGGTACAGCATTTTTTGATAAAAAAGACTTGAAAGCCCACTTGAAAATGTTAGAAGAACGAAAAGAACGTGATCACAGACGTATTGGTAAAGAAATGGAGTTATTTACGAATAATCCGCTTGTAGGTGCAGGTTTACCACTATGGTTACCGAATGGCGCAACTATTCGTCGTGAAATCGAACGCTATATTGTTGATAAAGAAGTAAGTCTTGGGTATGACCACGTATACACACCTGTAATGGCGAATGTTGATCTTTTTAAAACTTCAGGCCATTGGGATCATTATCAAGAAGATATGTTCCCAACAATGCAACTTGATGCAGACGAAGCGATGGTATTGAGACCTATGAACTGTCCGCATCATATGATGATTTACGCTAACAAACCACACTCATATCGTGAATTACCTATTCGTATCGCTGAGTTAGGTACAATGCATCGTTATGAAGCAAGTGGTGCTGTTTCAGGGCTCCAACGTGTTCGAGGCATGACTTTAAACGACGCACATATTTTTGTAAGACCCGATCAAATTAAAGATGAATTCAAACGCGTTGTAAAAATGATTTTAGACGTTTATGAAGATTTTGGTTTTGAAGATTATAAATTCCGTTTGAGTTATCGCGACCCTGAAGACAAAGAAAAATATTTCGATGATGACGATATGTGGAATAGAGCAGAAAAAATGTTGAAAGAAGCTGTCGATGAACTTGGTTTACCGTATGAGGAAGCGTTGGGTGAAGCGGCATTTTATGGTCCAAAACTTGATGTTCAAGTTAAAACTGCAATGGGTAAAGAGGAAACTTTATCAACAGCACAACTCGATTTCTTATTGCCAAAACGATTTGATTTAACTTACATTGGACAAGATGGAGAACAACACCAACCTGTAGTCATTCATCGTGGTGTCGTTTCAACAATGGAACGTTTTGTTGCCTTTTTAACTGAAGAAACAAAAGGAGCATTCCCAACTTGGTTAGCACCACAACAAGTTGAAATTATTCCTGTTAACAACGATTTACATTATGATTACGCACGTCAAGTTCATGATGAGTTGAAATCTCAAGGTGTGCGCGTGCATATCGACGATCGTAATGAGAAAATGGGTTATAAAATAAGAGAGGCACAAATGAAAAAAATTCCTTACCAATTAGTAGTTGGAGATAAGGAAATCGAAAACAATGAAGTCAATGTTCGTCAATATGGTTCTAAAGATCAAAAAACAGTAGAAAAAGATACATTTGTGTGGGAATTGATTGACGAAATTCGATTAAAAAAACAGAGATAATTATTGCTACTATATGAAGACTGATGTATAGTATAATCTAAATATAAATATTATTTGATTGAGTTAGAGGCGCGATTTTAAAGAGTAATCCTTGGTTTGTATTGATGATACTGACACCATAAGATGAAAGGGAAAGTCGCCGAAATGAGAAGTGATCATCAACACTTCTTGTTGGGCTAGTATTCGAAAGGAACTAGACTGTCACAACAGTGATGCGCTACCTATTAATATAAAATTAACTGAGGTTGCGTCCGGAATTTTTGATGCAATCTCTGTTTTCGTTTCTATTAAGGTCGTTTTAATTTGCGTAATTCATCTAGCGACACAAGATTTGTCTAAACCTCTAAGCAATTAGGAAAGGATTAGGAAAATGAGTAACGAAAAAAATGAAAATCAAAATACAGTCCAGCGTCATTTGAAAGATCGACATATTTCAATGATTGCTATAGGTGGAGCGATTGGTACAGGTTTGTTTATGACCTCTGGTGGTGCCATTCATGATGCAGGACCTTTAGGGGCTTTGCTTGGCTATTCCATTATTGGGATTATGGTGTTTTTCTTGATGACTTCACTTGGAGAAATGGCGACATATCTACCCGTTTCAGGTTCATTTAGTACGTATGCAACACGGTTTGTCGATCCTTCTTTAGGCTTCGCTTTAGGATGGAACTATTGGTTTAACTGGGTTATTACTGTTGCAGCAGATGTCACAATTGCTGCACAAGTCATTCAGTACTGGGCACCATTACAATTTTTACCTGCATGGGCATGGAGCTGTATCTTTATGGTCATTATTTTTGGGCTTAATGCTTTATCTGTGCAAGTTTATGGTGAAAGTGAGTATTGGTTTGCATTTATTAAAGTCGCAACTGTCATTATTTTCATTATTGTAGGTGTGCTGACTATCTTTGGTATTATGGGTGGTAAAGCCGTTGGTTTTGACACATTTACTCAAGGTGATGCTCCATTATTAGGTGATGGTGTAGGTGGAAGCTTGCTTGCTATTTTTGGTGTATTTTTAATTGCAGGTTTCTCATTTCAAGGGACAGAATTAATTGGGATTACAGCAGGTGAATCTGAAAATCCTGAACGTGCAGTACCAAAAGCGGTTAAACAAGTTTTTTGGAGAATATTATTATTTTACATTTTTGCGATTTTCATTATCGGTATGTTGATTCCTTATAACTCTCCAGCACTTATGGGTGGTGGCGATGATATTGCAACTTCACCGTTTACACTTGTATTTAAAAATGCTGGTTTAGCCTTCGCTGCTTCATTTATGAATGCTGTCATTTTAACGTCAGTATTATCTGCAGGTAATTCCGGTATGTACGCAAGTACGCGTATGCTCTATTCAATGGGTAAAGATGGTTTAGCATCAAAAGTGTTTAGTAAAACGAACAAAAATGGAACGCCAATCATTTCTATGCTTTCTACTGCTGCTATCGTTATTTTGATCTTTACAGTACAACATCTTAGCGGTAACGCTTATGAATATATCGTTGCTGCCAGTGGTCTAACAGGCTTTATTGCATGGGTCGGTATTGCAATCAGTCATTACCGATTTAGAAAAGCTTTCCACGCACAAAACTACGATATCGATCAATTAAAATATAAAGCGAAGTTATACCCATTTGGTCCAATTCTTGCTGGTGTTCTTTGTACCATTGTCATTATTGGACAGGACGTTGATTTAATTCAAGGTGGCGGCTTTGATCTCAACCGTTTCTTAATTACGTACATGGGTATTCCGGTATTCTTAATCTTTTTCTTTTATCATAAACTGAAATATAAAACGAAACTAATTCCAGTAAAAGAAGTTAACTTAGATAAAAATGTTGAAACAATTGAAAAAAACTTCCAAAAAAACATTGACTAAAGTTTAATACGTTGGTATGATTGTATCTGTTGAATACGAAACGGACCAAGTAGAAGCTTCCCGCTTCTCACCTGTAGCGACGCAAAAAGCTGTTGGCAGGTTAACGATTAAACATGTGAAGTATGTTCATGTTAACGTGAAGAGCGGGGGTGACGCACCCTCGCTTTTTTTCGTGCTTGGACCATTCGTAAATTTTTTGGAGGTGTCAACCATAGCTAAGGATCAAACGCAAGTTAATGAAAAGATTCGCGCAAAAGAATTACGTGTCATCGGTCAAAATGGTGATCAAATTGGTGTAAAATCTAAAAATGAAGCATTGGAGATGGCAGATCGACTTGGTTTAGATGTCGTAATTGTCGCTCCAAACGCTAAGCCACCTGTTGCTCGTATTATGGATTACGGTAAATACAAATTCGAGCAACAGAAAAAAGAAAAAGAAATGAAAAAGAAACAAAAAGTCATCAATGTTAAAGAAATACGTCTTAGCCCGACTATTGAAGATCATGATTTCAATACAAAGCTTAAAAACGGACGTAAATTTTTAACTAAAGGTGATAAAGTTAAAGTTTCAATTCGTTTCAGAGGGCGTGCAATTACACATAAAGAAATTGGCCAACGCGTTTTAGAAAAATATGCTGAAGCGTGTAAAGACCTTGCTACAATAGAGCAAAAGCCTAAAATGGAAGGTCGCCAAATGTTCCTTATGTTAGCCCCAATTAATGAAAAATAAAAAGTGATTATAGGAGGAAAACATCATGCCTAAAATGAAAACCCACCGCGGAGCTGCGAAACGTGTAAAAAGAACAGGATCTGGTCAACTTAAACGTTCTAGAGCTTATACGTCTCACTTATTCGCAAACAAATCTACAAAGCAAAAACGTAAATTGCGTAAAGCTTCTTTAGTTTCAAAAAGTGATGCAAAACGCGTTAAACAATTATTAACATACGTAAAATAATATTTAATAAAGAATAAAAGATTGAGATGAGGTATGACAGAGCATACCCTAGAGACAAAAGGAGGAATTTATTATGCCACGTGTTAAAGGTGGAACGGTAACAAGAGCGCGTCGTAAAAAGACAATCAAATTAGCTAAAGGTTACTTCGGTGCGAAAAGCACATTATATAAAGTTGCAAAACAACAAGTTATGAAATCAGGTCAATATGCATTCCGTGACCGTCGTCAAAGAAAACGTGATTTCCGTAAATTATGGATTACACGTATCAATGCTGCTGCACGTCAACATGATATGAGCTACTCTCGTTTAATGAACGGTTTAAAACAAGCGGGTATCGACATTAACCGTAAAATGTTATCAGAAATCGCAATTTCTGATGAAAAAGCATTTGCTGAATTAGTGAACCAAGCTAAAGCAGCTTTAAAATAATTATATTTAGAAGCGTTAGCGTCTAAATCGCAAACTCTCTTCAAAGTAGATACTGCTTAAGTAACCACTTTGAAGAGAGTCTTTTTATTTAAGGCTTTACCATTTTTTATAAATTTTGTTACGATATATAAAAAACATAAAGGAGTTAATCATGTCAAAATTTGATGAGCAAATTACTGTTGTGCCTCGTATACGACTATTTAATAATGAAGAAAATGCCTTTAATGGTTTTTTACCTCGTACGGATAACAAAGGTCAGTCTATTTATCAAACGCTAGCCGATTATGAAGTGAAAAGACGCGGTGATATGGAAGAAGACCCTTCATTCAAGCAATTAATTAGTTATTGTCTATTAGAAAATGAAAACGGTGAAATTTTAGTTTATGAAAGATTAGAAGGCGGCGGCGAAGCGCGTTTACACGGCAGTGCTTCAATTGGTGTTGGTGGCCATATGAACGATGTGCCTGATGCACACAATATCGAAGAAGTCATTAAAATCAATGCGAGCCGTGAGCTTGAAGAAGAAGTTGGTTTAACCGTTGATGATAGTAAGGAACTTAACTTTATCGGTTTTATTAACGATGATAATAATGAAGTTGGCCGTGTACACTTAGGTGTTGTTTTTAAAGTGCATGTAAAGCAAGAAGAAGTAGAAGTGCAAGAAACAGACACTTTAAAAATAGAATGGCAATCACTAGAGAACATTCAAGATTTATCTATATTTGAATCATGGAGTGCACTGATTTTAGAAAAAATGAAATAGGTGAATGCAATGTCTGACATTATTCCTTTTCCAAAAATGAAGAACAAACTTATGAAGGATATCGATGAGGCAATGAAGCAAGCACAATACGAACGTGCTTATGATGCTTTCAATGCATATGAACGCCATTTCGAGTTGTCGCCAGAACTTGCTTTAATGAAGTGTGAAGTGCTATGGCAACTCGAAGCTTATTTAGAGCTAAAAGAAGAATCTAACATTTTAATGGTGCAAGGTTTTCAGCCTTATGACACGTTGATGATTTATTACATTAAAAGTTTATTTGCATTAGGACATTATCATTCGGTAGTTGAGATGATTACACAAGTGATTGATGAAGTGCGCGAACATGAGACAAGGCTCATTTTATTGCCGATTAAAGATCAAGCACAATCCAAATTAGACGAACGACAAGATTATATGGCACACCGTTTGCAAAATTTCACTTATTTGGATCAAAGTGAACAAACACAACTGCTTTTAAGTTTAATCGATGATAGCGCATATCAATTTCAGTCAACGATAGCCTATCTCTTGCAAAATGAAACCTTGCCAATGAATATACAAAGTTTAATGCTTGAATATTTACGTTTTGCTCGTTACAATCAATGCGTTCAAGTGGAAAAACCATTTTGCAATTTGAAAGTAAAGCCAAGTGAACTGAGCGGCATTGAACAAACGACATTCAAAACTGAGCTTTTGCCCCGCATCATACATCGTTTAGAATCAGAAATGCCATCCTTTGTTCACGAAGCCTATGTTCACCTTCATACGCATAATATCGCGTTATATCCGGTTGATATTTTGGAAGAGGCGTCCATAGATACATGGATTGAGGGCTATATGAACTATTTTAAAGCGTTAATGGGTTTCGAATATGAAACAGATGGCGCGACAACTGCAATATTTAACTTGATAAAATCGTTAAATACATAGGTATCATTATTTCAAACACTGACAACCTATGCTATAATAAAGAAGTTGAAAAATTTTAAAAATGAAAAATCATGGAGGTTTTTATACATGACAGCAACTTGGGAAAAAAAAGAAGGTAATCAAGGGTTACTACAAGTAACTGTACCTGCAGAAGAAGTAGATAAAGCGTTAGATCAAGCGTTCAAAAAAGTAGTTAAACAAATCAATGTACCTGGTTTCCGCAAAGGTAAAGTACCACGCCAAATTTTCGAACAACGTTTTGGTGTAGAAGCACTTTATCAAGATGCCGTTGATATCTTGTTACCAAAAGCATACAGTGAGGCTGTAGTAGAAGCAGATATCAATCCAGTTGATCAACCTGAAATTGAAGTAACACAAATCGAAAAAGGTAAACCATTTACTTTCGATGCTACTGTTACAGTAGAACCTGAAGTTCAATTAGGTGATTACAAAGGATTAGAAATCACAAAACAAGAAACTGAATTAACTGATGAAGAGCTTGAACAAACAATTGAACAACGCTTAGAAGCTATGGCTGATATGGTTATTAAAGAAGACGGTCAAGTTGAAGAAGGCGATACAGTTAACTTAGACTTTGATGGTTATGTAGACGGCGAACAATTTGAAGGTGGCCAAGCAGATGGTTACGACTTAGAAATCGGTTCAGGTATGTTTATCCCAGGTTTCGAAGAACAACTTGTTGGTTTGAAAGTAGGAGAAGAAAAAGAAGTTGAAGTGACATTCCCTGAAGAATATCACGCAGAAGAATTAGCGGGTAAACCAGCTACATTTAAAACAAAAATTAATGAAATCAAAACTAAAGAAGTGCCTGAGTTAGACGACGAGTTAGCAAATGAACTTGATTCTGAAGCTGATAACGTTGAACAATACAAAGAAAACTTACGTAAACAATTAACTGAACAAAAAGAAACAGATGCTGAAAACTTACAAAAAGAAGAAGCAATTACAATAGCAACTGACAATGCTACAGTAGATATTCCTGAAGCAATGATTAAAACAGAAGAAGATCGTATGGTTCAAGAATTTGCGCAACGTTTACAACAACAAGGTCTTAACCTAGAAACTTATTTCCAAATTTCTGGTCAATCTGAAGAAGACTTACGTGGTCAAATGAAAGACGATGCAGAACAACGTGTAAAAACTAACTTAACTTTAGCAGCAATCGCTGAAGCTGAAAATATCGAAGTTTCTGAAGAAGATGTTGATAAAGAATTACAAACTATGAGTGAACAATTCAACATTTCAGTAGAAGACATCAAAAACACTTTAGGTAATACTGACATCGTTAAAAATGATGTACGTGTGAAAAAAGTAATTGATTTATTAGTTGATGAAGCGAAATTAGTTGAAGCAAAAGAAGATAACGAAGCAAGCGAAGAAGCTTAATTAAAGTATGTTGAGTGATACGATGGTTAGATCGAACATTCACTCAATGTTGGCTAGCGCAACTGTAATAAATTGACCCTTGAGGGGGTGGGATATTGAATTCTTGAACTCAAAGTTTTCTATAATCCCACTCTCATTTTCGTTTATTGGCTATTTCAAATTCGATAAGATGCATAGTCAATATAAGAATCAACGATTAGAATTTCAATTGATATGAAAGAACTAAGGGAATTGTATATAATAAAGTAGTAAGCATCACTTGTTAATGGTTTCTTGCTATTTACAAAACACATTACAGTTAAGGCTAAGAAGTTAATGACTAGTCCAATAATGCAACGTAATGCAAATAACTTGAAAGAAACTATATTTGCGTAATAGAATGCATTCTAGTATAGTCGTTAAAGAACAGGGGTGTAATAAAGTATGTTTAAATTCAATGAAGATGAAGAAAACTTAAAATGTTCTTTCTGTGGTAAAGATCAGGATCAAGTTAAAAAGTTAGTCGCAGGGAGCGGTGTCTATATTTGTAATGAATGTATCGAACTCTGCTCTGAAATCGTTGAAGAAGAATTAAGTCAACAAGATACAGAAGAATTGACAGAACTACCCACACCAAAAGAAATCATGGAGCAATTGAATAATTATGTCATCGGCCAAGAAAAAGCTAAAAAATCTTTAGCTGTCGCAGTTTATAATCATTATAAACGTGTTCAACAATTAGGACCTAAAGATGACGATGTAGAATTACAAAAAAGTAATGTCGCTTTAATTGGGCCTACAGGTAGCGGTAAAACATTGTTAGCACAAACTTTGGCTCGTACATTAAATGTACCGTTCGCTATTGCAGATGCCACAAGTTTGACAGAAGCTGGATATGTAGGTGAAGATGTTGAAAACATTTTGTTACGTTTAATACAAGCAGCTGATTTCGATATTGATAAAGCTGAAAAAGGTATTATTTATGTCGATGAAATTGATAAAATCGCACGTAAATCTGAGAATACGTCTATTACACGTGACGTTTCTGGTGAAGGTGTTCAACAGGCATTACTCAAAATCTTGGAAGGTACAACTGCAAGCGTGCCGCCACAAGGTGGACGTAAGCATCCGAACCAAGAGTTTATCCAAATCGACACAACAAATATTCTCTTTATTTTTAGGTGGCGCATTTGATGGTATTAACGAAGTCATTAAACGCCGCTTAGGTGAAAAGGTTATCGGTTTCGCAAGTAATGAAGTTTCAAATTATGATGAAGCAAGTTTACTCGAACAAATTCGACCAGAAGATTTACAAACTTATGGCTTAATTCCTGAGTTTATTGGTCGTGTACCTATTGTTGCCAACCTTGAAACATTAGATGTCGAAGCGCTTAAAAATATTTTAACGCAACCTAAAAATGCACTTGTTAAACAGTATACAAAAATGCTTGAATTAGATGGTGTTTCATTAGAGTTTACTGAAGAAGCATTAGCAGCAATAAGTGAAAAAGCAATTGAACGTAAAACAGGTGCACGTGGTCTACGTTCTATTATTGAAGAAGCGTTGATTGATATCATGTATGATATTCCTTCAACTGAAGATGTCGTGAAGGTTGTTATTACTAAAGAAACAATTGTTAATGAAACTGAGCCAGAACTCTATGATTCTGAAGGTAATCTCGTTAACGTGACAAAAACTTCTGCATAAATCAAAGGGAAACTTAAGAGGATAATGGCATAAAAGAATGCTCGAAAGATAACTCTTCTATCAGTTTGCGTATGTTTTTTGTCTATTGTTACAAAGCTGAGTCTCATAATCAAATGGATTATGTCTCAGCTTTTTTTATAATAAAAATAAAAGAGGTGAAATTAAAATGAATATTAATCCAAACCATGTCGATATATTAATAAGTGCAGTAAAGCCAGAACAATATCCCGACCTCGGTTTGCCTGAAGTCGCACTAAGCGGACGCTCTAACGTAGGTAAATCGACATTTATCAATAGTATGATTGGACGCAAAAATATGGCGAGAACTTCACAACAGCCAGGAAAAACGCAAACACTCAACTTTTTCAATATTGATGAGCAATTAATTTTTGTCGATGTGCCGGGTTACGGGTATGCCAAAGTAAGTAAAAAACAACGTGAAGCATTTGGTAAAATGATAGAAACTTATATCACAACACGAGAACAGTTAAAACTCGTGATACAACTTGTTGACCTTCGTCATCCGCCGACAGAAGATGATGTGCTCATGTATGATTTTTTAAAGTATTATGACATCCCAACATTAATCATTGCGACTAAAGAAGATAAAATTCCAAAAGGCAAAGTCCAAAAGCATATTAAAATCATTAAAGAAAAGCTAGAGTTAGAAAAAGGGGATCAAATTATTAGTTATTCTTCAATTGAGAAAAAGAAGCAAGACTTAATTTGGTCTACAATTCAAGAATTTTTAGAAGCATAAAGACGATTTCGAAGTACATATGTTATTTTATTAAAGCATGTCAATACACATACGGACAGCATAAGATGAGGTTTTACAACGAAAGCATTTTATCATTCTTTTCTCATCCTAAGACACGCGTTCTTTAATAAATTTTTAAATTATCATATTAAAGTGTCTTTTTTTAATTAGAATGAATCTAATCTATGTTATAATGTAGTTATTGTAGATTATATGGGGGCATAAACATGTATTTAATAGCAGTAAGTGTAAATCATCGAACAGCTGATGTTACATGTCGTGAGAAGCTAGCATTTAAAGAAGAAAATATGCTTAGCGTCCACGAATCACTGTTTGAAACAAAGTCTATATTAGAAAACGTGATATTATCAACTTGTAATCGCACAGAAGTCTATGCTGTAGTCGATCAAATTCATACGGGCCGTTATTACATTCAAAGATTTTTGGCGAGACAATTTAGTTTTGAAGTAGATGAGATTAAAGCCATTTCTGAGGTTAAAACAGAAAATGAGGCTATTGAACATCTATTTAAAGTTGCTTCTGGGTTAGATTCTATTGTGCTTGGAGAAACTCAGATACTAGGTCAAATCAGAGATGCTTTCTTTACAGCTCAAAAAGCAGGAACTACGGGCACTATATTTAATGAGTTGTTTAAGCAAGCGATCACTTTTAGTAAAAAGGCACACCATGAAACAGATATCGCAGACAACACAATCAGCGTGTCATACGGTGCTGTGGAACTAGCGAAAAAGATGTTCGGTAAACTTAATAAAAAGCATGCGTTAGTGATTGGTGCTGGTGAAATGGCAGAATTGTCATTACTTAATTTAAAAGGTGCTGGCGTAAGTGAGATTACGATAATTAATCGTACATTATCACGTGCAAAATCATTAGCAGATCAATACGGGGTTCATTATGCTGAATGGGATGCGTTAGGTGATTTTCTTGTGAAATCAGATATCGTCATTAGTTCTACAAGTTCTGAACAATTTATTATTACGCAAGACATGTTAGAAATGTGTCAAGCTGTGGCGAAAACAGCTCAAAAAGTACTCATTGATATTGCTGTTCCGAGAGATATCGAACCATTTGAAGCAAATGATACAGAGTTGTTTATTTACGATGTTGATGATTTAAAAGGTCTCGTTGACGCCAATTTACGTGAACGTCGTAAAGCGGCAGACCAAATCCTAGCGCGTATACCGTCTGAAATTGAGAAACATAACGAATGGGTGAGAATGTTAGGCGTTGTCCCTGTTATTCGTGCTTTACGAGAAAAAGCAATGTTAATTCAACAAGAGACGATGGAGAGCATCGATCGTAAGTTACCTAATATGTCTGAACGTGATCGTAAAGTTGTTTCTAAACATACGAAAAGTATTATTAATCAAATGTTGAAAGACCCAATCAAGCAAGCCAAAGAAATAAGTGACGATCGAAACGCAGATGCTAAGCTTCAATTATTTAAAGAAATTTTTGATTTAGAAGTTGAAGCGGATTATAAATCTCAAGCTATTGAGAAAAAAAGAACACTTTTAAGAGAGAGATTACTTAATTTTGAAACTTAACAAGCGGTGATGCTATGGAAGAGGCCTTTTTTATACGGTTTCATGAAATAATATTATTGATTTATTTAGTGAGCATGATTTGTTTAATTATAGACGTGTTCCAAAAAAATTATCGTGTGCAAAATATTGGTTTTTATGCATTAGGGATTGTTTGGTTTTGTCAAACAGTCTCTTTAACTATGTTTATTACGTGGCAAAAACAATTGCCGTTAACATCTCTAGTGGAGAGTTTTTATGTTTTAACGTGGTTAATACTGACAGTTACCTTTGTCATGTCAGTGATGCGACAATCTGACTTTATGATTGCATTTTTAAATGTAATTGGCTTTATCTTTATGACTATTTATACGTTTCATCCACAACAATTTAAAATGGGTGGAACGCGACTCACAGTTATGAATGAGCTCCTTGTTTTCCATATATCACTCGCTTTACTAAGCTATGTGATTTTTGCAGTTGCATTTGTAAATGCAATCATCTATTTGATTCAATATCGCAATTTAAAACAAAAGCGATTTAATCAAAATTATTTTCGAATGAGCAGTATCGGGACACTCGAAAAAATTGTATTTTACAGTTCTCTTGTTGGCACAATCATTATGTTTATAAGCTTGTTATTAGGAATATTATGGGGAATGAATTCAATCGGCTTCCATATTTTCGCCGATTTGAAAGTCATTTCATCATTAATTATTTTTGTAGCTTATTCTATATTTATTGCTTTACGAATCACACATCGATTTAAGCAATACTTTTTAATTCAGTTGAACATTATGTTATTTTTATGCTGTATGTTTAACTTGATTGTGGTCACTCAATTATCAACGTTCCATCAATGGACGGGTGTGTAACGAATTTTTATTGGAGGAAAACTTAATGCGTAAACTTATTGTCGGTTCAAGAAGAAGCCAACTTGCGCTTACCCAAAGTCAACAGTTTATTGATCGTTTAAAAGCAATTGAACCTGATTTGGATATTGAAATTAAGGAAATTGTAACTAAAGGCGATCAAATAGTCGATAGACAATTATCGAAAGTAGGCGGAAAAGGCTTATTTGTAAAAGAAATTCAAAATGAATTATTTAATCATCAAATCGACTTTGCGATACATTCGTTAAAAGATGTACCTAGTGAATTACCTGAAGGGCTTACATTAGGGTGTATCCCAGATCGAGAGAACCCTTTTGATGCCTATATCGCTAAAAATCATGTGCCACTCAATGCGTTGCCTGATGGGAGTATCGTTGGTACAAGTTCACTACGACGTGGTGCACAAATTTTAGCGAAATACCCAAAACTCGAGATTAAATGGATACGAGGTAATATCGATACGCGATTAAAGAAACTCCATTCAGAGGATTATGATGCGATAATCTTAGCTGCAGCAGGTTTAAAACGAATGGGTTGGTCTGACGATATCGTTACGTCTTACCTTGATAAAGGACAACTTGTTCCAGCGATTGGTCAAGGTGCACTGGGTATAGAGTGTCGTTCAGACGATTATGAATTATTGGCGTTGCTTGCTAAGGTACATAATCAAGATGTGGCTGACTGTGTTGCTGCAGAACGTACATTCTTGAAGGAGATGAATGGAAGTTGCCAAGTCCCTATTGGCGGCTATGCCTATAAAGATGACAATCAACGTATCCATTTTACAGGTCTGATTATGTCACCAGATGGTACGCAACGCTTTGAGCACACTGAAATGGGAGACCAACCTGTTGAATTGGGGAATAAAGTGAGTCAAGCATTAAAAGCGCAAGGTGCGGATCAAATTATAGCAGCTTTAAACGAAGAATAAAGAAGGTGTATAAAATGAAGCCAGTCATAGTGATGACACAAACAAAGCCGTATGTTGATGAACGTGTTGAGATACAACATTTACCATTTGTAGAGATACAAACTTTATCTTTTGATACGCGCCTGTTAGATACGCACTACGACTGGCTCATTTTGACTTCTCAAAATGCTATTCGATATTTTCTACCTTATATGAAGCAATTAAATTATCGCCATCTTGCAGTCATCGGACAAAAAACAAAAGCATTTTGTGAATCTAATCAGTTAGATGTTCATTTTTACCCATCTGACTATTCTCAAGAAGGCTTTTTAAAAGAATTTTCGGTAGATAGTGAACTTCAAATTCTTTTGCCGTCCAGCAAGTTAGCGCGACCGTTGCTGCAACAAACGCTTGAAATGAGAGGTTGTCAAGTTCATAAAATTGATCTTTATCAACCACATCCGGTACAACAGAATATTGATGAGGCTTATAATCGTATTCAAAAAAATGCTGTTGATGCAGTGACATTTGCAAGTGCTTCAGCTGTAAATGCTTTTTTTCAGCAGTACCAGCCTCGTCATTTTGACCAATACTTTGCTATAGGCAAACAAACCGCTAATGCAATCAAAAACTATGGCAACAATTGTTATACTGCTCAAATCCAAACTTTAGAATCAATTGTGGATAAAATAATAGAAATGAGGGTTTTATAATGGAATTTGATAGACATAGACGTTTAAGATCATCACGTACAATGCGTGATATGGTAAGAGAAACACATCTAAGAAAAGAAGATTTAATATATCCTATTTTTGTTGTCGAAAAAGATGATGTTAAAACAGAAATTAAATCTTTACCTGGCGTTTATCAAATTAGTTTGAATTTATTGCATGAAGAAATTCAAGCTGCATACGATTTAGGAATTCGTGCAATCATGTTTTTCGGCATCCCTAATGAAAAAGATAGTTGTGGTACAGGGGCTTATGTAGAAGATGGTGTTATACAAAAAGCGACACGAATTGCAAAATCAATGTATAAAGACTTATTAATACTTGCAGATACTTGTCTATGTGAGTATACGGATCATGGCCACTGCGGTTTAATTGACCCTCATACACACGATGTAGACAATGATAAAACTTTACCTTTATTAGTGAAAACTGCGATTTCTCAAGTAGAAGCAGGCGCTGATATTATTGCACCAAGCAATATGATGGATGGTTTTGTAATTGCTATACGTGAAGGGCTCGATGAAGCCGGATACCAAAATATACCAATTATGAGTTATGCCATTAAATATGCATCTAGCTTTTTCGGTCCATTTAGAGATGCTGCAGAATCAGCGCCTTCTTTTGGAGATAGAAAGACATATCAAATGGATCCTGCCAACCGCTTAGAGGCACTTCGAGAATTGGAATCTGACCTTAAAGAAGGTGCCGATATGATGATTGTTAAACCCGCACTGAGCTATTTAGATATTATTCGAGATGTTAGAAATCATAGCAACGTTCCAATTGTGGCATACAATGTAAGTGGTGAGTACAGTATGACAAAGGCAGCAGCTTTGAATGGTTGGATTGATGAAGAAAAAGTCGTTATGGAACAAATGATTTCTATGAAGCGTGCAGGTGCTGATATGATTATCACTTATTTCGCTAAAGATATCTGTCAATATTTAGATAAGGAATAAAAGGAGGTCACATCATGCGTTATAATGAATCCATTAAAGCTTTTGAAAAAGCAGAAAAACTCATGCCAGGCGGTGTGAATAGTCCAGTTCGTGCTTTTAAATCTGTAGATACACCCGCTATTTTTATGGATCACGGTGAAGGAAGCCGTATTTATGATATAGACGGAAATGAATATATTGATTACGTTTTAAGTTGGGGACCATTAATTTTAGGTCATCGCGACCCAAAAGTCATTGAAGAAATCCATAAAGTCGTTGATCGTGGAACAAGTTTCGGCGCTTCGACATTAGAAGAAAATCGTCTTGCTGAACTGGTGATTGAACGTGTACCATCAATTGAAAAAGTTCGCATGGTTTCTTCTGGTACAGAAGCAACGTTAGATACATTGCGACTTGCACGTGGATATACAGGTAAAAATAAAATTATCAAGTTTGAAGGTAATTATCATGGACATAGTGATTCTCTGTTAATCAAAGCAGGATCTGGTGTAGCCACACTTGGCTTGCCTGATTCTCCTGGGGTGCCTGAAGGGACAGCTAAAAATACAATTACCGTTCCGTATAATGATCTAGATGCAGTACGCTATGCTTTTGAACAATTTGGTGATGATATTGCGGCAGTTATCGTAGAACCTGTATCAGGTAATATGGGCGTAGTGCCACCTATTAACAATTTCTTGCAAGGCTTACGTGACATTACACAAGAAAATGATGCATTGCTTATTTTTGATGAAGTCATGACAGGCTTTAGAGTAGGTTACAATTGTGCGCAAGGTTATTTTGATGTCATACCTGATTTAACATGTTTAGGTAAGGTCATCGGTGGTGGCTTACCTGTTGGTGCATTTGGTGGTCGTAAAGAGATTATGGATCATATCGCGCCAAGTGGTGATATTTACCAAGCAGGGACACTCTCAGGAAACCCTCTAGCAATGACAAGTGGTTACATGACATTAAGCCAATTGACACCAGAAAGTTATGACTACTTTAATCAATTAGGTGATATGTTAGAAGACGGGCTTAAAAAAATCTTTAATCGCTATGGTATTCCATTAACTGTCAACCGAGCAGGTTCAATGATAGGGTTTTTCTTAAATGAAGGTCCTGTTACGAATTTTAAAGAAGCAAATGCTTCAGATCATGAATTATTCCGCGTTCTTTATCGTGAGCTTGCAGTACAAGGTATCTTTTTACCTCCGTCACAATTTGAAGGTATGTTTTTGTCAACGGCTCATACAAAAGATGATATTCAACAAACTTTAGAAGCATTTGATACAGCTCTAGAGCGAATTACAAAAGCAACACAATAAATATTTGACTATTTTACACAACTAAAAGTACTATAATGAATAAAATGCCAATTTTATTGTTTATAATTATTAAAAACAAAAGTGCTGTAAATGATAGGAGGGACCATGACACGAAAACACCACATTAATAGTTTCATTGTACTTGGACTCTCAATCATTTTTGGCCTTATATTATTACGACTTCATTTAATACTGCCATGGATGTTCGGACCGATACTTGCCAGTTTATTTGTGATTAAAGTTTTGAAGTTAGAAGTGAATTGGCCACAATGGCTAAGTGAACTTGGTCTTATCATGTTGGGCGTTCAAATTGGAACATCTTTTACAAAAAATGTAATCGATGATATTAAAAATGATTGGTTTTCAATTATATTAGTGAGCGTCTTGTTACTTGTATTATCTCTTATTGTTTCTATCGGCTTTAGAAAAATTGCAAGGGTCAATAGAGAAACAGCTTTATTAAGTGTCATACCAGGCGCATTAAGTCAGATGCTTGTGATGGCCGAAGAAAATAAGCGCGCAGATATACTTGTTGTGAGCCTGACGCAAACGTCCCGTATTATATTTGTTGTTATTTTAGTTCCGTTTATCTCATATTTCTTTAAAGATGCAGACGGTAGTCAAACCGAAATGCAACATATGCATCTATTAACTGAAGTTTTAACTTTCAAGGACATTTTAATCATTGGGCTAGGTATTTGTGTCGTTTACATTTTGATGAAATGGATTCACTTTCCAACCAAAATGTTACTTGCGCCAATTTTAGTGCTCATTGTTTGGAATATGGTAACCGAACGCACTTTTACGCTTGATGCGCCAATTATTGCAGGTGCTCAAATTATCTATATGATTCGTGTAGGTATTCAAATCGCGCATTTAACTGAGCAATTTAAGGGCAGAATTGCAGTCGCAATTGCTTATCAAAATATTTTACTTATATTTGGTACACTTTTAATGGTCATTTTGATTCATTTATTTAATCCAGCGTCGATTAATAATCTATTTTTAAGTGCAGCACCTGGAGGTATGAGTCAAATTGTATTGGTCGCATTAGATACCGGTGGAGATGTCGCTATGATTTCGAGCTATCATATTTTCCGTATATTCTTCATACTCTTTCTGATTGCACCATTAATTAGCCTTATTTTTAAATATCAAGATCGGAAAAATAAAAGAAATACGTCTTAATGTAAAATAATTCATTTTGATTCATTTAAAAGGGACAGCAATCAAACGTTTTAACGTGACTGCTATCCCTTTTTTGTATTTTATTGGGTATTGTATTCATACATGTGTTAACGATTTGGACAAGAAATCAAATGACTATTATAAAGACCCGCAGCTTCCATAAATGAAAATGCAGTTATAGGACCGATAAATTGAAACCCGTATTGTTTCAGTGACTTTGACAATTTCTTGGCTGTATCGTTCACTGTAATTCGCGCTTCAACGGTTTTGTATTGAAAATCAATGGGTGCACCATCGACAAATGACCATATAAAATGACTAAAGCTTTCATAGTCTTTTTCAATTTCAATATAACCTTTGGCTTGAGAAACAATGGCTTCCAACTTTTTGCGATGATGTATAATATTAGGGAATGTCATCAATTGATCGATATCTGATGATGTCATTTGTGCAATTTTATATGGATCAAACTGATAAAATGCTGATTTGTAAGCATCTTTCTTTTTGAGTATCGTTAGCCAAGATAAACCAGCATGTTGGGATTCTAATGCCAGAAGTTCAAATAGCGCACGAGAATCATATAATGGCTTTCCCCAAAAATGATCATGATAATCGATATATACTGGATCTTGACTACCGAATGCACAGGGATTCACGTTTTTATACCTCCTTGTATTGACTTCATTGTCGTTTCAGTATACTATAAGAATTAAATTAATAGTAGAATTTGGGAAGAGTAGATGGTTGTCTTTTTTTAGAGAGTGTACGTTTGCTGAGAGTACATAAAAGGCGTTATTGAAGGTAGCCCACGTTGAACTTTAGCTGAAAGTAAAGTAGGTTAAAGCGTGTTATGAGCGTTAATCGTAAGAGTGCAATAGTGCGAATGCATTATTGAATTTAGGTGGTACCGCGGAACATCCGTCCTATGATGAGGACAGGATGTTTTTTTATTTGAAGGAGGATTCTTATGGAAATGAAACCAAAATATAATCCGCAAGAAGTTGAGGCGGGTCGATATCAAAAATGGGTAGAACAAGAGTTATTCAAACCTAAACAAAATTCAGATCAACCCACATATACAATTGTTATTCCACCGCCGAATGTAACTGGAAAATTACATTTAGGGCATGCTTGGGATACAACATTGCAAGATATTTTAACGCGTATGAAACGAATGCAAGGTTATGAAACACTTTATTTACCTGGTATGGATCATGCTGGTATTGCGACACAAGCAAAAGTTGAAGCAAAAATGCGAGAAGAAGGCATTTCGAGACATGATATTGGTAGAGAAAAGTTTTTAGAAAAAGCATGGGATTGGAAAGAAGAATATGCCGATTTTATTCGTCAACAATGGGCTAAACTCGGACTTGGCTTAGATTATTCAAGAGAAAGATTCACACTCGACTCTGGTTTAAGTCAAGCAGTACGTAAAGTATTTGTTGATATGTATAAAAAAGGATTAATTTACCGTGGTGAACGTATCATTAACTGGGATCCTGTAGCGAAAACAGCACTATCTGATATTGAAGTCATTCACGAAGATGTTAACGGCAAATTCTATCATTTTAAATATCCGTTTGCGGATGGCGAAGGGTATATTGAAATTGCAACGACACGTCCAGAAACGATGCTAGGTGATACTGCAATTGTTGTACATCCGGAAGATGCGCGTTACAAAGAAGTTATCGGTAAAAATGTTATTTTACCAATTGTTGGCCGTGAGATTCCTGTTTTAGCTGATGAATATGTTGACCAAGAATTTGGAAGCGGGGCAATGAAAGTGACACCTGCACATGATCCAAATGACTTTGAAATTGGCAATCGTCATGACTTAGAACGTATTGTCGTTATGGATGAATCTGGATGCATGAATCAAGAAGCAGGGAAATACGCTGGTCTAGATCGCTTTGAATGTCGTAAACAACTCGTTAAAGATTTGTTAGATCAAGGACTTGTAATTAAAATCGATGATCACGTTCATTCAGTTGGACATTCTGAACGTACGGGTGCTGTTGTTGAACCTTATTTATCGACACAATGGTTCGTTAAAATGGCACCGTTAGCAGAACAAGCTTTGAATAACCAAAAAACAGATGGACGTATCGAATTTGTTCCTGCACGATTTGAAAAAACTTTTAACCGTTGGATGGAAGAAATAAGAGATTGGACTATTTCTCGTCAACTTTGGTGGGGACATCAAATACCTGCTTGGTATCACAATGAAACAGGTGAGATTTATGTTGGTGAAAATGAGCCTGAAGACATTGAAAATTGGACACAAGATGAAGATGTATTAGATACTTGGTTTTCTAGTGCATTATGGCCTTTTTCTACACTTGGATGGCCTGATGAAACAGCTGAAGATTACCAAAGATTTTATCCAACACAAGTGCTAGTAACAGGCTATGATATTATTTTCTTCTGGGTAGCACGTATGATTTTCCAAGGTTTAGAGTTTACAGGTGAAAAGCCATTTAGTGATGTGTTATTACATGGGTTAGTACGCGCAGAAGACGGACGTAAAATGAGTAAATCTCTAGGTAATGGTGTTGACCCTATGGATGTCATTGATCAATATGGTGCAGACAGTCTTCGTTATTTCTTAGCCACAGGATCTTCACCGGGGCATGATTTACGCTATTCAACTGAAAAAGTAGAGTCAGTTTGGAATTTTATTAACAAGATATGGAATGCTGCTCGATTTAGCTTAATGAATATTGGTGAAACATTCCGTTTTGAAGATATCGATTTATCTCAAAATCTATCAGTAGCAGATCAGTGGATTTTGACACGTTTAAATGAAACGATTGAAACAGTGACGCAATTAAGTGATAAATACGAGTTTGGCGAAGTTGGCCGTGTATTGTATAATTTTATTTGGGATGAGTTTTGTGACTGGTATATTGAAATGAGTAAAATACCAATGAACGGTGACGATGAAGCACAGAAAAACGTAACACGCTCAGTGTTAAGTTATACTTTAGACCGCATGATGCGCCTATTGCATCCATTCATGCCATTCGTAACGGAACATATTTGGCAAAACTTGCCGCATGAAGGCGAGTCTATTGTGACAAGTGCGTGGCCAACAGTTAATGATGCGTTTAATTTCGAAGAGAGTAAAGATGTAATGGAACAATTAGTTGAAATTATTAAATCTGTACGTCAGTCTCGTTTAGAAGTAAACACACCATTATCAAAAGAAATTCCGATTAAAATCAAAGCGAAAAATGAAAAAATTCAACAGTTGTTGTTAGCAAACCAACACTATTTAGAACGCTTCTGTAATCCGAGTGAACTTGAGATTGCCACTCAAATCGAAATTCCTGATAAAGCAATGACATCTGTTGTTGCAGCTGGTGAAGTCATTTTACCAATTGAAGGTTTAATTGATATGGATAAAGAATTAGAGCGTTTGGAAAAAGACCTAGAAAAATGGCAAAAAGAATTAGATCGTGTCAATAAAAAACTAGCAAATGAAAACTTTGTTAAAAAAGCACCAGAAAAAATTATTAATGAAGAGAAAGAGAAACAAGTCAAATACCAAGAAAAATATGATGGTGTTAAAGCTAGAATTGAACAATTAAAGGCGTAGGAGTCTTAGTTATGAATTATCTAGACAGTTTATATTGGATACATGAAAGAACTAAATTCGGTATTAAGCCTGGCGTAAAACGCATGGAATGGATGCTCGAAAGACTGGGAAACCCTCAACGCCGTATTAACGCCATTCATATTGGTGGGACTAATGGTAAAGGCTCTACTGTAGCATACATGCGTGAAGCATTAATGAAAAACGATTACCAAGTGGGTACATTTACGTCGCCTTATATAGAGACTTTCAATGAACGAATTAGTTTAAATGGTGTGCCCATTACGAACGATGAAATTGTAGCATTAGTTGAACGTGTTAAACCTGTGAGTGAAGCGATGGACAAAGAAACGGATTTGGGAGTAGCAACTGAATTCGAAATTATTACAACGATGATGTATTTATATTTCGGAGCAGTGCACCCTGTCGACTTTGTTATTGTGGAAGCAGGCTTAGGTGTTAAAAATGATTCTACAAATGTTATCCAACCGCTTATTAGTATTTTAACGAGTATTGGTTTAGATCACACCGATATTCTTGGACAAACGTATCTTGACATTGCTAAAGACAAATCTGCAATCATAAAAGCCAACACCCCAATTGTTTATGCGATTAAAAACGAAGAGGCTTTAAAGCTTTTTCGCGATACAGCAGAGAGATTGAATGCAAAAGCTTTAGAATTTGACCGTGATATTTTAATTAAGTCTGAAGGGGATGAATTTACTTATCGCTATAAAGACTATGAATTCGAAAATCTAGCGCTTCATATGTTAGGGGAACATCAAAAAGAAAATGCCTCACTCGTCATCACAGCTTTGATAGAATTGTATGAGCAAAATGTCATCCATTTAGATTTCAACAAAATGATTGATGGTATTGAGCAAGCTTATTGGACAGGTCGCATTGAGCAAGTTTCAGAAGAACCACTCATCATTATTGACGGTGCACACAATAAAGAAAGTGTGGACGCATTGATCGATACGATTGAAAAATATTATGATTTAGAAAAAGTAGATGTGTTATTTGCTGCCATTGAAGGTAAGCCCATCCATCATATGCTCGACGCTTTTCAAAATATTGCTAAGCATATTTATGTTACAGGGTTTGATTTTCCAAAAGCTTTACCGAAACAAACATTATATGATGAAGTTGAGTTCGGTAACAAATCAATCGTGGATGACTTTGTCGCATTTATTCGCGAATATAAAGGCGAAGCATTACTTATTACGGGTAGCCTTTATTTCATTAGTGAAATTAAATCTAAAATTGCATTTAATGCATAAAAATAAGCCATTTCATAGCAGGTTAATGTGTATTACCTGTTTATGAAATGGTTTTTTCAATTTGCATAGCTTTGGTACGCGATATGTCATTTTTGCAAATTTGACCCTTGAAATGATGAAACGCTATAATGATGACACTCAAATGTTGACGCCTAGAGTTGACACGTTTCGTAAATTCTTAGATACGAGGTGCTTACTTGCAGTATTGCGCGCTATTTTTTGTTGGTTGTATTGCTATGAGTTTTTTACTTCAATTTGCCGAACATCCTGACCTGAAGATAAAGCATTTAGTTAAAAGGTCACGATGCAAGTATTGCTTTCATCAACTTCAATTGACAGATCTTATACCGATAGTTAGCTTCGTGCTTTTCAGTGGACGTTGCCGCTATTGTAGCAAGCCAATTCCTAAATCACTTTTAATTGGAGAATTATTGGGAGGGACATTACTAGTCTATCCTACGATTTTACCTGTTTATGTATCAACTGAAATATTTTATGCGGTTGGATTGATGCTTTTAACAATAGGGGTGATTGATATCTGTAGCATGATTGTCCAACATCGCTTTTTAGTTTTACTTTTTGTTCTCCTGCTTTATTTTCCGCATCACCTCTATGTTGATTTACAACATGCTATTTTATTTTTATCACTCTTTTTTATAGGCCTCATTCAAAACCATTTAATTGGATTTGGTGATATAAAATTATGTCTTGTGATGATTTTCTTCTTTCCAATGCCTTTTTTATTTTTGTTTTTAGAAATGATTTTTCCAATCGGATGTCTCTTTTACTTGCTCTTACGATTATTAAAATCAAAAATGACACATTGCATACCACTAGTCCCTTCTATATTTGTATCATTTATATTGACCACCTCGTTTTATCCTCACTTAATTAACTTTTACGGAGGTATTCTATGACCAGAATACGTGATTTATCAATTGATGAAAAACCTAAAGAACGTTTAATACAATTTGGTAGTCAAGCATTATCTAACACTGAACTACTAGCAATTTTGATTAATACAGGGAGCAGGGGCCATTCTAGAATAGATATTGCTTCTAATATGTTGTCTCAATGCCAATCACTGTCACAAATCAAAAATTTATCTTTAGCAGAATTGGAATCATTTGAAGGGATTGGAAGAAATAAAGCCGTTACACTTTTATCTGTATTTGAAATATGCCAGCGGTTAGCGCGAGAAAAAACACGCACACTGTCGGAGCCCATACACACACCACAACAAATAGCGGAACGTTTTTATCCCAAGTTTAATGGGTGTCATCAAGAGCATTTTGTTCTTATTATATTAAATACAAAACATCAAATTATTCACGAGCAAACTTTGTTTATCGGTACATTAAATAGTGCGGTCATTCATCCTAGAGAAATTTTTAAAACAGCATTAAAATGGTCGGCGCATGCCATTATTGTACTGCATAATCATCCTTCCGGAGATGTTACGCCATCTAAAGCAGATATTGAAACGACTAAAAGACTGATTGTATGTGGAGAAGCGATGGGTATTGATGTACTTGATCACATCATTGTAGGGGATAGCAACTATGTATCTATTCTGAGTGAGATTGACTTATAAAAACAAAGGCTGTACATTTTATATGGTGGTTATGTGTCTATAATAATTAAGTCGCAAACTTCCGATTGCTTCTTCGAGTCTCGCTTTCCCAGGCGCCTTACCTCAACTAATTTTGGCTTTTATTGTAGCTCATAAGAAGCCAAAATGGATTTTCGGTTTCGGCTCTATGCCTCGGGAGTCTCGACTCGGTACGCAATCTATTTAAGCAATTTCACTATTGAAAAGTGGCATTGCTTACTTTATGAATCACACGTTTTACAGAAGATGCAGAAACGTTACAATCACTTGCGATATACGTTTCTGAGCGAACTTGTGTTGCTTTATCTATAATAGCTTTCTGAACATGGTTTGAGATAAAACAGTTATCCTCAACAACATTTGTTTTAGAAGTAAAAGTCCGACCACAAACCCTACATTTAAAACGTTGTTTTAACGGATTTAAATACACTGCTATCTCTTGGAATCTTAAAAAAGTAATTCGCGATAAACGTTTTCCGTGTTTGTGTATTCGGTTTGGATTCGTATGATAACAGTGAGGACAAGTCATAGGCTTGTATGAAAGGGTACCAAAGATGACGTTAGATTTCTTACCTCTAATAACTACATCTTCTTCAACTTTAGTGATTTTAATATTATTATCTTTAATTTTTAGTAACTTTAATATATCATTACACATAGGCGCAATATGTCTCCTTTATTTTTGGTTTAGTCACTTAAAATTATAGAGGCATTTGCGCTATTTTTGTACAAAAAAGCAGGATGACTTATGTCATCCCACCATAAAAAATGAAGAACCAAAACAAAAGGCCCATGCAATGTTGCATGAACCTTTTGTTACTAAAGTTGAAAATTTCCAATAAGCCACGTACCAAATTTATAACATAAATATAAAGCTAATACAACTAATCCTACTTTTATTAGAAATCTTATTATTGTAATACCGACTCTGAATAGCAAAACGACTAATAATATAATTAAAAATAATGTGAGAATACTCATCAATGTCACTCCCTATATGTCTATAATAATCGTTTTGTATGAAAAGCGCATCATTCTAAAGTTATATTTATTTCATGCTTAAGATGGATGCTAAAACATAATAAAGCCATTATAATGATAATACAATGAATGAATTAAGATTAATATAATGAAAATATAGTGGAGGGCATGCATGCGGATTTTTAAAAGCTTATTCAAACTATTCATGGTTGTCTTTTTATTTTTAGCCCTCGTATTTACTGCATTAAAGTATTTTCCTCAGATTAAAAATGAACCGTGGAATCCAATGAAAGATAAAGAAGTTTATCAAGCGGTTGATAATGAAGGATATGAAATCCCAGTGAATGGCCGAAAGTATGTCCAACAAGAAAATGACATGTTTAGAAATGTTCCTAAAAGTCAGATGAGGAATGTTTTTAATTGGGTAGATAAATACGAATTTATGCAAGTCAATGATATGTCACGTCTTGGTTATGATAAAGAATATTTAATAGCCGAAAGAGATTCTCAATTTATTCTGTATCGTTTCGGTGAAAAGAATATGCGGATTTACACAACGGAACACGATTTGTATGACGATTTAAATCAGCTTGGACACCCGATATCTTTGCAACCGTTAGAAGCTTATCAGCAAGATGAAGACGATTAAAGGTCCTCGATGGTAGCACGTTTGAAAATAGAGTCTATTTACGTTAGGCTGTGATTGTGGAATCTCATAGAGGAGTGGTAAAAATGAAAATAAATCATGCGAAACAGCAAAACGAGCAGCGAAAAGCACAAAGATTATTTTCTGAATGGCGTAAAGATGAAATCCTCTACAAAGAAGACCAAGAGGATCAACATTCAAAAGGGCAACGTCACTAAGAATAATTACTGATTAATCGTCAGTTAACGGCATGAATTTTAACCATCATTTTATAACTCAATGATAAGCAATCATATTCTAATTGAGAGTTACGCTGAAAGAGTAAGCTTAATGCCTTACTTTTTCGGCGTTTTTTATGGGCTGTACACTTTATATGGTGGTTATGTGTCTATAATAATTAAGTCGCAAACTTCCGATTGCTTCTTCGAGTCTCGCTTTCCCAGGCGCCTTACCTCAACTAATTTTGGCTTTTATTTTAGTTCATAAGAAGCCAAAATGGATTTTCGGTTTCGGCTCTATGCCTCGGGATTCTCGACTCGGTACGCAATCTATTTAAGCAATTTCACTATTGAAAAGTGGCATTGCTTTTTTCTTTGGTCTTTTATACAGTCTAAAAATAATAAAAATGCGATTTTTGAAGTTATAAAAGTTGCGATAGCCATATGAAATTTAATCAGTTTAACTTTTTGATTAATTCCTTCAATCGCACCATTATTGAATTGAGGGGTTCCAATCGTATAAGCAATGATATCCTCATACTTTCTGTAGAAGCGTAACACTTTCCATCCATACAGTTAAAACATTGTTTTAACAGATTTAAATACACTGCTATCTCTTGGAATCTTAAAAAAGTAATTCGCGATAAACGTTTTCCGTGTTTGTGTATTCGGTTTGGATTCGTATGATAACAGTGAGGACAAGTCATAGGCTTGTATGAAAGGGTACCAAAGATGACGTTAGATTTCTTACCTCTAATAACTACATCTTCTTCAACTTTAGTGATTTTAATATTATTATCTTTAATTTTTAGTAACTTTAATATATCATTACACATAGGCGCAATATGTCTCCTTTATTTTTGGTTTAGTCACTTAAAATTATAGAGGCATTTGCGCTATTTTTGTACAAAAAAGCAGGATGACTTATGTCATCCCACCATAAAAAATGAAGAACCTTTTTATGTTTGGGACGTACAAATACACGTGATAATTGCTTGATATTAGCCGATGTAAATTTGAAAAGTCATAGCACCATTCAAGTCATCATCTTCAAAAATCATTATGATCTCATTACAACACACCCTTGTACTTTATTTACTAACAAGAGTAATATAAAATAGGAGCAGTAATATATTTACATATAATATGAGGTGTTGAGGTTGTCCAATTTTTTTAAAAACAACAAACTCGTTGTGTTGTTTTGTGCATTAATACTTTTTATCGCTTTAGTTGGATTATCTATCAGGTCAAATACCCAATCGGTTCCTGAACAATATGCGAGTGATACCATTTCCTTCGGGCAACGTATTTTCTCTTATCCAGTCCAATTTGTAGCGGGAACTATTACAGACATATTCCATAAAAGTGAAGCGCCTACAAATAAAGAGAAACAATTACAAGCTGATAATGAACGACTTAAATCGGAAAATAAAAAACTCAAAAAAGAACTTGATATGAGTGATATTTCAGAGTATGCGCCTATTTCAGCAGGGGTGATTGCACGCCAACCAGATCAATGGTTAAATACAGTCGTCATTGATAAAGGAAAAAAATCTGGTATTAAAGAAAATATGGCTGTTATGACAGCCAATGGTTTAGTCGGCCGTGTTGCGAAAGTGAATCAATTTTCGTCACAAATCAATTTAATTACAACTAAGGGACGTACTAACCGTTTATCAGTAAATATCCAACATGGTTCAGATGAAGTGTTTGGTTTAATTGATCGCTATGATGATAAAACAGATCAACTTATTGTCAGTGATATAGATAATAACGAAGATATTAAAGAGGGCGATAAAGTTGTAACGAGTGGTTTAGGGGATCAATTGCCTAAAGGGCTTTACGTAGGTGAAGTTGAAAAAGTTCAAAACGATCAATATGGTTTATCAAAGCAAGTTTCTATTAAAACTGGGGCAAACATGAATCATTTTTCTCATGTTTATATCGCTAAAAGAGACCCTAAAACAGTAATTAACGATAAGGGTGACAATTCATAATGAAATCGATTTATTATGTACTTATAGGCTTATTGATGTTTTATCTAGATACGTTGCTTACCTTTTTATCACCGATTACAATAGGTCACTTTTCATTTATATTAGTGCCCCATTTAAGCTTTTTATTTTTAATGATCATTGCGATTTATAAAAATACCAGTACCGCATTAATCTTAGGTGTCTTATTGGGTATCATGCAAGATCTGTATTTCGGTCAAGTTTATGGTGTTTATTTATTCGGTTACATTGTGTCCATTCTCATTGCCGATAAATTCTTAAAAGTTTTTTTCAGAGATCACACAATGCTTTATGGCATGATTCTACTTGGTGTGATATTCTTAGAAATTTTTGTCATGGTGATCTATAGTCTATTGGGGGTTAATTGATATAAATATGTTTGGATTTTTAGTTTTCCGTATCATACCGACATTGTTTTTGAACAGTCTTTTATTAATCTTTATGTATTTCATTTTTAATCGCTTCATAAATCAATTAAGTACTATTGACACGAAGTAATACGAATGGTATGATTCAGTAGTTGAGTAGTTCATAGCTACATACAACCGCTCAAATATAGGTTTTAAGTACGCAATGTCACCTATATATGGCGTGACTTATAATTAGGAGGTGCAAAGTATGTTTGCTATTATTGAAACAGGTGGAAAACAAGTAAAAGTTGAAGAAGGTCAAGAAATTTACGTTGAAAAATTAAACGTAAACGAAGGTGACACTTTCACTTTTGATAAAGTTTTATTCGTCGGTGGAGACAACGTTAAAGTTGGTGCTCCTACAGTTGAAGGCGCAACTGTCACTGCAACTGTAAACAAACAAGGTCGCGGTAAAAAAATCACTGTATTTACTTACCGTCGTCGTAAAGATTCAAAACGCAAAAAAGGCCATCGTCAACCATATACTAAGTTAACAATTGATAAGATTAACGCTTAATCATGATTAATGTTGACTTTAAATTGAATGACGAAGGTCAGATAACAGATGTCATAATGGACGGTCATGCTGACTTTGCTGAGCATGGTCAAGACATTGTTTGCGCTGGTGCTTCAGCAGTTGTTTTCGGTAGCGTTAACGCTATTATTGGACTTACTGCAGAAAGACCAGATATTGATTACAGTGATGACGGTGGATATTTTCATGTGAGATCTGTTGATACATCAAATGAGCAGGCACAGTTGATACTCCAGTCAATGTTAGTTTCTTTACAAACAATTGAAGAAGAATATAATGAGTATATTAAATTAAATCTGAAGTGAGGTGTAACTCATGCTTAAATTAAACTTACAATTTTTCGCATCTAAAAAAGGGGTAAGTTCTACTAAAAACGGACGTGACTCAGAATCTAAACGTTTAGGTGCTAAACGTGCAGACGGTCAATTCGTTACTGGTGGTTCTATCTTATTCCGTCAACGTGGAACTAAGATTTACCCAGGTGAAAACGTAGGTCGTGGTGGCGATGATACATTATTCGCTAAAATCGATGGCGTTGTTAAATTCGAACGTAAAGGTCGAGACAAAAAACAAGTTTCTGTATATGCAGTTGCTGAATAATTTGTCAAATTTTGACACCAGAAGGTAACTTCTGGTGTTTATTTTTTATATTGATTAGACTAAAGATAATCATAGTTTCAAAATGAGAACCAAACGTAAAGTAAGTAACTTGCGTTTAAAATAAAACAAAAAAATCGAAAAAGAGGTGAAAATATGTTTGTAGATCAAGTTAAAATATCATTAAAAGCGGGTGATGGCGGGAATGGTATTACGGCATATCGCCGTGAAAAGTATGTTCCATTTGGAGGACCAGCCGGTGGTGACGGTGGTCGTGGTGCATCAGTTGTTTTCCAAGTAGATGAAGGATTGCGCACTCTCATGGACTTTAGATATCAACGACACTTTAAAGCTAAAAAAGGCGAAAACGGTCAAAGTAGTAATATGCATGGTAAAAATGCAGAGGATCTTGTTTTAAAAGTACCGCCTGGAACGATTATCAAAGATGTTGAAACAGAACAAACATTAGCTGATTTAGTGGAACATGGCCAAAGTGCAGTTATCGCAAAAGGAGGTCGTGGAGGTCGTGGTAATTCACGTTTTGCGACACCTAAAAACCCGGCACCAGATTTTAGTGAGAATGGTGAACCTGGTGAAGAAATAGAAGTAACTTTGGAACTTAAGCTTCTTGCTGATGTAGGCCTTGTTGGTTTTCCAAGTGTTGGTAAATCAACACTACTTTCAATCGTTTCTAAAGCAAAACCTAAAATTGGCGCTTATCACTTTACTACAATTCAACCTAATTTAGGCGTTGTGGTTACGCCTGACCAACGTAGTTTTGTTATGGCTGATTTACCAGGTTTGATTGAAGGTGCATCTGAAGGTGTCGGTTTAGGACATCAATTCTTAAGACATGTCGAAAGAACAAAAGTAATTGTGCATGTAATTGATATGAGCGGTTTAGAAGGCCGTGACCCTTATGAGGATTATACGATTATCAACCAAGAGCTAAAAGCTTATGCGCAACGATTAGAAGAGCGACCACAGATCATTGTTGCCAATAAAATGGATATACCAGAAGCACATGACCAGTTGGAACAATTTAAAAATAAACTTAATCAACCGGTTAAAATCATTCCAATTTCATCATATACACGTGAAAACATTGATCAATTACTTTATGAAATAGCGAATACACTTGATAAGGTCAAAGATGTTGATTTTTCTGCGACGGAAGAGCAAATCGGTGTCAATCGTGTTGTTTATAAACATACACCTTCACAAGATCAATTTAAAATTACGAGAGATGATGATGGTGCTTATGTCGTAAGTGGTAATGCGATAGAACGTATGTTTAAAATGACCGACTTTAATAGTGACCCAGCAGTACGACGTTTTGCTAGACAAATGCGTTCAATGGGTATCGATGACGCATTACGTGAACGTGGTGCAGAGAATGGTGATATTGTACGTATTCTTGGAGGAGAGTTTGAATTTGTCGAATAATGAACAGGAGGCGCCTAATGCGCGTATGAAACATCAATTTTATGTTATTCGTGAGGATGTTCTACCTTACGTCGTGAAGCGTGTACTACAAGTAAAATCCTCATTAAAAAATGACCCATCACTGACAATTCAAGAAGCAGTGGATATGCATGATTGTTCACGCAGTGCATTCTACAAATATAGAGACACTATCTTTCCATTAGATGAGGTTCGTAAGCGCACAGAAGCTTATACCATTATTTTATTTGTTATTGATAAAGTTGTAATTCTGGCAAGTATCCTTGAAAAATTGTCAGAGCTTCAACTTTCTGTGCTCACAATTCATCAAAGTGTCCCTATCAATAATAAAGCATCCATTACACTGTCACTAGATGGGAGTAAAGCGAAAATTAATCCCTATGAATTAATTAACACATTAAGACAAATGGAAAATATTTATAATGTAGATATTATCGGAATGAATTTATAAGGAGTAGTTACGATGTATGCATATATCTTTGGGAATTTAACGGCACTTTATCCAACACACATCATCGTCGAAACAACATCGGGTGTGGGATATGAAATTCAGACCCCAAACTCATATCGTTTTCAAAAGCATCTTAATCAATCTATTAAAGTTTATACGTCGTTAATTGTACGAGAAGACGCTCAATTGTTATATGGCTTTATTGATGAAGAAGAAAAGGATATGTTTTTAAGTTTAATTAAGGTGACTGGAATTGGTCCTAAATCTGCATTAGCTATTTTAGCAGCGAGCACGCCTAATGAAGTTAAACGCGCGATTGAAAATGAAAATGATGCGTATTTAACAAAATTTCCAGGAATCGGTAAAAAGACAGCGCGCCAAATTGTATTAGATTTAAAAGGTAAAGTAGTTATTACCGAAACGAACGATGAAGACCTACTTTCGAATGCTACGGATGCTATCGAAACCTCTCATTATGCAAAAGAAGCACTATTGGTGTTAGAAGCATTAGGCTATTCTAAGCGTGAATTGAAAAAGGTTGAGAAGGCGATGCAAAGTGAAACTTTTGAAAGTGTTGATGCAGCAGTTAAATTTGGATTAAAACAATTAGTTTCATAAAAAAGGAGTGAGTCAAATGGAACAAGATCGAATGATGGATGGCCATGAGCAATCTGATGAGCAAGCTTTTGAATTGTCATTACGGCCAGATCGGCTAAGACAATACATAGGTCAAAGTACGATCAAATCAAATCTTGAAGTTTTTATTCAAGCGGCTAAAATTCGTGAAGAACCACTTGATCATGTCCTTCTCTTTGGCCCTCCTGGTTTAGGTAAAACGACACTCTCACATATTATCGCAAATGAAATGGGCGTTAATTTACGTACAGTTTCAGGGCCATCTATAGAGAGACCCGGTGATTTAGCTGCTATTTTAACTGGTTTACAACCTGGCGATGTTTTATTTATTGATGAGATACATCGTCTAAGTAGCGTTGTGGAAGAAGTATTATATCCGGCTATGGAAGATTTTTTTATTGATATTATCGTTGGAAAAGGCGAGGAAGCACGTAGTATACGTATCGATTTACCACCATTTACATTAGTCGGTGCAACAACACGTGCAGGGAGTTTGACGAGTCCTTTACGTGACCGTTTTGGTGTTCATTTACGTTTAGAATATTATTCTGAACAAGAACTGGCACAGATTATTATTCGCACTGTTGATGTATTAGGCACAGCAATTGATGAAGAAAGTGCTATAGAAATTGCAAAAAGAAGTCGTGGGACACCTCGTATCGCTAATCGTTTATTAAAACGAATACGGGATTTCCAACAAGTAAATGAAGATGACATGATTTACATTGAGACGACAAAACGTGCTTTGCACTTATTACAAGTCGATGAAGAAGGTCTAGATTATATTGATCACAAAATGATGGCTTGTATTATTGAGCAATATCATGGTGGGCCGGTAGGGTTAGATACGATTGCTGTTTCAATCGGAGAAGAGCGTATTACGATTGAAGACGTATATGAACCTTTTCTCATTCAAAGAGGCTTTTTAGAGCGAACACCAAGAGGTCGTAAAGCGACACCCCAAGCCTATGAACATTTTAAATATACGAGTCATTAAATAGAGGAGTTACTACTTTGAATATTGAAGAATTTGATTATGAATTGCCAGAGTCGCTCATCGCACAAACACCATTAAAACAGCGCGATCAAAGCCGCTTGTTATATTTGAATCGACAAACTGGTGATACCGAAGACTTGCATTTTAAAGATATTACGCGATTTTTCAAACAAGGCGATACACTTGTATTAAATGATACGAAAGTAATGCCAGCGCGTTTATTTGGTGTTAAAGAAGAAACACTAGCAAAAGTTGAAATGTTAATGTTGACTCAAATTGAAGGTGACGACTGGGAAGTTTTACTTAAACCAGCGAAACGGATTAAAGTAGGGCAATCTTTGAGCTTTGGAGACGGAAAAATCATTGCTACTTGTATGAAAGAACTCGATCAAGGTGGCCGAATGATGCGCTTGCATTATGACGGCATTTTACAAGAGCGACTTGATGAATTAGGCGAAATGCCTCTCCCTCCATATATTAAAGAACGATTAGATGAAAAAGATCGTTATCAAACCGTTTATGCAAAAGCGTCTGGTTCAGCTGCAGCACCGACTGCAGGTTTACATTTTACAGATCAGTTGTTACAACAAATTCGTGAAAATGGGGTTAATATTGCATTTATCACACTTCACGTAGGATTAGGTACATTTAGACCTGTGAGTGTTGAGAATATCGATGACCACGAAATGCATAGTGAATATTATCAAATGTCTCAAGAGACTGCAGATTTACTAAATGAGACTAAAGCTAAGGGCCATCGCATCATATCTGTGGGTACGACCTCAACGAGAACACTAGAGACCATTCGACAAAATAATACGCAATTTGTTGCTTCTAGTGGATGGACGGATATATTTATTTATCCGGGTTTTGAATTTAAAGCGATAGATGGCTTGATTACCAATTTTCATTTACCTAAATCCACTTTAGTGATGTTGGTATCTGCTTTTAGTTCGCGACAATTTGTGCTTTCGGCATACCGTCATGCAGTCGCTGAAAAATATCGATTTTTCAGTTTTGGCGATGCGATGATTATTATTTAGTTTGAGAGGAGAATATTATGCCTGCAGTAACTTATGAGCATATTAAAACTTGTAAACAATCTGGTGCAAGATTAGGCATTGTACACACACCGCACGGGTCGTTTGAGACACCTATGTTTATGCCAGTGGGTACAAAAGCTACAGTTAAAACGATGAGCCCAGAAGAATTAAAACAAATGAATACGAAAATTTTATTAGGGAACACCTATCATTTATGGTTACAACCTGGCAATGATATTGTTAAAAAGGCGGGGGGCCTACACCAATTTATGAATTGGGACGGTCCTATTTTAACGGATTCGGGTGGCTTCCAAGTTTTTAGTTTGAGTAATTTGAGAAAAATTACCGAAGAAGGTGTAGAATTTAGACATCATACGAATGGTTCAAAACTCTTTTTATCTCCAGAAGATTCTATCAAAATACAAAATGATTTAGGTTCGGATATTATCATGGCTTTTGATGAGTGCCCTCCTATGCCAGCTGAGTATGATTATGTGAAAAATTCTATTGAAAGAACAACAAGATGGGCTGAACGATGCTTACAAGCGCACCAACGTCCGAACGATCAAGCCTTGTTTGGAATTATCCAAGGTGGAGAATACAAAGATTTACGTCAACAATCAGCGGAAGAACTCGTTAAACTTGATTTTCCAGGATATGCGATAGGTGGATTGTCTGTTGGTGAGCCAAAACCTGTCATGTATGAGATGGTCGAATTTACTGAGCAGTTTATGCCTAAAGATAAGCCGCGTTATTTAATGGGCGTAGGTTCTCCTGATGCATTGATTGAATGTAGCATCCGTGGTATGGATATGTTTGATTGTGTATTACCGACACGTATTGCACGTAATGGAACATGTATGACTTCACATGGCCGTGTTGTCGTAAAAAATGCGCAATATAAAGAGGATTTTAGACCGCTAGATGAAAATTGTGATTGTTATACGTGTAAAAATTATTCACGCGCATACCTAAGACATCTCATCAAAGCGGATGAAACTTTTGGGATTCGTCTTACCACTTATCATAATTTGCATTTTCTGTTAAAATTAATGGAGAACATTAGACAAGCCATTCGAGAGGATCGTCTTTTAGATTTTAAAGAGGAATTTTTCGAACAATATGGCCTCAATGTTGATAATCCGAAAAATTTCTAGATAGGAGCTAAGATTTATGTCTTCACTTATTAGTTTATTACCTTTAATATTGCTATTTGTTGTTATGTGGTTCTTTATGATTCGTCCACAACAAAAGCGTGCTAAAGAGCATCGCCAAATGGTAGACCAATTAGAAGCGGGCCAACGTGTAACGACAATTGGTGGTATTAAAGGAACAGTTCGTGCAGTTGACGAAACGACAGCTGTCATTACAGTTAATGGTAAAGGTACTGAACTGACTTTTGAAAAACAAGCCATTAAACAAGTGGATCCTTCATAACGGATTGTATTGAACAGCTTTAATACAATTAAAGACATGGATTATACCCATGTCTTTTTTAGTTCGTGTTAGAAATCACTTGCACTAATTTTGTAAAGTGAAGTATGCTTGAAACATAAGATAAAATGAGGTGTTTATGTGAAAAAAACAAGTAGATTGATCACCTTTGTTATTCTTGTCGTGCTATTATTCGCGGGAATGGCCACTACATATAAAAATGTGATCAAAAATGTCAACTTAGGGCTTGATTTACAAGGTGGATTCGAAGTTTTATATCAAGTCAACCCACTTGATAAAGGCGATAAAATTGATAATACCGCCGTACAATCCACAGCTAAAACTTTAGAACGTCGGGTCAACGTACTTGGTGTCTCTGAACCGAAAATACAAGTTGAAGACCAAAATCGTATACGTGTTCAACTTGCTGGGGTTAAGGACCAAAACCAAGCCCGTAAAATTTTATCATCACAAGCTAATTTAACAATACGGGATGCTGATGATAAAGTTTTATTAACTGGTAAAGATTTAGTTCAAGGTTCGGCTAAACAAGAGTTTAAACAAAATACGAACCAACCCGCAGTTACTTTTAAATTAAAAGACAGTGATAAATTTAAAAAAGTAACAGAAAAAATTTCTAAAAAGCAAGAAAATGTAATGGTTGTATGGCTCGACTTTAAAAAAGGCGACAGCTATGCGAAAGAAAAAACTAAAGAAGATCCAAAATATATTTCAGCAGCTTCTGTAGACCAACCGATTAACTCACCTAATGTTGAAATTTCAGGTGGTTTCCAAGGTGAAAAAGGCATAACTGAAGCCAAACAAATTGCTGATCTTTTGAATTCTGGTTCATTACCAGTTGATTTAAAAGAAATCTATTCAACTTCAGTTGGTGCCCAATTTGGTCAAGATGCATTAGATAAGACGATGTTTGCATCAATTATTGGGATTAGCATCATTTTCTTATTCATGTTATTATTCTACCGTTTGCCAGGTTTAATTGCTGTCATTACATTAACAACTTATATTTATTTAACAATGTTAGCATTTAATTTTATCTCAGGTGTCCTCACATTACCTGGTTTAGCCGCGTTAGTACTTGGTGTAGGTATGGCTGTTGATGCGAATATCATCATGTACGAAAGGATTAAAGACGAGTTGCGAATTGGTCGCACATTAAAACAAGCTTATAAAAAAGCAAATAAAAGCTCATTTATTACTATTTTAGATGCCAACTTGACAACTGTACTTGCAGCCGCTGTTCTCTTCTTCTTTGGGGAAAGTTCAGTTAAAGGTTTCGCTACGATGTTATTATTGGCAATTTTAATGAGCTTTGTGACTGCGGTCTTCTTAACACGTATTCTTTTATCTTTAGTCGTACAATCCAATGTATTCAAGAAAAAACTTTGGTGGTTTGGTGTTAAAAACAATCAAATTCATAATATTAATGACGGTTATGATGTATCGGATTTAAGTACACCTTACGATAAGATTGATTTTATGAAAATTGCAAAGCCACTATTTGCATTTAGTGGTGTGGTCATTTTAGCAGGTGTTATCATTTTATCAATTTTCAAATTGAACTTAGGTATTGATTTTACTTCTGGTACGCGTGTTGATCTTCAAAGTGATCAACCACTCAATCAAAACCAAGTAGAGAAAAAATTAGAAGCGATTGATTTGAAACCAAACCAATTATCAATTGGTGGAAATAAAAATGAAAATGCTTCGATGCAGTATAAACATGACTTGTCAAAAGATGAAATTGCTAAAGTATCTAAAACATTAAAAGATGCATATGGCAAAGAGCCATCTGTGAATACTGTATCACCTGTAATAGGTCAAGAATTGGCTAAAAATGCGATGCTAGCAGTGATTATTGCATCCATTGGTATGATTATTTACATTTCTTTACGTTTTGAATGGCGTATGGGTATCGCATCGATCATTTCTTTATTACATGATGCTTTTATGATTATTGCCGTCTTTAGCTTGTTTAGACTCGAGGTTGATATAACGTTTATCGCTGCAGTACTGACAATCATCGGTTATTCGATAAACGATACGATTGTAACATTTGACCGTGTTCGTGAAATGTTGAAAAAAGTAAAAGTAATCACGAAAGAAGAGCAAATAGACTATATTGTGAATAGTTCTATTCGACAAACGTTAACACGTTCAATCAACACTGTTTTAACCGTAGTTATCGTCGTTGTTGCAATGTTGATATTAGGTGCATCAAGTATATTCAACTTCTCATTAGCATTATTGATTGGTTTAGTATCAGGTGTATACTCATCTATTGTTATTGCGGTACCGCTTTGGGGCATGTTGAAGAAACGTGAATTACGTAAATCAAGTCATCACAAACTTGTTGTTTATAAACGTAAACGTACTAACGAAGAAAAAGTATTAGTATAATAGAAATAAACTTGGACGTCTTATTGATTAACATCAATGATGTCCAAGTTCTTTTTATTTTCTCTAATTTTCGTTATAATACGTTTTGAGAAAGAGGCGGTAATGATTATGATACAATCGAATTTTCAATGGCAAACGCGTCAAGTTGATAGCTTGATTGATGACGCTTTAGTCGATAAATATAAATTGACACCGATGATGAAATCGATACTAGAAAGCAAAGGGTACACTGATGGATTAGAGCTTGAACGCATTTTAGCACCGAATCATTTGATACATGACCCTCAAGCATTAAGTGACATGGATAAAGCGATATCACGCATACATAAAGCAATTCAAAATGGTGAAAAGATTCTTGTTTATGGAGACTATGATGCAGACGGTGTAACGTCAACGACCATTATGGTTAAAACATTGCAACAACTTGGTGCTACTGTAGGGTGGTATATCCCTAACCGATTTACAGAAGGATATGGGCCAAGCGAAATGGCCTTTAGAAATGCCTATGATGAAGGAGTTACGTTAATTATTACTGTTGATAATGGTATACAAGGGCATCATGAAATTGAACTTGTGCAAAATCTAGGCGTGGATGTGATTGTTACAGACCATCATGAAATGGGGGAAACGTTGCCTCCTGCTTTTGCAATTATCCATCCGATGCATCCTGATTTCAATTATCCATTTAAATATTTATGTGGTGCAGGTGTGGCGTTTAAGTTAGCAGATATGCTTTTAGAAGAATTGCCACATTCATTTTGGGTTTTAGCAATGATTGGGACAATTGCTGATTTAGTTTCTTTGACTGATGAAAATCGGATGATTGTTCAAAAAGGATTGACTTATATCAATGAAGAGACACCCGTGGCGATTCGCACTTTATTAGATCAGGCACAATACCGAGATGATATTAATGAAGAAACAATTGGTTTTATCATTGCGCCTCGATTAAATGCGGTAGGCCGTTTAGACGATGCAGGTTTAGCGGCTGAATTATTAATGTCAGATGATCCAGAAGAATCGCTATTTCTAGCAGAACAAGTGGAACATTTCAATGTGGAACGTAAAGAAATTGTCCAACAAATCGTGGAGGAAGCGATGGAGATGGCTCAAGAAGCCGTTAGTGAGGGTCAAAAATTTTTAGTTTTAGCTAAAGAAAATTGGCACGAAGGCGTATTAGGAATTGTGGCTTCAAGAATTGTTGAAACATTTCATTTGCCTACTATGATTTTAAATATTGATGAAGCCCAACAACATGCAAAAGGTTCATCCCGAAGTATTTCGCAAGTCTCAATGTTTGAAGCTCTATCTTCGGAATCTACATTAATTACAAAATTTGGTGGTCACCATATGGCTGCAGGATTAACAATGCCGATAGAAAATGTAGATCAGCTAAGAAACGCGCTAAATACATGGATGACTGAACGTTTTAATGACGATGATCTACAACCCGTCAAAATGGTTAATGTTGTTTTAAATATCGAACATGTAACGATTGAACAAATCCGCTCTTTAGAACGGTTACGCCCTTTTGGCATGGATTTTAACAGACCTGTATTTCAAATTGATGGCTTGACCATCCAACAAGCGAAAGCGATTGGTCAAAATCAGAATCATCTTAAAGTTACTTTTAATGAACAAAATTTACAAGGCTTGTTTTGGAATCATGGTGAATTAAACCAAGAATTAATGGAAGACCAAGAAATAGATATCATTGGTGAACTTCAAATTAATGAATGGAATGGGAATCGTACGCCTCAATTTGTAATGACTGATGTAAGAAGTAATGATCGACAGATTTTAGATTATCGCAGCAAAAATAAGCGGTTACCTCGATTTGAGGGTAAAGATCAAGTGTGTTATCTGATACATCCAAATAAAGATAAATCTAGTCATCATGAATTCTATTATGGCGAGGTCATTCCAGAAGGTTATGATAAATGTGTAATGAGAGATTTACCACTTACTATGGAAGATATAAAGCTGTCATGTCGTTACATTAAAGCATCTCAAATTTATCTTGTATTTGAGCATCAACATTCTATTTATTTTGAAGGTTTACCGAAAGATGATACGTTTAAAAAATGTTATAAAGCACTATTTCAAAAGGGTAAAACAAATCTAGAAACTGAAGGTATGGCACTGAGTCAATATTTGCAAATTAAACCCGCTATGCTGAAATTTATTTTAAAAGTTTTCTTAGACTTACAAATTATTTCACAAAAAGATGGTATAATTGAGATTGCGCATTCTCGTGAAAAGCAGTCTATTTCAGCTAGTCGCATTTATCAAGCACGGGTACAGCGAATTGAAGTTGAAAAACAGCTCTTATATGAAGAATTTGATGCCATTAAGTCTTGGTTTGTTAATGAATTAGCAGGGATTGAATGAGGAGAGGATTTAAGTGGATTTAAAAAAATATGTATCTGAAGTCAAAGATTGGCCTAAAGCAGGCGTTAATTTTAAAGATATTACAACAATCATGGACAACGGAGAAGCATACGGCTATGCGACAGATCAAATCGTTAAATATGCAAAAGAGAAAAACGTTGATATTGTCGTAGGACCAGAAGCACGTGGTTTTATCATCGGATGTCCTGTTGCATATGCAATGGGAATCGGTTTTGCACCTGTTCGTAAAGAAGGGAAGCTTCCACGTGAAGTCATCCGTTATGAATATGACCTAGAATACGGAAGCAATGTACTCACAATGCATGCAGACGCAATCAAACCAGGTCAAAGAGTATTAATTACTGATGATTTGCTTGCTACAGGTGGAACAATCGAAGCGGCTATTCATCTTGTTGAGAAACAAGGCGGTATCGTTGCTGGCATTGCATTTATTATTGAACTTGCTTACTTAAATGGTATAGAAAAAATTAAAGATTACGACGTGATGCGTTTAATCACGTATAATGAATAGTTCATAGAATCAAAAGTTTCTAACATACACATCATTGTATGTTGGAATTTAGTGAGATTAAGAAATCTTCGTTTTATTATAGATTTCAGTCTCACTTTTTTTATTATATTAAATGTTACGTTGAGGTCGATTGATATCATTTGCTGTTGCTTCTATATTTTAAATAAACGCTTTAAATAAACAGAGTAAACATTTTAAAATGTAATCAAGTATTGAAAAACTAAAATTATTGACACTTTTATTATTCTTTTGTAATAAAATTATGCGTTGTGATACGGTTCAATTATTTTTAATCATGTAGTATGATAGAATTATTATTTATAACGTGGGGGTGACCATAATGAATAACGAATATCCATATAGTGTAGATGAGGTATTGCATAAAGCAAAAACATATTTAGACAGCGAACAATATGAATATGTATTAAAAAGTTATCACATCGCTTACCAAGCACACGAAGGACAATTTCGTAAAAACGGTTTACCTTATATAATGCACCCTATTCAAGTGGCAGGTATATTAACTGAAATGCATCTCGATGGCCCAACGATTGTTGCAGGTTTTTTACATGATGTGATTGAAGATACGCCGTATACTTTTGATGATGTTGAAGAAATGTTCAATGTGGAAATTGCGACAATTGTCGATGGGGTTACGAAATTAAAAAAGGTAAAATACCGTTCGAAAGAAGAGCAACAAGCTGAAAATCATCGTAAATTATTTATTGCAATCGCTAAAGATGTACGTGTCATTTTAGTTAAATTAGCTGACCGATTACATAATATGAGGACTTTGCGTGCAATGCCTCGTGAGAAACAAATTCGAATTTCAAAAGAAACATTGGAAATATATGCACCGCTTGCCCATCGTTTAGGGATCAATACAATTAAGTGGGAATTAGAGGATATTGCACTAAGATATATTGATAATGTTCAATATTTTAGAATTGTTAATCTCATGAAAAAGAAACGAAGCGAACGTGAAGCTTATATTGAAAACGCAATTCAAAATATACGTAAAGAAATGGATATTATGGAAATTAGTGGTGAAATCAATGGTCGCCCCAAACATATCTACAGTATTTATCGTAAAATGATGAAGCAAAAGAAACAGTTCGATCAGATTTTTGATTTGCTTGCTGTACGTGTTATCGTTAACTCTATCAAAGACTGTTACGCCGTATTAGGTCTCGTCCATACCCTATGGAAACCGATGCCTGGTCGTTTTAAAGATTATATTGCGATGCCAAAACAAAATATGTATCAGTCATTGCATACGACTGTCGTTGGTCCGAATGGCGACCCATTAGAAATCCAAATTCGTACTTTTGAAATGCATGAAATCGCAGAGCATGGGGTTGCAGCGCATTGGGCTTATAAAGAGGGAAAACAAGTTGACAAAGATAGTGAAACATATAATAAAAAGCTAAATTGGCTAAAAGATATTGCAGAAACTGATCATACTTCTTCTGATGCGCAAGAATTTATTGAGTCACTTAAATTTGATTTACAAAGTGATAAAGTTTACGCTTTTACACCAGCGAGTGATGTAATTGAGTTACCGTACGGCGCGGTACCGATTGATTTTGCATATGCAATTCACAGTGAAGTCGGCAATAAAATGATAGGTGCAAAAGTAAACGGTAAAATTGTGCCGATTGACTACGTGTTACAAACCGGCGATATCGTTGAAATTAGAACGAGTAAGCATTCATATGGTCCAAGCCGTGATTGGTTAAAAATCGTACGTTCATCAAGTGCTAAAAGTAAAATTAAAAGTTTCTTTAAAAAGCAAGATCGCTCTTCAAATATTGAAAAAGGTAAGTTTATGGTGGAAGCTGAACTTAAAGAGCAAGGCTTTAAACCTGACGAACTATTAACTGAACGTAATTTAAAAATAGTAAATGATAAGTATAATTTTGCCAATGAAGATGATTTATATGCTGCAGTTGGTTTCGGGGGTGTGACATCAGCTCAAATCGTCAACAAACTGACTGAAAGAATTCGTATCGAAAACAAGCAAAAAGCATTGAATCAGGCACAACAAGTGACGAAATCAGCACCTATTAAAGATCACATTACGACAGATTCAGGTGTGTATGTTGAAGGTTTAGATAATGTTCTAATTAAGTTATCCAAATGTTGCAATCCGATACCAGGTGATAAAATATTAGGCTATATTACAAAAGGTCATGGTATAAAAGTGCACCGTACGGATTGTCCAAATATTCAAAACGAAAAAGAGCGTTTAATTGATGTGGAATGGGTCAAATCTAAAAATGCAGCTCAGAAATATCAAGTAGATTTAGAAGTCACTGCTTACGACAGAAATGGCTTGTTAAATGAGGTTTTACAAGCAGTGAATAGCACCTCTAGTCAATTAATTAAAGTAGCAGGTAAATCTGATATTGATAAAAATGCTGTTATTAATTTAAGTATTATGGTAAAAAATGTACATGAAGTGTATAAAGTTGCTGATAAAATTAAACAACTCGGCGATATCTATACAGTAACACGAGTTTGGAATTAGGAGTGCTTAATTATGAGAATCGTTGTACAACGTGTGCAAGCTGCAAGTGTGAAAAACAGCCAAATAGCGCGCTCTATAGATCGTGGTTTATGCTTACTCGTAGGCGTTGGCGAAAATGATACAAAAGCGGATGCAGATGTACTCGCTAAGAAAATTGCAAATTCTCGCATTTTTGAGGATGACAACGGCAAATTAAATTTAAATGTCCAACAAATCGAAGGCGATATTTTGTCAATTTCACAATTCACCTTATATGCGGATGTGCGAAAAGGCAATCGACCAGGATTTAGTAAAGCAATGTCTCCAGATGAAGCCAATGCGCTATATTTATATTTTAATGAGCAATTACGTACTTATCATTTGGCAGTTGAAACAGGTCAATTTGGAACAGATATGCTTGTAGATATTCAAAATGATGGACCCGTGACGATAATCTATGAAAGTATAGATGGCAAAATCCTATGAAAAAAGTAGATCAATGGTTAAAGAAAAAGAGAATCAAACCGCATAGATTTTATTTAGCGTTACTTATTTTGGCTGTTATCATTGCAATCCTCATTTCCTTTATTTTAATTAAAGAGAGTCATACGAGCCAAATTCATGTTGTGGAAGATGCAGAAATTAGAACGGGCCCTAATGCTGCATTTCCAGTGATATATAAAGTTAAAGAAGGCGATAGCTTTATCAAAATAGGGCAAAGCGGCAAATGGGTAGAAGTACGTTCACCAGATGGCAAAGAAAAAGGTTGGATTGCTGGCTGGCATACGAATCTAAACATTAAGGAAGATGAAAACCCTTATGCCCATCCATTAAAGAATAAAGTGATCGTTCTTGATCCGGGACATGGTGGCGGAGATCAGGGTGCTGCCAGTCAAACGGGTAAGAAAACTTTAGAAAAAAATATAACTTTAAAAACAAGTTTAGAATTAAAAGAACTGCTTGAAAAAGAAGGTGCAAAAGTCAAATTAACACGCACTAAGGATGAGTATGTTAAATTGAAAGATAGAAACTTAAAAGGCGATGTTTTTATCAGCATTCATAATGATGCGCTTGACTCACCAAATGCGAATGGCGCAACCGTTTATTGGTTCCACGAACAGCAACAAGCACTTGCGGAAACTTTAAATGCAAGTATTCAAAAGAAAGCGATATTATCTGATCGTGGTCCAAGACAAGAAAACTATCAAGTTTTACGACAAACAGAAATGCCTGCTGTTTTACTTGAACTTGGCTATATTAGTAATCCAACTGACGAAGTGTTGATTAGAGATACAAATCATAGAAAGATAGTTGAAACTGCTATCGTTGATGGATTAAAAAATTATTTTTTAAGTTAACATCTTGAAACTGAACATAAAAACAGTTATGATAATGAATGAATTTTATATTTATCACCGTTAGTATTCTTGAAGAGACTTTTTAGATTCATGAAGAAATGCAGAGAGTTTATCCTAGGCTGAAAGATAAACCTTCAAGTTAAGTTGTTGAACACAAGAAGAGGTACTTTATGAAAATAAAGTCGTACGGCCAACGTTACTGGCTATAGAGTGAAGTACAATCGTGACAGTTGATTGTACTTAATTAGGGTGGCAACACGGCTTAAAGTACGTCCCTTGTATGCAAAAAGTCATACAAGGGGCTTTTTTTATTCAAAATTCGATGACTGGTGCAATCAATGATAAAGGAGAGATGAAGATGATTCACATTCCGCGTGGAACGCAAGATATATTACCTCAAGATACTTCAAAATGGCAGTATATTGAATCAAAATTAGATGAATTAATGAAACTGTATAACTATCAAGAAATTAGAACACCTATATTTGAAAGTACAGATTTATTTGCACGTGGCGTTGGTGATTCAACTGACGTTGTGCAAAAAGAAATGTACACATTTAAAGATAAAGGGGATCGTAGTATTACTTTACGACCAGAGGGAACAGCTGCTGTAGTAAGAAGTTATATCGAAAACAAAATGCAGGGTAATCCTAATCAACCTGTTAAGTTGTATTATAATGGGCCAATGTTTCGTTATGAAAGAAAACAAAAAGGACGCTATCGTCAATTTAATCAATTTGGTGTTGAAGTGATTGGTGCTGAAAACCCAAGTATTGATGCTGAAGTTTTAGCATTAGTCATGCATATCTACCAATCATTTGGTTTGAAAAAACTTAAACTTGTCATTAATAGTGTTGGTGATGCAGAATCACGTAAAGAATATCAAGAGGCGCTACGTGAACACTTTAGACCTGTCATCCATAATTATTGTCAAGATTGTCAAAATCGAATTGAGACCAATCCAATGCGTATTTTAGATTGCAAAGTCGATCGCAATCAACCAGAGATGAAAACAGCGCCTTCGATCATTGATTATTTAAACGATTATTCAAAATCGTATTTTGAAGAAGTGAAAGCACACTTAGATCGTTTAGGTATCCCGTATGAAGTGGATCCAACACTTGTTCGTGGATTAGATTATTACACGCACACAGCGTTTGAATTGATGATGGATAACGAAGCGTATGATGGCGCAATCACTACACTTTGTGGCGGTGGCCGTTACAACGGTTTGTTAGAGTTATTAGATGGACCAAATGAAACAGGTATTGGATTTGCGTTAAGTATTGAACGTTTACTATTAGCTTTAGAAGAAGAAGGCATCGAATTTCCAGAAGAAAACCAAATCGACTTATTTATTGCAACTATGGGAGAAAAAGCGGATCATTATGCTGTAACATTACTTAACCGTTTGAGACATGACGGCATTTCAGCTGATAAAGATTATTTGTCACGTAAATTAAAAGGACAAATGAAACAAGCTGACCGTCTTAACGCAACCTATACGATTGTAATCGGGAATCAAGAACTAGAAAATGGCGAAGTTGCAGTGAAACATATGGCAACGGGAGAAGCAAAAACAATGAAATTTGAAGAAATTGAAAGCTATATTAATGGAGGAAGAAAGTAATGAACAAACGAACGACGTACTGTGGTTTAGTCACAGAAGCATATTTAGGACAAGAGATTACATTAAAAGGTTGGGTCCACAACCGCAGAGATTTAGGGGGCCTTATCTTTGTAGATGTTCGTGATAGAGAAGGCTATGTACAAGTCGTATTTAATCCTGATTTCTCTGAAGAAGCATTAAAAGTTGCTGAACGTATTCGCTCAGAATATGTTGTTGAAATCACAGGTACAGTAACGAAAAGAGATCCAGAAACAATTAACCCTAAAATTAAAACCGGTCAAATCGAAGTACAAGCGAAGTCTATCGAAATTATTAATCAATCAGAGACACCCCCATTTTCTATCAATGAAGATAATGTCAATGTAGATGAAAATATTCGACTTAAATATCGCTACTTAGATTTACGACGCGAAAAGTTAGCGCAAACATTTAAAATGCGCCATCAAATTACAAAATCAATTCGTACATTTTTAGATGATCAAGATTTTTATGATGTGGAAACGCCTGTCTTAACAAAGTCTACACCTGAAGGCGCACGTGACTACCTTGTCCCATCTCGTGTACATGAGGGTGAATTTTATGCACTTCCTCAATCACCACAGTTGTTTAAACAATTGCTTATGATTAGTGGATTCGACAAATATTATCAAATTGTTAAATGTTTCCGAGATGAAGACTTACGTGCTGACCGTCAGCCTGAATTTACACAAATCGATATTGAAATGAGCTTCGTTGAACAAGAAGATGTCATTCAATTAGGTGAAGCAATGGCTAAAAAAGTTGTATCTGATGTTAAACAGGTTACTTTGACAGATGCATTTCCACGTATGACTTATGCTGAAGCAATGGAAAGATATGGAACAGATAAACCAGATACACGATTCGGTATGGAATTGATTGACGTTTCAGAATTAGGTCAAATTATGGACTTTAAAGTGTTTAAAGGTGCTGTTGAAAGTGGCGGCCAAGTGAAAGCCATCGTCGTTGAAAATGGTGCTAAAGATTACACAAGAAAAGACATCGATGGTTTAACTGAATTTGTTAATATTTATGGTGCTAAAGGATTAGCATGGGTTAAAGTTGTAGAAGATGGCTTGAATGGACCTATTGCACGATTTTTTGAAGCCGAGCATGTTGAAAAATTACAATCGCTCACAAATGCTAAAGATGGAGACCTCGTGTTATTTGTTGCTGATACAAAAGAGGTCGTTGCACAAAGTTTAGGCGCTTTACGAAATAAATTAGGAAAAGAAAGAGGTCTGATTGATCCTGAACAATTGAATTTCTTATGGGTTACTGACTGGCCATTGCTTGAATATGATGAAGAAGCGCGTCGTTATGTAGCAGCACACCATCCATTTACTTCACCAAAAGTAGAAGATATCGAATTATTAGAAACAGCACCTGAAAAAGCGCAAGCACAAGCGTATGACCTCGTTTTAAATGGTTATGAATTAGGTGGCGGTTCTATCCGTATTCATAATGGAGAATTACAACAAAAAAATGTTTAAAGCACTTGGTTTTTCTGATGAAGCAGCACAAGAGCAATTCGGATTTTTATTAGATGCGTTTAAATATGGCGCACCTCCACATGGCGGAATTGCATTAGGACTGGACCGTTTTGTGATGTTATTGTCAGGTCGTACAAATTTACGTGATACAATCGCATTCCCTAAAACTGCATCGGCTACAGATTTATTAACAGATGCGCCGAGCCCTGTATCTAACCGCCAATTAGATGAATTGTCTTTGCGTATTAAAAACATTTAAAATATCATTTCACGGCATGATAAACTTATTATTTGCTAAATCACTGATTTGTGATATGATGAATTCATAAGATAGTCGTCTGCAATGTTCGTAAGTTCGCTTTTTGTATTTTGACCTAACACTCTTTGATCAGGGAGCCCAATGGGTTTTCTTGCAGCGCACACGCCTCTCAAGGAGGACTTGCAAAACAAGAAACAGGGCACCCACCTGTATATAGCAGGCCAAAATGATCAAGCATTTTCAACTACGGCATGACGGATTCTATCGGTACGCAAGACACTTTGTCTTGCGTATTTTTTATGCTTTTACATATAAATGTATAACTTAGCTATGAAGGAGATTAATATGAAACATCAATTTTCTCGTAATGAACTTGCAATCGGACAAGAAGGATTAGACAAGTTGAAACAAACAACAGTAGCTGTATTAGGTGTGGGTGGTGTAGGTTCTTTTGCAGCAGAGGCATTAGCACGTACGAACATTGGTCACATTATTTTAATTGATAAAGATGATGTCGATATTACAAATGTGAATCGTCAAATACATGCACTGACAACAACAATTGGGAAAAGTAAAGTTGCTTTGATGGAAGAGCGCATTAAACTGATCAATCCTGATTGTAAAGTCACACCTCTACATATGTTCTATACTGAAGAAACGTATGAACAATTATTTAATGACTATGATATTGATTATATTGTTGATGCAAGTGATACGATTATTTATAAAGTTCATCTTATGGAACAATGTCTAAAGAGAGATATTAAAATTATCTCAAGCATGGGTGCTGCCAATAAAACAGATCCTACACAATTTGAAATTGCTGATATTTCAAAAACACATACAGATCCAATCGCTCGAGTAATAAGAAATAAATTAAAACAAAAAGGCATTAAAAAGGGCATCCCTGTTGTTTTCTCAGGGGAAAGTCCAATCGTGATTCGTGAAGATGTCAAAGCAGTGGTAGGCGATGCTCAAGGCAAAAATAGAAAAGCTCAAATGCCACCCTCTTCTAATGCATACGTACCAAGTGTTGTCGGTTTAATATGTGCCAGTTATGTTTGTAACGATATACTGAAATCTATTCCATTACAACGTATTAAAGATCGTTAAGTATAGAAATTGCACACTAAAAAAGTTTTATCCTAAAAAAGAAGCGCTAAGACGATTTTTCATTAAAAATCATCTTAGCGCTATTTTTTTAGGGATGGATGTCCTAGGTGTTTTACAAATAGAATTTATAAATTAATTGTCATTAATAACAAGAGCGCCTTTTACTTTTGATGAAGCTGATTTTGTTGCTTTTTAATATTGTCATAGATTTGTTTAAAATGTTGTTCTGTTTTAGAAGTGTCTTTTGGCTCGTAGTATTCTCGTTTTGCTAATAAATCAGGTAAGTACTGTTGGGCGACAAAACCATTAGAGAAATCATGAGGATATTGATATCCTATTGCGCGTCCAAGAGATTTCGCGCCTTCATAGTGACCGTCTCTTAAGTAATCAGGGATTTGGCCTACATGACCTTTACGGATATCACTAAGTGCAGCATCAATAGATTTGATAGCAGAATTGGATTTTGGTGATAAACAAAGTTCGATAACCGCTTGACTTAAAGGAATTCTAGCCTCGGGAAAACCAAGTCGTTCAGCCGCTTCGATTGCTGCGAGTGTACGTTGTCCTGCACCAGGAGAGGCTAAACCAATATCTTCATAACTAATCACTAGTAAACGTCTAGCAATCGTTGGTAAATCTCCAGCTTGAATGAGACGTGCTAAATAATGTAATGCCGCATTGACATCACTTCCGCGTATCGACTTTTGAAAGGCACTCATCACGTCATAATGCATATCACCATCTTTATCACTCAGAAAAGCCCCGCGTTGAAGGCAATCTTCAGCATCTTGAATTGTGATATGTGGCGGTTTCTCACTAGAACTCAGTACGGCAAGCTCTAATGCATTTAAAGCGCTGCGTACATCACCTTGACTCTGAGTAGCAAAATATTCAAAAGCATCGTCGTCCACGACAGGCTCATAGCTCAGTAATCCTCTCTCCTCATCTTCTAACGCATGTGTCAACGCTACTTTGATATCGTCTTTATCAAGAGGATATAATTCGAAAATTTGTGCACGTGAGCGAATCGCAGGATTTATAGCGTGATAAGGATTAGAAGTTGTAGCGCCTATTAATACAATTTTCCCGTTTTCTAAGTGCGGTAATAAAAAATCTTGCTTCGCTTTATCCAATCTATGGATTTCATCTAATAACAAAATGACTTGTCCTGACATTTTTGCTTCTTCAACTATCATTTGCATATCTTTTTTAGTATTAGTTACAGCATTCAGTTGTCTAAATTTAAATGCGGTACTTCCCGCAATAGCTTGAGCAATGCTTGTTTTTCCTATGCCAGGAGGACCATAAAAAATCATAGAAGACAGTCTTTTTGCATTTACCATGCGTCGAATAATCCCTTTATCGCCAACGAGATGCCTTTGTCCTATCACTTCATCTATATTTCTAGGTCTCATTCTCGAAGCTAACGGTTCGGTTAACATCTTTATCCCTCCGTTAAGATTTGTTTTGTACTCTGATTGCATTGGTATTATAATAATATAAATAATGATAAAATCAAACTAAATCGGATTAAATAAGGTGAGGTAAAAATATGAAAATATCGACTAAAGGAAGATATGGTTTAACGTTAATGATTGCCTTAGCAAAGCGTCAAGGGACTGGATGTGTGTCGCTTAAAACAATTGCTGAAGAAAATCATTTAAGTGATTTATATTTAGAACAACTTGTAGGACCTTTGCGAAATGCAGGCTTAATTAGAAGCGTTAGAGGTGCAAAAGGGGGCTATGAGTTAAAAATGCCCGCAAATGAAATTACTGCGGGGGATATCATTCGTTTATTAGAAGGGCCACTGACGATAGTTGAACGAATGGAATCAGAGCCACCTGCACAACAACAACTATGGCTACGTATGAGAAATGCTGTTAAAGAGGTGCTTGATCAAACAACATTGCAATCTTTAGCAGATGATAAAGAAAGAGACGAACTCGAAGGCTATATGTTCTATATTTAAAATACGATTCAATCAACGTTATTCTAAGGAGGCTACAAATTATGGAACAGTTTCAATTAAGAGATGGTAATAATATTGATCAATTGGGCTTTGGGACATATAAATTGAATGGCACTCAAGGTGCACATGCGATAACTGAAGCACTCAAGTTAGGATATCGTGTATTAGACACAGCATATAACTATGAAAATGAAGGTGCCGTTGGTAAAGCAATACAAAATAGTCAAATAGGTAGAAATCAAATTTATGTGACTTCGAAATTACCAGGCCGTTATCAAAAAGATGCAAATGTTTATGAAACCATTCAAGAGTCACTTTATCGTCTTCATTTAGATTACATTGATTTGTATTTAATTCATTGGCCAAATCCAAAGCAAGGCTTATTTGTTGAAGCCTGGAAAGCTATGATTGCAGCACAAAAAGCAGGTTTAATACGTCAAATTGGTGTGTGTAATTTCTTGCCGGAGCATATAGAACAGCTTGAAAAAGAAACAGGCGTATTACCTGTCGTCAACCAAATTGAGCTACATCCTTACTTTAACCAAAAAGAGATGATTCAATTTCATCAGCAAAAAGGTGTTTTGACTCAAGCTTGGAGTCCATTAGGACGGGATAACGGCGTTATGGAAGAAGCGGTTTTACGACAATTAGCAGAAAAATATGATAAAACACCCGCGCAAATTATTTTAAAATGGCATATTCAAAATGGTGTGATGCCAATACCAAAAGCAACATCGGCTCAACGTCAGCAAGAAAACCTAAATGTCTTTAATTTCTATATTACAGATGAAGACATCCAATTAATTAATCAATTAACTAAAAAAGATGGAAGAAGAAAAGGACAAGATCCAGCTGTTTACGAAGAATTTTAATGACGATGTTTAAATTCCATGATTTGTGGAATAAATAGAGTAGTTATTAATAAAGGAGGCCTTTAAATGTCAAATAGTGAAAATAAATTTGAACAAGCAAAAGGTAACGTTAAAGAAACAGTAGGAAATGTAACAGATAATAAGTCACTTGAAAATGAAGGTAAAGGTGACAAAGCTTCAGGTAAAGCTAAAGAAGCCATTGATAACGTTAAAGAAAAAGCTAAAGACGCTTTAAACAAGTTTACTGGCGACGATAAATAAGAATTTAATTAAACATTATCATATAAATAAGCTTCCAAGGTTTCCCTTGGAAGCTTATTTTTTGTGAAATATTAAGGCTGTACACTTTATATGGTGGTTATGTGTCTATAATAATTAAGTCGCAAACTTCCGATTGCTTCTTCGAGTCTCGCTTTCCCAGGCGCCTTACCTCAACTAATTTTGGCTTTTATTGTAGCTCATAAGAAGCCAAAATGGATTTTCGGTTTCGGCTCTATGCCTCGGGAGTCTCGACTCGGTACGCAATCTATTTAAGCAATTTCACTATTGAAAAGTGGCATTGCTTACTTTATGAATTACACGTTTTACAGAAGATGCAGAAACGTTACAATCACTTGCGATATCAGTTTCTGAGCGAACTTGTGTTGCTTTATCTATAATGGCTTTCTGAACATGGTTTGAGATAAAACAGTTATCCTCAACAACATTTGTTTTAGAAGTAAAAGTCCGACCACAAACCATACATTTAAAACGTTGTTTTAACAGATTTAAATACACTGCTATCTCTTGGAATCTTAAAAAAGTAATTCGCGATAAACGTTTTCCGTGTTTGTGTATTCGGTTTGGATTCGAATGATAACAGTGAGGACAAGTCATAGGCTTGTAAGAAAGGGTACCAAAGATGACGTTAGATTTCTTACCTCTAATAACTACATCTTCTTCAACTTTAGTGATTTTAATATTATTATCTTTAATTTTTAGTAACTTTAATATATCATTACACATAGGCGCAATATGTCTCCTTTATTTTTGGTTTAGTCACTTAAAATGATAGAGGCATTTGCGCTATTTTTGTACAAAAAAGCAGGATGACTTATGTCATCCCACCATAAAAAATGAAGAACCAATATTAAATAGATGTTCCTCTTCAATATTTACAAAAATGATATAAATTGCAGTTAAATCTTATTGTTGATTTCTTTCATCCATTATTTCTTTAAAATACTGATATGAGCGGTGTTGTAGTTTTGTATCATAAATATAACTAACAGCCATAATTTCATCAATTTCTCCATATTGTTCAATAAAAGCATCTAATTGCTGATTAACTGAAGCTTTGTCTCCAATAATAGAATCTTGTAAACGTGCTTTTGCAAGAGCGACTTCACGTGGTGATAAAACATTACCCAAATCGTCTGTTGGGGGTTGCATTTTACGCATACGCCCATTTAAAATGCTTGCAAAAACTTGCGCTTGTGTTGTAGCTAAATATTGTGATTCTTCAAAGGTATCAGCAACAATGACATTTAAAGCAACAATAATATAAGGTTCTTTCAAATAGGCTGAAGGTTGGAAGAGTTCTTTGTATATTGCAAGGGCTTCTTTCATTTGTTGTGGAGCGAAATGCCCTGCGAAAACATAAGGTAAACCTTCTCGAGCAGCTACATGTGCTGAATCGGTAGATGATCCTAAAATATACAGCGGCACATTTTTATTAACAGCGGGAATTGCTTTAACGTAGCCTTGATTAGAGTCGGGTCCAAAATATTTTAATAATTGTTGAACTTCTTCAGGAAATTTATACACACCATCATGCTGATCTCTTCTTAAAGCACTGGCTGTTGCCATATCCGTTCCCGGTGCTCGGCCTAAACCAAGATCGACACGGTCTCCATATATCGTTTTTAGTGTTCCAAATTGTTCGGCAACAATTAATGGCGCATGATTAGGCAACATAATACCGCCTGAACCGATTCTCATGTGCGTCGTTTGGCTTAATGCATGCTGAATAAGTATCGCGGTTGCTGAACTGACTAAATTTGGAGCATTGTGATGTTCTGCAATCCACAAACGTTCATATTCTTGTTGCTCAAGATGCTTAGCAAAATCGACCATTTGCTCAATTGCATCTATATCAGAACTGCCTTCACGTATAGGAACAAGATTTAAGGCAGAGTATTTCATTTGTTTTGTCATATCTAAAACACTCCTTTTCAGAATAGAGTATAACATTTTCTAAATAGTGAACTCATGAAAATTGCTTAATGCTATCGTTGAACTCTCTTATTTGAAAGATTACAATGAAGATAAAACAACGTGAAATCAGTAAAACGACGTACTAGAATTTTTATACCGCAAATGCTAAAATAGGAACATTGATTATGAGAAAGGATTGACGTGATTATGGGCGTTTATGCAGATTATGCTGCAACAACACCTGTTAAACCAGAAGTTGTTGATAAAATGATGACCATCTACCAAACGCATTTTGGTAACCCTTCATCTATTCATTCACAAGGACGTGATGCGAGAAGCTTGCTTGATGCATCTCGACGTACGGTAGCAAACTACTTGAATGCACAACCCAATGAAGTTGTATTTACGAGTGGTGCAACTGAATCCAATAATACAATCATCAAAGGCATCGCTTACGCAAATCAATCAAAGGGCAAACATCTAATTACAACAAAAATCGAGCATCATTCTGTGTTGCACGTTTTTGAGTACCTGGAAGAACAAGGATTCGAAGTTACTTATTTAGATGTAACACCTGAAGGCCTAGTCGATATCGAGCAATTGCGAAACAGTTTGCGAGAGGACACAACGCTTGTGTCGATTATGTTTGTTAATAATGAAGTTGGGACAGTTCAACACGTATATGATATTCAGCAAGTACTGGCGCCTTATGAAGCATACTTTCACATGGATGCTGTACAAGCTGTAGGGCATTTGCCGATTGATGTAGAAGATTTAAAGGTAGATGCGCTCAGTATGACTGCGCATAAGTTTGGGGGCCCAAAAGGCGTCGGTGTACTTTATATTAAAAATGGAACACGTGTTACTTTTTCTCAGTTAGGTGGAGAACAAGAAACAAAAAGAAGAGCTGGAACTGAAAACTTAGCACAAATCGTTGGATTAGCAGAAGCGCTCAAAATTGCGGAATCATCACGTGATGATAACAATGTTCATCTAGCACAATTACGTGAGCAGCTACTTGTCGCGCTGCAAAATCGTGCCATCCCTTTTGAATACAATGGCTCTATGATTGATAGTACGAATCATATTATTAACTTATACTTTCCGTTTATAGATGTAGAAACGTTACTTACTTTGCTAGATCTTGCTGGCATTTATGTATCGTCTGGTTCGGCATGTACCGCAGGATCCACTATACCGTCACATGTGCTGTTAGCAATGTTTGGTGAAAATAGTCCAAGAGTAAATCAATCCGTTCGCATTAGTATCAACGAACAATTGACTGCTAGAGATATGCAATTGATTGCAACTGAAATTCAAAAAAATCTATTTAAAATTTAAGGAGGAAAATACGTGACAAATCAAAATACACGTGTAGTAGTTGGGATGTCAGGCGGCGTAGATAGTTCTGTGACTGCCCATTTACTCAAAGAGCAAGGTTACGATGTAATTGGTATTTTTATGAAAAACTGGGATGATACTGATGAGAATGGCGTATGTACTGCCACTGAAGATTATAATGATGTGATTGCTGTATGTAACCAAATCGGTATTCCTTATTATGCTGTCAACTTTGAAAAAGAATATTGGGACAAGGTGTTTACTTATTTCTTAGATGAATATAAAAAAGGACGCACACCTAATCCTGATGTCATGTGTAATAAAGAAATCAAATTCAAAGCATTTTTAGAGCATGCATTAAAGCTTGGCGCTGATTATGTGGCAACAGGACACTATGCGCGCGTAAGAAGAAATGATGACGGTTCAGTAGAAATGCTTAGAGGTGTAGATAATAATAAAGACCAAACTTATTTCTTAAATCAATTAACAAATCACCAATTAGAAAAAGTCATGTTTCCAATTGGTGATATCGATAAGAAAAAAGTACGAGAAATTGCTTTAGAACAAGATTTGGCAACGGCTAAGAAAAAAGATTCTACTGGCATTTGCTTCATTGGTGAACGTAATTTTAAAACATTTTTATCTCAATATTTACCGGCACAACCTGGTGAAATGCAAACTTTAACAGGTGAAAAAAAAGGACAACACACAGGTTTAATGTACTATACAATTGGTCAAAGACACGGACTTGGTATTGGTGGAGACGGAGAGCCTTGGTTTGTAGTAGGTAAAAACTTAGAACAAAATATTTTATATGTTGAACAAGGATTCCACCATGATGCTTTATATAGTGATTATTTAATTGCTTCAGATGTATCCTTTGTCAATCAAGTTGATTTGACAGTGCCTCTTAAATGTACGGCTAAATTTAGATACCGACAACAAGATATTGGCGTGACCGTTACAGCGCATTCAGAAGATGCTATCAAAGTCACATTTGACACACCTGTTCGTGCCATTACACCTGGTCAAGCCGTTGTTCTCTATGACGGAGAAGTTTGTTTAGGTGGGGCAACGATTGACGATGTTTACAAAAATGAAAGACAGCTTGATTACGTTGTATAAGAAAAGGTGACATTATGAACCAAGAAAAAATTCATCAATTAATAAAAGAAGGCAAATATGAGGATGCGTTACAAGCGAGCTTTGATAATATTGAAGCGCATCCAGAAGAAGTAGAAAACTATATCAATTCAGGGATACTACTTGCCGAAGCGGGAGAAGTCGAAAAAGCAGAGCGGTTTTTCCAGAAAGCCATTACGATTAATCCGAATCATGGTGTGATTTACTATAATCTCGCTAATGTATATTTTAATGAAGCGCGATATCAAGAAGCCATTAAATTATATCAACAAGCCATGTCGAACGAATTAAATAATAAAGACACCAATTATATGCTTGGTCGCTCTTTTATTGAATTAGATGCGAAAAAACAAGCATTACCATATTTAATGCGTGCTGCTGAATTAGATACTGAATTTGAAGATATAGAAGTACAATTCCAATTTGCATTATTAATGTGTGAGTTAGAGATGTTTGAGCAAGCTGTGCCAGTTCTAAATCAAATTTTAGAAAAAGACAATCGTCATGCGGATGCGCAATATAATCTCACATTAGCATTATTTATGCTGAATGGTAATGTTGAAGCGGCAATTCAAGGTTTTGAACGTGCAATCACAATGGATGAAAATCATTTGTTAAGTCATCATGCTATTAAAACGTTTCGTGCCATACAAGATAAGGAGGACTAATGATGGATAATCCAACACTGTTTGATCAAACCTATGTAAAAGGGACAGTTGAAATGATATTGTTCCAAAATAACGAAAACTACTATACAGTGCTGAAAGTCGATGTACAAGATTCAAATGGCGACTTCGATGACATGGTCACAGTCGTTGGATATTTTCCAAATATGGTCGAAGATGAAACGTATTTATTTAAAGGAAGCGTTGTCCAACATCCAAAGTATGGTAAACAGTTAAAAGCTGAAACTTTCCAGAAAGAAATTCCACAAACTAAAGATGCGGTAATTGCATATTTATCAAGCGACTTATTCAAAGGTATTGGTAAAAAAACAGCAGAACTGATTGTCGAAACAATCGGAGAAAATGCAATTAATGAAATATTGAAAGATAATCAAGTCATCGAAAAGGTTCCAAAACTTTCTAAAAAGAAGCAAGAACAAATTGTGCAGCAAATTATTACCAATCAAGAAAGTGAACAAGTGATGATACGTCTCAATGAATTAGGATTTGGATCAAAATTAGCGATGGATATTTATAAATTTTATCAACATGAAACGCTTAATGTACTAGATCAAAATCCTTATCAATTGGTTTACGATATCAAGGGAGTTGGTTTTCAAAAAGCGGATCAACTTGCACAGCAATTAGGCATTCATCCGAATCATCCTGATCGTCTAAAAGCCGGGCTATTATTTTTAGTTGAAGAAACTTGTATTAAACAAGGGCATACGTACTTACCACAAGAGGCGCTTATCAATGAGACCATACAACTTCTTTCTAAAAATGAGGGTGAAGACATTCGTTATGAAGCCATTGAAGACATCATGGTTCAATTGACTGAAGAAAAAAAGTTAATAGAAGTTGATCACATGATTGCCATACCAAGTCTATATTATTCTGAAATTAAAAGCACACAAAATTTATTCAGAGTTTATAGTCATAATGAAGCACTGACGCAATTTGAACGTTCAGATATTCAACTGCATATTGGTGAAATCGAAGAGATGAATGAAGTCCATTATGCTACCTCTCAAAAAGAAGCGTTAGAATGTGCAATCAATCATAAAGTTATGTTATTAACTGGTGGTCCGGGAACAGGGAAAACAACGGTTATTAAAGGTATCGTTCAACTTTACTCAGAGATTCATGGTGTGTCTCTTGATTATGATGATTACCATGATAACGACTATCCAATTGTTTTAGCAGCACCAACGGGACGTGCGTCGAAACGATTGCATGAATCAACAGGCTTAGAAGCCATGACGATACATCGTTTAATAGGTTGGAATCAAGAAACGAAGCCGGATGATATTTTGGATAATGAAATTAATGCCAAACTAATTATTATAGATGAGATGTCTATGGTGGATACGTGGTTATTCCATCAATTTATGGCTGCCGTGCCGTTAGATGCACAAATCATTTTCGTTGGGGATGAAGACCAGTTATCATCCGTTGGTCCGGGGCAGGTTTTTAAAGACCTTATCGATTCGAATGTGCTACCTAGAATTAATTTAACTGAAGTATACAGACAACAAGAGGGTTCAAGTATTATAGAACTTGCACACAAAATGAAACTAGGTGAGCCTGTTGATATTACCCAGCGTTTCCATGATCGTTCTTTTATACCCTGTAGTACCGAACAAATTCCTGACGTCGTTGAAAAGGTTGTAAATAATGCAGTACAAAAAGGTTATACGATGGCTGACATTCAAGTTTTAGCACCTATGTATAGAGGGAACGCTGGTATTAAAAGATTAAATCAGATTTTACAATCCATTCTTAATCCAGTTCAAGATAAGTCTAAGCGAGAAATTGTATTTGGTGATGTGATTTATCGTAAAGGCGATAAAGTATTACAACTCATCAACAGACCGAACGACAATGTTTTTAATGGTGACATTGGCATCATTGTCGGCATTTTTTGGGCGAAAGAAAATGCCCTTAACAAAGATGTCGTTGTCGTAGATTATGACGGTAATGAAATCACTTATATGAAATCAGATTTAACAGAACTTACACATGCTTATTGTACCTCTATTCATAAAGCGCAAGGCTCAGAATTTCCGATTGTTCTTATGCCCATCGTCAAACAATATTATCGAATGCTTCAAAAGCCGATTCTTTATACGGGATTGACACGGGCTAAACAATCTCTTGTATTTTTAGGTGATTCAGAAGCTTTCAATATGGGGCTAGCCACAGAAGGTAAGGCACGTTTAACACAATTACATTCATTTTTAACGCAATATTTTAATAATGACACTGAAGAATATAATCAAGACAATCAAGAGGACTTACCAATCGAATTGACCGAAGCAACCATGTTTAAAATCAATCCTATGATTAATATGGGTGAAGTCACACCATACGATTTTCTTGAAATTGACAAAGCTTAATTCTTTTTTATATAATCATATTAAGTTCACGTGCATAGCCGAGTAGGTGTTAATCGACTTTTAAAGAGACGTACTGTTGCTGGAAAAGTACGAGTCGATACATTGAACGCTACTATGTATCATTAATAATAAAAACAAAGAGTGATAGTATGGATACATGCTGTAACTAGGGTGGTACCGCGAACATTCGTCCCTTTCTGCGACGAATGTTTTTTTGTATTTATGAAATGAGGAGTTGTAAAGATGAAAAACTTAAAAGCAAGTGACATTAGACAAATGTATATTGATTTCTTTGTGGAAAAAGGGCATATGGTTGAACCATCAGCTCCCCTTGTACCCATTGATGACGATTCCCTGTTATGGATTAATTCAGGGGTAGCCACTTTGAAAAAATATTTTGATGGCCGTGAAATACCAAAAAAGCCACGTATCGTTAATGCACAAAAGTCTATTCGTACAAATGATATTGAAAATGTAGGTTTTACAGCCCGTCACCATACATTTTTTGAAATGCTTGGAAACTTTTCAATTGGGGATTACTTTAAAAAAGAAGCGATTGAGTTTGCTTGGGAGTTTTTAACGAGCCCGAAATGGATGGCAATGGAACCTGAAAAACTTTACGTGACAATTCATCCCGAAGATACGGAAGCATATGATTTATGGTCTAATCTTATAGGTTTATCGGAGGATCGTATTATCCGAATTGAAGGAAATTTCTGGGACATTGGGGAAGGACCATCTGGACCTAATACTGAAATATTTTATGACCGTGGAGAAGCTTATGGACAAGATGATCCAGCTGAAGAAATGTATCCTGGTGGAGAAAATGAGCGTTATCTAGAAGTATGGAATTTAGTGTTCAGTGAGTATAATCATAATAAAGATCATACTTATACACCACTACCAAGTAAAAATATTGATACCGGCATGGGATTAGAGCGTATGGCATCGATTTCCCAAAATGTACGCACAAACTATGAAACAGACTTATTTATTCCAATTATTGCAGAAGTCGAAGCTGTTTCAGGAAAAAAATATCTCGTTAATGCGCAACATGATGTTGCATTTAAAGTGATTGCAGACCATATTCGTACGATTGCTTTCGCTATTTCTGATGGCGCACTTCCAGCGAATGAAGGACGTGGTTATGTATTGCGTCGTTTATTACGTCGTGCGGTTCGATTTAGCCAGTCATTAGACATCAATAAACCTTTTATGTATCAACTCGTCGACATTGTGGCAGAAATTATGGAACCTTATTATCCAAATGTTAAAGAAAAGGCAGATTTTATTGCGCGTGTCATTAAATCTGAAGAAGAGCGTTTTCATGAAACGCTTGAAGAAGGTCTTTCTATACTTAATCAGTTCATTAGTACTGCGAAAGCATCAGATCGTATCATCAATGGTGAAGATGCTTTCAAATTATATGATACGTACGGTTTCCCAATCGAATTAACAGAGGAAATTGCCGTAAACGAAGGCTTGCAAATTGATATGGATGCATTTGAATCTCATATGGATGCCCAACGTGAACGTGCAAGAAAAGCGAGACAAAATAATCAGTCAATGCAAGTTCAAAGTGAAGTCTTAAAAGCAATTAAAACACCAAGTCAATTTTTAGGATACGAAACATTTGAAACAGACGCAGTGATTACTGATATTATTTTAGATGGGGCACGTGTAAGTTCTGCAGATGCCGGTGAAACAATCCATTTTATTCTAAATCAAACACCGTTTTATGCTGTTAGTGGTGGACAAGTTGCTGATAAAGGTGTGATTACAAATGACCATTTCGAAATCGCAGTTACAGATGTGATTAAAGCGCCTAATGGGCAACACTTACACACAGGTATTGTTCAATTTGGCGAAGTACAAGAATCAGCAAATGTTACAGCTAAAGTGAACAGCCAAGCGAGAAAGGCGATTATGAAAAACCACAGTGCAACGCATTTACTACATGCTGCATTAAAAACTGTATTAGGTGAACATGTTAATCAAGCAGGTTCACTTGTGGATAGCGAGCGACTTCGCTTCGATTTTTCACATATTGCGCCTATGACACAAGAAGAAATCGAACGTGTAGAACAACTCGTTAATGAGGAAATTTGGAATAGCATTAATGTAGATATTCAAGAAATGAATATTGAAGATGCAAAAGCCAAAGGCGCTATGGCACTATTTGGAGAAAAATACGGTGATGTTGTTCGTGTTGTTGATATGAGTCCATTCTCAATCGAACTCTGCGGTGGAACACATGTGAATAACACTTCAGAAATTGGTCTCTTTAAAATTACAAGTGAGTCCGGAACAGGTGCGGGTGTCAGACGCATTGAAGCCGTTACAGGACAAAAAGCATTCTTGTATTTAGAACAATACCTCGCGCGCTTTAATGAAATTAAATCTTTAGTCAAAGCAAAATCAGATGAACAAGTTTCAGAAAAAATTGAGCAATTACAACATAATGAAAAAGAATTACAACGTACGATTGAAGAAAAAAATAAAGCACTCAACCAACTCAAAATGGGCGATATTAAGAGCCAAGTTGAGCAAATCAATGAATTCCCTGTATTAATTACAGAAGTTGAAGTTGATAATGCAAAAGCAATTCGAACAACAATGGATGATTTTAAATCCAAACTTCAAGATACGATTATCATTTTAGCAAGTGATGTTGGAGGCAAAGTTTCATTGATTGCAACAGTGCCAAAACAATATACAGATCGCGTTAAAGCTGGCGACTTGATTAAACATCTTGCACCTGAAGTAGGTGGTAAAGGTGGCGGTCGTCCGGACATGGCCCAAGGCGGCGGTACACAACCTGAAAAGATAACAGAAGCATTACAATTTATTAAAAACTATATTAAATCCTTATAATGCAATTAGGTTTCATGTAAAATGGAAGTGTAATCTATTATGGTTTAAGGAGTGTTAAAACTATGGCAAATTTTGATAAAACAATGAAATTCAACTATGAAGATATTCCAAAAGAAAACGTCGAAACGGTTTTAAACAATGTCTATCATACTCTAGAAGAACGTGGTTACAACGCTGTCAATCAAATCGTAGGATACTTATTATCAGGGGATCCTGCTTATATACCACGTCATAATGAAGCGAGAAATCAAATTAGACACATCGATCGCGATGATATTATGGAAGAGCTCGTCTCTTATTATTTACAAAACCATAATAAGAAAGACCATGCTTAAACATAAAATTATTGGGTTAGATGTAGGCAGTCGTACTGTCGGCATCGCAATTAGTGATCTAATGGGATGGACAGCACAAGGTTTAGATACACTCCAAATTAACGAAGAAGAAAATCAGCTCGGGATTGAAACCTTAATTGACATTGTTAAAAAAGAAAATGTGGGTACTGTAGTCATTGGGTTACCAAAAAATATGAACAATACAATCGGATTTCGAGGAGAAGCATCATTAAAATATAAAGAAGCTTTAGCTGAACAAATGCCAGAGTTAGAAATTGTGATGTGGGATGAGCGATTAAGCACGATGGCAGCTGAACGCTCACTCCTTGAAGCTGATGTATCAAGACAAAAACGCAAAAAAGTAATTGATAAAATGGCGGCTGTATTCATTTTACAAGGCTATTTAGATAGAATTAATTAAGGAGAGCTAAAATATGACAAACGAAAACCATAATCAAGAAATAGAAATTAAAAATGATGAAACGTTATTAACACTCTATGATGAAGAAGGTAATGAAGTTCTTTATCGTAAAATGTTAGAATTTTACCACCCTGGATTTGAGAAAGAATACGTGATTCTAGCTGAAGAAGGCGCACAAGCGGATGACGATGACTTAATCGAGCTTGTACCGATGATTAATGAGCCTGATGAGTCTGGTGAAGGTGGGCGTTTCTTACCTGTAGAAACAGATGAAGAATGGGACATGATTGAAGAAATTGTCAACACAAATATGGAAGATCCTGAAGTTTAGTCTCGAAGTTAAGTATAGAGAAGCTCAATTTTGATATATAAAAAGTAAATGCAAAACCTTTAATTGATTAGATTAAGGGTTTTGCCCTTTTTTGTTATTGGAGACGAATCAAGCTCAGAATGCACATGAATAAAATATGAAATAAGAGCCATAGGTAAGGATTTTGCTGTTTACCTACAATTCAATTCTGTGATAAAATATGTAGAAGTGATTTTGATGTATTGAGCTGTTTGACTTTATCATTTATATACTTTTTTCATATAAGATATGAGTCAAAGTTAGATTAATATGTGGAAGAAGCGAATTAATAGCTCAATAATACTAAAACATTAAATGTATTTACGATACATTTATATATGACACCTGTGTTCAAAAAATCAGTCCAGTTAGACTGGTTTATTTTTTGATAAATTTTAGATTAATGTTAAAAGGAAGTTAACATAAATGGAAGATAACAACCAAAACTATCTTTTAAGTTTGCAAAATTACGACAGTCCAATAGACGCATTACGTAGCATTGCTGAAAAGAACAATGTACCGATTATCGATCAATTATCATTAGATTTGATTAAGCAATTGATTCGAATTCATAATTCTAAACATATATTAGAAATAGGGAGTGCTATTGGCTATAGTGCTATGCAATTTGCTTCTGTTAATTCTGATATTCAAATTACAACAATTGAGCGTAATGAAGCCATGATACAAGAAGCAAAAGCAAACATTGAAAATTTAGGATACCAGTCTCAAATTCGATTGATTGAAGCAGATGCCACAGGCGCATTGGAACTTGTAAATGATCAAAGTTATGACATGATTTTTATAGATGCAGCGAAAGCGCAATCCCAACGATTTTTTGAGATTTATAGTCCACTGCTTCGTGAAAAAGGTGTTATTATAACAGATAATGTTTTATATCATGGTTTTGTTGCCAATATTGATGTAGTAAAGAGTCGAAATGTTAAACAAATGGTTAAAAAAGTACAAAAATATAATGCATGGTTGAGTCAAAGAGAAGACTACTCAACCAATTTTGTTCACATGGATGATGGTTTAGCCATTTCAATAAAGGAGAGTAAAAATGACTGAATTATTAGTGACGCCGAAATCAATCGAACATATAAAGACACTTATTGATAAAGGGGCAGACTCCTTCGTAATCGGAGAAGAAAAATTTGGTTTGCGTCTGGCTGGTGAATTTAATCGTGATGCGATGCGTGAAGCCGTCAATATCATTCATGCGGCAGGGAAAAAAGCATATGCAGCTGTAAATGGCATTTTCCATAATTATCATATTCCTGCACTTGAAGATTATATTGAATTTTTGCATGAAATTAGAGTGGATCGCATTATTTTCGGTGATCCTGCTGTCGTGATGATTGTTAAACAGCAAGCCGAACCAATCCCTTTGAACTGGAATGCAGAAACATTGGTCACGAACCATTTTCAATGTAACTATTGGGGGAAAAGAGGCGCTAAAAGAGCCGTATTAGCTAGAGAATTGAGTCTTGAAGAAATCATCAATATTAAGGAAAATAGTGATGTTGAAATAGAAGTGCAAGTTCATGGAATGACATGTATGTTCCAATCTAAGCGTATGCTTTTAGGCAATTATTACACATTCCAAGAGAGACAAATGAAAATAGAGCGCCAAAATATCGCAGATGATGTGCAACTTTTACTTTACGATGAAGAACGTGAGAATAAGTATCCTGTTTTTGAAGATTACAATGGCACACATATAATGTCACCGAACGATATTTGCTTAATCGAAGAATTAGAGCCACTATTTGAAGCAGGTATTGATAGTTTTAAAATTGATGGTGTGTTACATGATGAAGCCTATATCAATACTGTGACACAACAATATCGAGAAGCTATTGATTTATACAACGAAGATCCAGAAGCGTATGATGATGAAAAATTTATGCTTGTAGAGCCAATTGAGGAAATTCAGCCTGAGCACCGACCATTTGATGAAGGTTTTTATTACAAGCAAACAGTCTACTAATTTATGGGAGAGATTAAAGATGAAGGTACTTGAAGAAGTTAAATCAGGTTCAAAACCTAAATTAAAAAAACCTGAATTACTTGCTCCAGCTGGTAATCTAGAAAAATTAAAAATTGCAATTCACTATGGTGCAGATGCTGTTTTTATAGGTGGCCAAGAATATGGTTTGCGTTCAAATGCTGATAATTTTACAATTGATGAAATTCGTGAAGGTGTTGAATTTGCAAATCAATACGGGGCAAAAGTTTATATTACAACTAATATTATTGCTCATGACGAAAATATAGAAGGTCTTGAAGAATATTTACAACAACTTGAATCAACAGGTGCTACAGGAATCATTGTAGCAGATCCACTCATTATAGAAACTTGTAAAAGTGTGGCACCAAAACTAGAAATCCATCTTTCAACACAACAATCATTAAGTAATTATAAAGCGGTTGAATACTGGAAAGAAGAGGGATTAGACCGTGTCGTATTAGCCCGTGAAACAGGCGCAATGGAAATGAAAGAGATTAAGGATAAAGTCGATATTGAAATCGAGGCCTTTATTCATGGCGCTATGTGTATCGCTTATTCAGGTCGTTGTACATTAAGTAATCACATGACTGCACGTGATTCCAATCGCGGTGGATGTTGTCAAAGTTGTCGCTGGGATTATGATTTGTTGACTGTCGATCAAAACGGTGAATTAGATGTCTATTATGATGAAAAAGGACAAGCAACACCTTTTGCGATGAGTCCAAGAGATTTAAAACTGATTGAATCGATTCCAAACATGATGGATTTAGGTATTGATTCATTAAAAATTGAAGGTAGAATGAAATCGATTCATTATATAGCGACTGTTGTTTCTGTATATAGAAAAGTTATTGATGCTTATGCAGAAGATCCAGAGAATTTCAAAATAAAACCAGAATGGCTTTTTGAATTAGATAAGTGTGCAAACCGCGATACTGCACCTGCATTCTTTAAAGGAACGCCGGGTTATGAAGAGCAAATGTTCGGCAATGAATCTTCTAAAAAAGCACCCTTTGATTTCGTCGGGTTAGTTCTTGATTATGATGAAAAAAGTCAAATCGCTACGATCCAACAAAGAAATCACTTTAAGCCAGGTCAAGAAATTGAATTTTTTGGTCCAGAAATTCAAACTTTTTCACAAATTATAGATAAAATCTATGATGAAGAAGGTAATGAACTTGATGCTGCGCGTCATCCATTACAAATTATACAAATCAAAGTAGACCAGCCAATTTATCCTAACAACATGATGAGAAAGGAAGTTTAAAGCATGGCAACAACGATAATCGGTATTGCTGGAGGATCAGGTTCAGGAAAAACTTCTGTGACAAACGAAATAATGAACAATTTAGAGGGCCACAGTGTTGCGCTGATGGAACAAGATTACTATTATAAAGATCAGTCACATCTCACTTTTGAACAGCGATTACAAACAAATTATGATCATCCATTTGCATTTGATAATGATTTATTAATTCAAAATTTAAAAGCGTTGCAGTCGGGACAAAGTGTCGAAGTACCGACTTATGACTATACGAAACATACACGTAGTGATAAAACAATTGCATTTCAACCTAAAGATGTTATTATCGTAGAAGGTATATTTGCGCTTGAAAACAAAGAACTACGTGATATGATGGATGTGAAAATTTTTGTCGACACAGATGCGGATTTGAGAATTTTACGCCGCTTAATTAGAGATACTGAAGAGCGAGGACGTACGATGAATTCTGTAATCGAGCAATATCTCAATGTCGTGAGACCAATGCATAATCAGTTTATTGAGCCGACGAAAAAGTTTGCTGATATCATTATACCTGAAGGTGGTTCTAATAAAGTTGCGATTGATATCATGACAACGAAAATTCAAGCGCTCGTTCGTAAACAAGATTAAATATATGTAAAAGGAAGATGTAAAATGGAAAACCAAAAACAATATCCAATGACGCAAGAAGGATTTGAAAAGTTAGAACAAGAACTCGAAGAATTAAAAACAGTAAAACGTCCTGAAGTCGTTGAAAAAATCAAAGTTGCGCGTAGTTTTGGTGATTTATCTGAGAACTCTGAGTACGATGCAGCTAAAGACGAACAAGGTTTTATCGAACAAGATATTCAACGTATTGAGACAATGCTTCGTCATGCTTTGATTATTGAAGATACAGGCGATAATCATGCTGTACAAATTGGTAAAACTGTAACTTTTGTTGAACTTCCTGGGGATGAAGAAGAAAGTTACCAAATTGTAGGATCGGCGGAATCAGATGCATTTAATGGTAAAATTTCTAATGAATCTCCAATGGCTCAAGCTTTAATTGGTAAGCAATTAAATGAAGAAGTGCGCGTTCCTCTTCCAAATGGTGGAGAAATGAACGTTAAAATTATAGATATTAAATAAACTTAGATGAATATAACAAGTAGGGCATTGGCATCTGAGTCGCTCTTTTAGAATTTTGAAGTGAACCAATGTCCTCAATCTCACCTTAGTGATTCATTTACATAAACTTGTTTTTTTTGATTCGGTGTATGGTTTTATCACCGTTTCTTTTTTTGAATTAAAAACTTTAAAAATAAATTTATTTAATTAAATTTGCATAACAACGCTTTGTAGCTATTTTTTAATACAACGCTTCATTGCGATGCACTTTTACAAAATGATAAAATGTAAATATGTAAGGGTTTTTATAAGGGGGGCTTTAATTGAATTTTCGTCAAATCAGTGAGCAATCGTTCATGATTTATTTTAAATCCGAAATAAGTGAAGATGTCTTTGAAAATGTTAATTTTGTTGTAGATTATCTTCGTTCAAAACACCATCCATATATACAAGAAGTTGTACCGTCTTATCGAGCAATTTTAGTTTATTTTGATGGCATACGTGTTAATTTTGAAACATTAGTTGAAGAACTTGAACTCAATCAACTGAAATATAATCATGAACATAACACACAAGGACAGCGAAGAATTATTAATTTGCCTGTGCTATATGGAGGGAAATGGGGACCTGACCTTGACGTCGTTGCCGCCCATAACCAATTATCAATCGAACAAGTGATTCAATATCATACTGAAGCATTTTATCTCGTTTATATGATCGGCTTTATGCCAGGCTTTCCGTTTTTAGGAGGCTTGAACGAGAAGCTCCATACACCAAGAAAAGAAGAGCCAAGAATTAAAATAAAAGCGGGATCAGTGGGTATTGCAAATAATCAAACAGGTCTATATCCATCAGATTCTCCTGGTGGATGGCAGATTATAGGTAGAACACCTATTGATGTTTTTAATCCTCATAGAAATCCTAAAATACTGTATAAACCGGGAGATAAGATAAAATTTTATTCCATTAATGAGGAAGAATTCTTGCATGTACAAAAATATATACAAAAAAATCAGCTAGATTATGATGAATGGGTGATGATTGAAGATGTCGATTAAAATATTAAAGCCCGGATTATTTACCACAGTTCAAGATATGGGACGTTATCATCATCAGTTTGAAGGGTATTCACCTGCTGGTGTACTAGATCGGCCGAGTTATGAAATATTAAATACTTTATTAGAAACGGAAAACCAACCCGCACTTGAAGTGACTATGATTGGACCTAAAATCAAGTTCTTAAGAAGAAATTTAATGGCATTAACAGGGGCACAATTTTCAGCTACTCTAAATAACGAGCCTATCCCTCACCAAACAGTGATTAAGGTAGAAAAGGGCGACATACTTGATGTAGGAAAAGTAGAAAAAGGAATGCGAGGCTATATTGGGTTTGCTGAAATATTAGATATCCCAAAAGTAGAAGGAAGCTATTCTACACATACGCGGACACGAATTGGTGGCTATAAAGGGCGTCAATTAAAAGAAAATGATATTTTAAAAACAAAGCCAGGCTTTATAGATCTCAGTTTAATCGGGCGTTCTAGTGACTATTCTAGTTTTAATAGAGCAAAACACTTACCGATTGGCATCATGGATGGACCACAACTTGAATCTTTTACAAGACGAACTATTAAGGAAATCGAGCAGTTTGAATTCAAAATTTCAGAAAGTTCAGACCGGATGGGCTATCGTTTAAAAGGGCAATCGATACAACCTTTCCAAAGTGCCGATATTATTTCTGAACCTGTTGCATTAGGTAGTGTTCAAGTGCCTAAAGATGGCAATCCAATTATTTTATTAAATGACAGACAGACGGTTGGCGGGTACACAAAAATTGGTACTGTCATTGATTGTGACATCGTTGATATTGCACAAAAACAGCCTGGAGAAACAATAAAATTTGAATGGATTACATTTAACGAAGCGAACGAAATCTTAGCGAGAAAGCGACGTAAGCTTGATGACGCAAAAGCTAAAATTCGTAAACAACCGCAGCGTTTCTTGAAAAACATTCGACCTACGCAGCAAAAAATTAAAACCGTTCTTAAAGGAGATCAATTACCATGGACTTAAAACAAATCGAACAAACATTAAATCTGTTAAATCATTACGGTGCAAAACACTTTAAATATAAAGATGATGACATTGAACTTGAATTGGACTTGTTTACAAATACAAACGGTCAATCATCTGAGCAATTTGATGCTTCTCCATCACCAGTACCTCAAAACACAAATGAGAATGCGCAAAAGCAAGAAGAAAATGAATCAAAAGCGATTCGCTCACAAATGATTGGAACTTTCTATTTGCAAGATGAAAAAGAATTAACTAAACCCGTTATTAAAGTTGGCGACAAAGTCAATAAAGGTGATATTATCGGCTACATTGAAGCAATGAAAGTGATGAATGAAGTTACAGCTGATGAATCTGGAGAAATCCAAGAAATCTTAATTGGCCACGGTGAGAATGTAGAATTTAATCAAGTAATTGTAACTTTAAAATAATGGGGGTGAAAGCATGTATCGTGTACTAGTTGCAAATAGAGGAGAAATAGCGGTCCGGATTATAAGAGCGCTTAGAGAAATGGGTATGGAGTCTGTCGCGATTTATGCCGTTGGCGATGAAGATAGTTTGCATGTCAAACTCGCTGATGACGCCGTCTGTATCGGACAGCCTAATCCACTTGATAGTTATTTGCATATTCGTAAAATCTTGTCAGCTGCAGAAATTACAAATGCAAATGCAATTCATCCAGGTTATGGTTTCTTATCTGAAAGCCCAGTTTTTGCTGAAAAAGTAGAAAGCGAAGGCCTCTATTTTATTGGCCCTACTAAAGAAACGATGAAATTAATGGGAGATAAAATTACTGCGAGACAAACCGTTGACCAAGCAGGCGTACCAGTCATTCCCGGGTCAAAATCATCTGTAGAGGATATCGAAGAAATTGAAAAACTTGCAGAAGAGATTGGCTATCCACTTGTTATTAAAGCGGCGAGTGGCGGAGGCGGTAAAGGCATTCGCATTGTTAAAGACGAATCTCAATTAGAACGCGCATTTAAAGAAGCCAAAAGTGAAGGTAATAAATATTTTAATGATGATCGTGTTTATGTTGAGGCATTTATCCCTGTAGCAAAACATGTTGAAGTTCAAGTTTTGGGTGACGGACAAGGACAGTATATCCATTTAGGTGAGAGAGATTGCTCTGTACAAAGAAAAAACCAAAAACTGATTGAAGAATCGCCATGTAGCGCTTTAAGTGATGAAAAAAGAGAAAAGATTTGTAATGATGCTGTCAAAGTCGCTCGAGCAGCTCAATATAGAAGTGCAGGAACGATTGAGTTTCTTGTTACAGAAGACGCTTATTACTTTATTGAAATGAATGCACGAATTCAAGTCGAGCATACAGTGACTGAAATGCGTACGGATATTGATCTAGTTCGTCAACAATTATTAATCATGAAGAACGGTCAACTCGATTTAAAACAGGAAGATATTTCTTTTAAAGGTCATGTCATAGAAGCACGAATTAATGCTGAAGATCCTGAAAAAGGCTTCCGTCCGACACCGGGTACAGTTCAACGCCTTCATTTCCCTCATGGCTTCAATATACGAGTTGACTCGCTTTTATACAGCGGTTATACTGTATCTTCATATTATGATTCACTGGTAGCTAAAGTCATCGTTAAAGGTGAATTTAGACAACATGCGATAGAAAAATTAAAAGTGACATTAGATGAACTCGTTATAGACGGTTTTAAAACGACTGCAGACTTCTTGTATGCTTTACTTTCGTATCCGCCATATTTTGAAGGTGATGCGAAAGAAGTAGATATTAAATTTTTAGATCGTCACAACATTTTTAAGGAGGTCACTGAAAATGAAAATTGACTTAAACTGTGATTTAGGTGAAAGTTTCGGTAATTATAAAATTGGTAACGACCAGTCTGTCATACCATTGATAACATCTGCAAATATTGCATGTGGGTTTCACGCAGGTGATGAAAATGTAATGGCAGAAACAGTTAAACTTGCCAAACAAAATCATGTGGGTGTTGGGGCACATCCAGGTTTTCCTGACTTACAAGGTTTTGGTCGCCGAAACTTAGACATGTCATTAAAGGAAATTTTTAATATGGTAGTCTATCAAGTCGGTGCCTTAAAAGCATTTTGTGACATTCAAGGCGTCAAACTCAATCATGTGAAACCGCACGGGGCCTTATATCAAATGGCTTCTAGAGATGCAGAAATCGCTAAGGCGATTGCCTCTGCAATCTATGAAATAGACCCTAAATTATATTTAATGGGTCTTTCTAATTCTATTTTGATTGATGAGGGAAGAAAGCAAGGATTAAATGTGGCTTCTGAAGTTTTTGCTGATCGCAGATATGAAAATGATGGCCAATTAGTGAGTCGTAAAAAGGAAGGAGCCGTCATTGAAGATTCGCATGAAGCAATTGAACAAGTTTTACAAATGGTTAAAGAAGGTACTGTAAAAACGATTTCAGGTGAAATGATAGATATCAAAGCAGATACTATTTGTGTACATGGAGACGGAGCACATGCACTGGAATTCGTTAAACAAATTCGATCGCATCTATCAGAAGAAAATGTTGATATCCGTACATTAGGGGGTTAATAAATGAAAAAAAATCCAAATCAAATTGAGAATAATGAAAGTTTTCAATTCACAAAAACACATAAGAGGCTATTGTTAGGCTCTGTATTTTTAATGGCTACTTCTGCAATTGGACCAGCCTTTTTAACGCAAACTGCTGTATTTACACAACAATTTATGGCTAGTTTCGCTTTTGCAATATTGCTCTCTATCATTATAGACATTGGTGCACAAATTAATATTTGGCGTATCCTTGTTGTGACTGGTTATCGTGGCCAAGAAATTGCGAATGAAGTGATTAAGGGATTAGGAACTTTCATCTCAATTTTAATTGCTATAGGGGGATTAGCATTTAACATTGGAAACATTGCTGGTGCTGGATTAGGACTTAATGCTATTTTTGGACTCGATGTTAGAGTAGGCTCAGCGATTACAGCTGCTATCGCTATATTAGTGTTCATCTCTAAAAATGGTCAAAAGATTATGGACGTTGTGACAATGATATTAGGTGTCGTGATGATTGCAACTGTTGCATATGTCATGGTGCAGTCTCATCCGCCTTATCTTGATGCAGCAAAACATATGATTTTACCAGAAAATCCTTCATCACTGGTATTACCTATCATTACTTTGGTCGGGGGCACTGTTGGGGGTTACATTACATTTGCTGGTGCACATCGAATATTAGATGCAGGTATTAAAGGACAAAATTATTTACCTTTTGTGAACCGTTCAGCAATAACAGGTATTCTCACAACGGGTGTAATGAGAGCACTCTTGTTTTTAGCTGTCTTAGGTGTCGTTGTTACTGGTGTGACATTGAATCCAGATAATCCACCAGCTTCAGTTTTTGAACATGCAGTAGGACCGATTGGAAAAAATATTTTCGGTGTTGTTCTCTTTGCTGCTGCAATGTCATCTGTTATTGGATCTGCATATACAAGTACAACTTTCATAAAAACATTACATCATAAAATTAAAACTTATGATAACTATGTTGTTGTAGCCTTCATAGTTATTTCTACTCTAATATTCTTGTTTATTGGTAAACCTGTAAAATTACTGATTATTGCAGGTGCGCTCAATGGATTAATTCTTCCTATCGTATTGGGAACAATTTTGATTGCTTCAAAAAATAAACGAATCGTAGGTGACTACAAGCACCCAACTTGGATGCTTATATTTGGAATTGTAGCAGTTGTCGTTACAATTTTTACAGGATTTTTCTCTTTACAAGGTTTAGCAGCTTTATGGAATCAATAAGATACGATTTAAAATATGAGGTTATAAGAAAATAGTTCAGAATTAAGATGCGATGATTTTAATACAATCTTTGCAAACAAGTGTTAACAGGATGACAAATGCCATCCTGTTTTTTTATATATTTATGTTCAAACAGTCCTACTCATCCTTGCCGGGGCGGGACGACGAAATCATTTTGATTTCTGTCCCGCTCCCATTTTTTATTATGAAGTTGTTGGTCTAAGTATGATAAAATAGCAAAGGTAAGGTATTGGAAGTGTATAAGGATAGGTTAGGGTGTTGTGTTTTAAAGGTGTGTATTTCTTGTTTTGCGTTAATGGCACTTTACTTCTTACATTAATGACAATAGTGTAAACTAAGCGACATTCTAATCTTTTATAAACGACTTAAACATTTATATTTAAAATCATACATTTAATCGATTAAATAGTAATAATTCAATATATGTAACAGGAGGCAATATTATGATTGGCATTATTGGTGCTATGGAAGAAGAAATAGAAATTTTAAAATCTCAGATGGTGGCGTTAGAAGAGATTAAAATCGCACATACGGTTTTCTATAAAGGCTTATTAAATGACAAAGAGATTATTTTAACACAAAGCGGAATTGGTAAAGTCAATGTTGCTATCTCAACGGCATTATTAATCAACGAATTTAAACCATCGTATATTATAAATACTGGATCAGCAGGTGCACTTCAACCTGGCTTGTCATTAGGGGATGTCGTCATTAGTTCAGAAGTGGCATATCATGATGCTGATGCTCGCGCTTTTGGATATGAAATAGGGCAAATACCTGGCATGCCAGCAACGTACAAAGCGGATCAAGAATTATTTAAAAAAGTAGATAAAGTTTTAAAATCTTTAAGCCAAAATGGTAAAGAAGGCCTTATTGTATCGGGAGATAGCTTTATTGGTACCAACGCGCAACGTCAAACAATTTTAGCTTCATTCCCACATGCTTTAGCAGCTGAAATGGAAGCTGCAGCCATTGCTCAAACTTGTTTCCAATTTAATACGCCATTTATTATCACACGCGCAATATCTGATTTAGCAGATGAAGAAGCCGGAATGACTTTTGAAGCATTTTTAAAAGTAGCCTCACAGTCTTCAAGTAAAATGGTTAGTGAATTAGTCAAAGAATTATAAACAAAGCGCTTTTAAGAAGATATTGTGTTATAATACTACGAATGAAGTATTTTAAAATGGAGGATTATAATGGGTATTATCAAGCGATTATTTTTGCCTAACCAATATGTCAAATCAATTCATGAAATCGACTTTGACCAATTACACGCATTAAATATTAAAGGTGTCATTACAGATTTAGATAATACATTAGTAGGTTGGGATGAAGCAGATCCCACACCTAAAGTTCAGGAATGGTTTAAAGGCCTTGAAGATAGAAATATGAAAGTAACAATTGTTTCTAATAATAATGAAAAAAGAGTGAAATCTTTTTGCCAAAACTTAAATGTAGATTATATTTTTAAAGCTAAAAAGCCACGTGGAAAATCTCTAAGACGTGCAACACATCAAATGGGATTAGAGAAAGATGCGGTTGTTGTCATTGGAGATCAAATGTTAACAGATGTATTTGGTGGGAATCGCAGTGGTTTGTATACAATTATGGTTGTCCCAGTTAAAAATTCAGATGGATTTATCACTAAGTTTAACCGGCTATTAGAGAGACGCTTATTAAATCATTTCAAGCGAAAAGGTTATATTAAATGGGAGGAATCTTAATTGACTGAAACTTTAAAGTGTATCGGTTGTGGTGCAGTCTTACAATCGACTGACCCTCAAAAACCTGGTTACGTCCCAAAAGCAAGCATGGGAAAAGAAGACGTCATTTGTCGACGTTGTTTCCGCTTAAAGAACTACAATGAGGTTCAAGATGTCGGTATGGATAGTGAAGATTTTCTTGAATTATTGAATAGCTTATCGAACAAACCTGGAATTGTAGTTAATTTAGTAGATGTGTTTGATTTTGAAGGTTCGTTTATTAATGCAATTAAAAGAATTGTAGGAAATAAAAAAATTATTTTAGCAGCGAATAAAGTTGATTTATTACCAAAACAAATTAATAAGCGTCGTGTAACGGAGTGGTTACGAAAATCTGCTAAAAATTATGGCTTATATCCTGAAGATGTATGTCTCATTTCTGCGCATAAAGGGTTCGGTATTGATGAACTTCTCCAAACGATTGAAAAGCATCGTGACGGGCAAGACGTGTATATTGTTGGCACAACAAATGTGGGGAAATCGACATTGATTAATCGCTTAATAGAACAAAGCGTAGGAGAAAAAGATGTAGTCACGACATCAAAAGTACCAGGTACAACGCTTGATATGATAGATATCCCAATTGATGATCAAAGTGACATGTATGATACACCAGGTATTATACAGGCACATCAAATGACACATTTTGTAACGACAAAAGAACTCAATATCATTATGCCTAAAAAAGAAATTAAACAGCGCGTTTATCAACTCAATGAATTACAAAGCTTGTTTATTGGGGGACTGGCTCGTGTTGATTATTTAAAAGGAGGAAAACGGCCTCTAGTTTGTTATTTTTCTAACGAGCTTCACATCCACAGAACTAAGCTAGAAAAAGCTGATCAATTATGGAAAACTCAACTTGGTTCATTATTAACACCACCGTCCCAACCTCAAGACTTTGATTTTGAACTACTCAATACGATTCATTTGAATACAGGAAATGAGAAAAAAGACATCATGATTTCTGGTTTAGGCTTCGTTACCGTTGACGCTGGTGCAGAGTTAGATGTGACGGTTCCTAAAAATGTTGAAGTGACATTAAGACCTTCCATTATGTAAGGAGTGAGCATGTATGAAATTTGCAGTTATCGGGCATCCAATCGATCATTCTTTATCACCCATCATGCATCAGACAAATTTTAAAAGTTTAAATTTAAACGATCAATATGAAGCACTAAATATTCCAGAACAGGATTTTCATCATATTAAAGATATCATTTCCGAAAGAGATTTAGATGGTTTTAATGTCACTATTCCTCATAAAGAGCGTATCATCCCTTTTTTAGATTCACTTACTGAAGAGGCGCAAGCAATTGGTGCGGTGAACACTGTTCGAATTATCAATAATCAGTGGATTGGACACAATACTGATGGCCTCGGCTTTGTTAAAGGATTGCAATCAAAATATGGAGATTTAAGTGACGCACAAATCCTTATCTTAGGTGCAGGAGGGGCAAGCAAGGGAATCGCTTATGCATTAAAAAAAGTATGCAAACATCCAATTACAGTTGCTAATAGGACAATGGCACGCTTTGACAGTTGGAAATTTAATGTGCTTAAGTATAGTTTAGATGAGGTTCATCCTCTATTAGAGACGTTTGATATTATTATCAATACAACGCCAGTAGGCATGAATCAATCTACTGATAGTATCATTACTTTTCAAAAGTTAAAGCCTAGCGCACTTGTATGCGACATCGTTTATAACCCTTTGCAAACATCATTTTTAAAACAAGCTGCTCAAAAAGGGTATACGATATATAATGGTTTGGATATGTTTGTTTTTCAAGGCGCAGAAAGCTTTAAAATTTGGACAGGCCTAGATAGTAATATTTCAGAAATGAGACAATCTGTACTAAACAAATTAAATGAAACGAATTAATAAGGAGGCTATTATGGCGTTAACAGGAAAACAAAAGAGATTTTTAAGGAGTCAAGCACATCATGTTGATCCTACATTTCAAATTGGAAAATCAGGTATAAATGAAAATATGATTATTCAAATTAAAGATATTCTTGAAAAACGAGAATTAATTAAAATTCATATTTTACAAAATAATTTAGAAGATAAGGCCACACTTGCAGAAACGATAGCAAATGAAACTCAAAGTGAATTGGTTCAACTGATTGGATCTATGATTGTTCTTTATAAGGAATCTAAAGAAAATAAAACGATTGAACTCCCTTAATATGAAAAAAATCGTTATTTATGGGGGACAGTTTAATCCAATTCACAGTGGTCACGAGATGGTTGCGAGTGAGGTAAATGACCAGATTAGACCGGATGCGTTCTATTTTATACCGAGTTACATGTCTCCTTTAAAGACACCGAGCGGTTTAATTGATGTCAAACATCGTATAAAAATGGTCGAACTTGTCATTCAAAATCTGGGATTTGGCACACTTCGTTTAGACGAAATACATCGTAAAGGACAAAGTTATACTTACGATACATTAGTCGCAATTAAAAATGAAGCGCCAGACGCGCAACTCTATTTTGTTATTGGCACTGACCAATATGAACAATTAGACAAGTGGTATAAAATTGAGGAATTAAAGAAAATCGTTACTTTTATTGTTGTTAATAGAGGCTATCCAATCCAATCACAGTCAGAATCTATTCAACCGATTAATATTCCTAATATCGAAATCAGCTCAACTGAAATTCGTGAACGTTGTCAACAAAACAGAACGATTCATATGTGGGTACCGTTAAATGTCGAACAGTATATTTTCAAGGAGGGGTTATATGGATCAAGCGTTTGCAATTGAATTGGTTAAGCAAAAGTTACCTAAAAAAAGATTTGAACATTCAATGCGTGTTGCAGAAACAGCTGTTAAATTAGCAGATATTTATGAAGGGGATAAAGAAAAAGCGGAATTAGCAGGTATTTTACATGATTTTTGTAAATATGACGACCTCAGCTTTTTATATCAACAAGTGACGCGCTATCAGTTAGATCACGAGCTTTTAGGTTATGGTTCTGAGATTTT